>CAZENS010000045.1:0-1709 GCA_964513905.1 uncultured Candidatus Saccharibacteria bacterium | reverse complement strand
TTAAATTTCTTTTACAGTTTGAATATTGGCGCCAAGAGTGTTTAATCTGTTGGCTAGCTCTTCGTAGCCACGATTGATAGAGTAGACGTCTCGTAGGATTGATACACCCGGTGCAGCAATCATTGCAAGCAATATTACAACACTTGGGCGAAGCGCGGGTGGCGCAACAACGTCGCCGGCACGCCAGTCAGTCGGCCCGTTAATGTAAACCCTATGGGGATCAACTAGCTCAACCTTTGCATTTAACTTACCAAGTTCTGTAAAGTAGATTGCCCTGTTTTCATAGCTCCAATCGTGCACCAGAGTCTGTCCTTTTGCAGCGGTCGCAATTAGTCCTAGAAACGGAAGATTATCCATATTAACACCAGGGAATGGCATGCTATGCAGCTTGTCTTTTGGCGCGTGTAGCTTTGATTTTTTGAGCGTAATATCAACCAAGCGGGTTCGTCCGTTTGCAGCGGTGTACTCTGGTGTAATTTCGTATTGTAAGCCCATGCCTGCTAGAACGGCAAGCTCAATTTCTAGAAACTCGATAGGCGCACGTTTGATTGTTATCTCTGATCCGGTTACAGCGCCTGCTGCAATAAAACTCATAGCTTCGATTGGATCTTCGCTAGGGAAGTATTCGATATCTTTATCAATGACGTTGAGGCCTGTTACGCGTAGAGTGGTAGTACCAATGCCTTCAATCTTTACGCCGAGCTTTTCAAGGAAGAAGCAAACATCTTGCACCATATAGTTCGGACTTGCGTTTCGAATTGTTACCGTTCCTGGGTAGCGGGCTGCTGCCATAAGAACATTTTCGGTTACCGTATCGCCACGCTCTGTTAAAAGGATGGCTTTATCGATTTCACCAGGATTCGAGGTAACAGTATATTTATCGTTCGATGCCTTCACCTGCAAGCCAAACGGGGCAAGTCCGGTCATGTGTGGCTCAACTGTGCGAGTGCCAAGATTACATCCACCGGCAAATGGCAGTTCAAATGCGTTGTACTGATGAAGTAGCGGTCCTAAAAACATAATAATTGAACGTGTTCGTTTTGCCGCAGCAACGTCAATTTTATCGAGTTCTAGTTTTTTTGGAGGAATAATTTCAAGATCTTTTCCGTTATCTGTCCAGCGTATTTTTACTCCAATGCTCTGTAGGACCTCAACAATTCGATTAACTTCTTCGATGTGAGCTACCTTGCGAAGGGTGGTTTTTCCTTTATTCAGCAAGCTTGCGCAAAGCAGACCGACTGCGGCATTTTTGCTTGTTTTTACCGATATTTCACCTTTTAGCTTGGCTCCACCTTTAACCCTAAAGTTAATTTTTCCACTGTCGTTGAGGGTAAGAATATTACTTGAGAGAACATCGCTGATGCGAGCAATCATCTCGACGCTGATATTTTGACCGCCCTTCTCTATGCGGTTAACTGCCGACTGGCTTGTTCCAAGGGCCTTTGCTAATTGTGCTTGCGTAAAGCCACGAGCTTGGCGAGTTTCTTGAATTAGGTTGCCGATTTTTTTACGATAGGTGTCGATACTCATGAATATATTATACCATGTATGATATATATTTCAGCTCATTTGTCGTAATTTACCAGGCAAGCGGGTGCTATAATGAGGGTATAAGAAGGAGGTAGGGCTATGCAGGATGAAGAAGTCGCACGATTAATAGAGGCGGAACGCAGTCGACAAGACGCAAATATTGAGTTAATTCCAAGCGA
>CAZENS010000044.1:0-2010 GCA_964513905.1 uncultured Candidatus Saccharibacteria bacterium | reverse complement strand
ACGACCTGTTTATTACGCAAAGAATCTTCGCGCCCACTATCAATCGTTTGTTGAATAAGATCCAGCGCACCCTGATACGCAAAGCCACTGCTGGGACCAACCAATAGCCCCGACCGAATCAGCCGCAAACTCGCATCGTACGAGCGCACCTCGTCAATATACACCGGATCCTCTGTTAGTGCGTCTTGCCAATCAAAAGCGACCTCCCGTAATCCATTCCTGGTGCGCACTCCTGGAACTTTATTATTTGGAATACGTACAACCCCGCCTATCATCACGCCTGAAAGCCTACTGCGAAGATACCGTGCCGTTCCAACAAGTGTCCCGGTCGTACCCAGCCCTGCCACAAACATTGCAAGGCTATCTCCAAGCTGGTCAACAAGCTGTGGTCCGGTGATTGTCTCGTGAGCACGAGGGTTTGCATCATTATCATACTGACCAGGGTTTATCCAGTTATTCTGCAAGCCCATTTGCCTGGCAATCGCAATCGATCCAGCAGGATCATTCGCATCTGGGCATATTGGACCGTCAATTAGCCTAACGTTTATATTCGCTAGCCGTAATAATTTTAATTTTCCTGGCGAGACATCTGCTGAAGCGACAGCAGTTACACTACGCAAATTCATACTTTCGGCAAGCAGCCCCATACTCATAACAGTATTGCCAGACGATGACTCTACAATATTTTTACCAACCGATTGCTTTGACGCAAGCAGGCTATGTGCAGGAAGAGACTTAACATTGCCAAGCGGTAACGTATTCATTAACTTTGCAGAAAGGCGAATACCATGTGATTGCAAGTAAGGATTGAGAGATTCCGGCAACTCAACGAGCGGAATATAGTCATTTCGACTAGGTGAGAGGTAGTCCGACAAGCCGCCCGAGCCCAAGTAGCATCGTTTACTCATACTGAAATTGTGTATCGATCTGCGTTGTTAAATCACCAAATCTATCCCTCACATACGCCTGAGAAACGTACGTTTTGTGAATATCCCATAACATCGGTAGACGACTTTGCGCAGGTAGAAACATCTCGTTGGCTTTTTTTGCGATAGCTTCCAGCGCATCTACCGCCTCAGCCTCCATCTTATCCACATCCAGCAACTGCGTACCCTTATCTACAGACGCTAAGTGTTTGGAGCGGGGCATATAGCCCACCAATCGATCGCCAACTTGAGTGCGCACATACTCTACATCATCGCTATCATTAACCTTATTAGCAACTACCAACACTCGCTCATCAACTCCACCAGCCTTCGCTAGACGTAGATAATCATCCAACACCGCCAATCCACGCTTAGTTGGCTCAACTACAAATACAAGCGCATCGAACTGTGCAAAAAGGGTAGAAGCGAAAGCATCGGTTCCGGCCACCATATCAACAATCACAGTGCCACTATCGTTGGTATGACTTAAAATATTCTCCAGAATAGATAAATTATTATGATAACAACTCGACGCAATTCCTTCTTCTGAATATGACCCGACCGTAGCCAACGATAAGTTTTCGCTCACCGGGCGACAAAACTTCTTCATAAACCAGTCGTCAGAATCGGTAATTGTTATGGTCTTTGACCCCCTCCCTGGCGGTGTTGATTTTTTAAACGCGCCCTCCGATGTGATCCTTGCATTACTACCCCTTAGATAATTGCGAATAAGCCCGCTCGGCACTTTTTCGGATAATAATATATCCGACGGCACACCCGGTACATTTAGCAACTCGGCCATATGCATATTAATATCTGCATCTACCGCTAAGCAACGTTGACTTTTACTATAATACTGACTAAATAGGCTAGACGTGGTGGTCTTACCGGCGCCGCCTTTTCCTACAAATGCTATCTTCATTCCAGTGAGTATATCTTTGAGCTATATTTTTTGCAATTTTGTTGCAAAAATAATAAAGATTGCAATTTTGTTGCAAAAATACTATACTATCAACAATGTCTGAACTACAAAAATTTAAAGAAATCCTTACCAAGAAGGGTGCCAGTATCACTAAACCTCGTC
>CAZENS010000043.1:0-2272 GCA_964513905.1 uncultured Candidatus Saccharibacteria bacterium | reverse complement strand
TGCGATAAATATTGACATTTTTAAATAAGTATTATATACTCAACATATGAATGAGAGTGTGTTTTATAATCCAAACCTACAGTTAACTGATAATCGCGAGTCAATATCTGACACGAATCGAAGTATGAAAGTGAGGAAATCGCTTGGAGTTGCCGCCATTGGTACTACCCTATTCGTAACAAGTTGTGCGGTTGGTGCACAGCTGGGTAAAGATAACGACAATAGTGTAGATCTATTTAATAATCAGGTGGTTTACGGTAGCCAGTGTAGTGATAAGGTGATTGAGAAAGTTCAAGAAAGAAGCTGGCCGTATGAGCTATCATTTTATAATAGTGATCTAAGTAGCAAGATAATTTCAAATGGCGGGGCTAGCACAGAGGATGCAAGGCAATTGATTGCAATAGCAGATAACGCTGACACGATTCAGGGCTACACGGAGTCTGGGCCATCTGGTCGTTCTCCTTTTGATCCCGCACCTGTAATACCCGAGAATGTTACCGCAACAGATGCTCAAATTAAATATACTCAAGAAAGTATAAATAGTCTTTTGGCTAATACGGAAGATGATAAGTTTGGTACAGCAACTCCACTTGTCCTCGTTCCTATAGGCAGCGAGGATAATTTTATATCAGGTGATGGTAAGCTGGGTGACGATGTGAACGTATGTGTAGCATGGTCTAGTCCGGTTGATAACGAACAATTTGTTAAGTACTAGTTGAACGTAAAAAGCAAAACTACTCAGCATCTTCGTCACCTTCCATGCCTTCATCTGTATGCTTATCTAATAGATAGGCACTATATATGTCGTACTGAGGCGGGTAGCAGCGTTTTTTCATTGCACCTTCTCCGTACCACGCTTCAATGTTAGTGTCGTGATTCGCTCCGTTTGGATCCTGTCCAGCTTCGCAGCGATTCTCCCGAAGACACTCCCTTCCATCGCTTACATAGTTCTTGCCAATAAGACCAAAAGCAACTTTCGACAGCAGATCTTCTGGATCTTCTGAATCTGGGATGCCGATGGGAACTTTTCTGCCGTCTTCGGCGCCATCTCGACAGAATCGATACCAGTGAGCATAGGTGCGAGCGTCTTTTTCTGGTTCATAGTTTTTTGAACGATTATCCCCTTTTTCGCGCTCTGTACCTTCAGGTTCCTTACTTAAAAGCTGACTCGTTGCTGAAGGATTTATCGGCGGTGGATAGAACCTTGCTTCAACATAAGGCTTACCCGTTGTGTTGGCGAGTTCTGTACGATATTTATAGCCTGGAGTGTATTCAACCAGTTTGTCTGAAGGTGTATTTATTGGTATTCCAAGATCTGCAAGCGTATCATCGTCTGGTCGCAGGACATCTGCAACTGTTTGCCTTAGTATATAGCTGGTGCTTTCTGGATATACTTTTACGGGCGGCTCATTGGAGTTTTTTGAAGGGTCTTCTCCCGATGGAGCTGCATCAACTGCTGCAGCTGACGTACGATTGGAAGGTTCGTTCAGCCGTACCATATCCTCTGCACTTACAATCGGCTCTCCGCTCTCTGGGTCAACTTGTGCAGCGTCAACCATCCAGTCGGCTACCCTTTCGGGGTCGGCGTTCAGATGTATTGGATTGTTGCTGTGTCGTATATTGCACCATATGTCTGCAGTTTTTAGGCCTATACCTTTGTCAAATTCGTTCGAATTTTCCGAGAGCCTACCTCCAACAAAGAAAGGGTCTTTACATTGCCCGAAGCGTTCATCCGTTTGGGCCGCTTGTGCAAACGTTTTTGGGGTGAGCGTTGAGCTGACACTACCTAGGATTTTAATTGGCATAAGTAGTGCAGCTTGAATCTTTCCCATTCCGTATAGGGATGTTAAGTCGGCGCTTCGAATGATTGATCCTAAGAACGAGTATTGATTGTATATATCTAGTGGCGTATTTCGGGCGGCGTATCGTTCAATCTTTTCTCTATCGACACGGGCAATATGATTTACATAGGCCATGTTGGCGACATCTTCCATATTTGACACAGGCAGTATGCCGTTTGCGCTTGCGATACCCGAGGCTGCTGCTGCGCCTCCGGCACTTGCCGCCGCGCCGAAGTCGACACCCTTTGTGTTTCCGTCTGCAAGTACTCCATTAAATAAATCCTCTACCTTACTATTTATAAACCACATTGCCACCATACCTGCAATTGCTGACGGTAGAGACTGCGCCATTGCTCCAGCAGCTGCTCCGAGGGATGTTGCAGTTACGGCCATGTATGCCACAGCAATACCTATGCCGAGTGCCTGTCCGG
>CAZENS010000042.1:0-2358 GCA_964513905.1 uncultured Candidatus Saccharibacteria bacterium | reverse complement strand
GTCAGCTCCTCAATTTGATCAGTAATTAAACCGTCCTGCACATGCACTTCTAGTATCACAAGCATCTTTGCAGAACCCAAATACATAGTTCGCAAATCAAGCACGGATATTACACCACGCACCGATTGAGCCGATCTAATTATCTTATTTACCACGCGCGGTTCAACTGCACGCCCAACAATCAATCCACGAACATCATTAATAAGAACAAGTGCAACGCTCATCATCCCTAGGCCAATAATCATACTTCCAACGCCGTCAAATTGTTCGTTGCCCGTAAGCGCAAACGCCAATAGCGCAAAAACACCCAATAATGCCGACACTGTTCCTAAAAAATCAATCAAAAAAGTTGCTTTTGTTTCTGCGACGCTTGAATGAAGAAGCTGATGATACCACTTTTGCGACGGGTCTAGTTGTGCTAGACGATTTAAGCTAAGCATGAATGCATAGCCGTTCGATAAAAATCCAAACACCAACAAACCAAGCGCCACCCATACATCCGTAACAGGTTGCGGATTGACCACCTGATGGTACCCAAAATACAAAGACATACCGCCAGTTCCAACAAACATGATAATCCCAGCCATTAATACCCAGAAGAATACTTCGCGACCGAATCCAAACTGATACAAGCTAGTTGGCTTTTTGCCGGATCGCTTAACACCTTGATACAAAATTCCACCGGTTACAAGGTCGCTAATTCCCTGCAGTCCCTGTGCAAGCATTACTGTACTTCCAGTAAATAGCGCAGCGGCAAAACTTAACGCAACGTCTGCAATACTTACAATAAATGATGTTGCCACTACCCGAATATCTGAGATTTTTTGTGTCATATGTTACCTCAAGTATAGCAAATTTTTTCAGTTTTCATTCATCTGCGCAATTATATTGCGAGGCAAGGTATACTAGTAGGTATGATGCGTAGAACACCACTGGCTGAACAAATGCGCCCCACCTCCCTAGAAGAAGTAATCGGACAAACTCACCTACTTGGTGATTCTGAAATTTTGCAGCGAATTGTAAAAAACAAACAGCCAGTTAGCTTAATTTTATGGGGGCCTCCTGGAACAGGAAAAACAACACTTGCTAGAATTATTGCAAAAGAAGTTGAGGCTGAATTTGTCGAATTATCGGCGGTAACAAGCGGTAAAAAAGATGTAGAAAAAGTTATTGAACATGCGAAACAAAACTGGAACCTCCAGCTACGAACAATCCTGTTTGTTGACGAAATCCACCGCTTCAATAAGGCTCAACAAGATGCCTTCTTGCCGCACGTCGAAAGTGGCCTCATCACACTAATCGGTGCAACTACTGAAAACCCAAGTTTTGAAGTAATCACTCCGCTCCTGAGCCGAACGCGCGTGCTTGTACTGCAGCCCCTGAGCAAAGACGAGGTTGTGGCGATTATAAAGCGAGCCCTAAAAATCACTAAAAAAACCAATTTTATTACACCAAAAGCAATCGACTACCTAGCTGAATTGTCAGGAGGCGATGCCCGAGTTGCACTCGGAAATTTGGAGCTATCGCTCGGCTTTGGTGATAAAAAAGTAACGCCAGAAACCGTTAAGGCTGCTGCACAAAAGCGCGTGCCTGGCTACGATAAAAAGGGCGACATGCACTACAACGTTATCAGCGCCTTTATAAAAAGTATGCGCGGCAGCGACGTAGATGCGACACTCTACTACTTAGCTCGTATGCTTGATGCCGGTGAAGATCCAAAGTTTATTGCTCGACGAATGATTATCTTCGCCTCGGAGGATATAGGCCTGGCGGGAAATGGTGCCTTGCAGCTAGCGTTAAACGCTTTTCAGGCCGTAGAGCGCGTTGGCATGCCAGAGAGTAACTATATTTTATTCCACGTGGCTACCGCACTAGCACGTAGCCAAAAGTCGCGCGAAAGCACCGATCTTATGTACAAAGCCAAGTCGCTGGCACAAAAATTCCCTGATGCACAAGTGCCGCTTCATCTACGCAACGCTCCTACAAAATTAATGAAGGACCTTGGATACGCCAAAGATTACCAATGGAAGGCAGATTTTAAGCATGGCAAGGGTTTTTTGCCAGATGAAATTACCGACCAGCTCGAGCGATAACTTCACGATATCGCTCTACGTAGTTTTTTGCCATCACCTTCGCCGAAAACAGGTCTTTCACACTTTTGCGGCACGCAGCTGGATCAATCTCATCAACTCGACTTGCATATTCGAAAAACTCTTTTTCATCCTTAGCTAGCCAGCCATTAACGCCATGTTGAATAATCTCGGGCATAGCGCCTCTCTTCATTGCAACAACTGGCGTTCCACACGCCAGCGCCTCAATTACCGCCATGCCGAACGGCTCATCCCACTGAATAGGAAA
>CAZENS010000041.1:0-2360 GCA_964513905.1 uncultured Candidatus Saccharibacteria bacterium | reverse complement strand
TTTTTTGTAACTTTACGAGGCATTACTTCTTATCCTCCTTCTTAGCGCCGTATTTCGAACGGCCTTGTTTACGATCAGATACGCCCTGAAGATCAAGCGCACCACGTACGATATGATATCGTACACCTGGAAGGTCAGGTACACGTCCACCACGCACAAGCACAACGGCGTGCTCCTGTAGGTTGTGGCCTTCGCCGCCAATATACGCCCAAACTTCATGATTGTTTGTTAGACGAACACGCGCAACTTTACGAAGCGCCGAGTTTGGCTTCTTTGGTGTTTTAGTAGTCACACGAATACACACACCGCGCTTTAAAGGTGATTTTTGATCATAATATCGCACCTTTAGAGCGTTATGAATACGACCAAGCGCAGGGCTCTTCGTCTTCTTAGTGGCAGTCTTTCGAGGCTTACGCACTAATTGATTAATGGTAGGCATTTATTCTCCCTTATTTTCTTACTTATTTATGGCGCAGGTTCAGCATACCGTTGCCATGTCTTTCTTTTCACTCCACCATCTTGTGTACACATACCTTACAAGATAATAGCCAAAAAGAGGAAACTCATATGACAGTATAACAGAATCGCACCCTCCGTGCAAATAGCGCAGAGTGCTTGCATCTGTAAAGAAAACCTGCAATTATTTCTGAAATGAGCGATTGCTTCAATCTACCATCACTCCTATCACAAGACTATTCTCGCCTAGAACGACAGAAACCGGGCCTCCGTTTAGCGCAGACGATACATTAAATGTCACCGACCCAAAGCCGTCGGTAGATGTAACTGTTTCGTCATCTCCACCTCGCCTTACCATAAAGAAGCTTGGCTCAGAGTAATCATATTATATTAAAAGCTCAATGCCGCATTGCTCACATATAGTAAATGTCCCGCCATACAGCGGGACATTCACATTGCTGCCGAAGAAACCGCCTAGCTATCTAGCTCAATTTCTTCTACATCGCTCTCTTCAGACTCCGCGAGAATGTCACCATCAGCGCTTCGAGCTCCTGTTCCTACAGGAATCTTTCGTCCGATAATCACGTTCTCTTTTAGTCCATGAAGATGGTCGACACGTCCGCTTGTTGCTGCGTTAATCAACACACGAGTTGTGTCCTGGAATGAGGCGGCCGATAGGAAGCTATCGCTCCAGATCGATACCTTAGTAATTCCAAGAAGTAACTGCTTGTAGGCAACTAACTCCTTACCTTCCTTAGCGAGTTTAGCGTTCTCATCAACAACCGCAGCCTTCGAAACAATGTCTCCGGTTACAAAATCACTATCTCCAGAATCCTCGATCTGCACTCGACTAAACATTTGTCGAACAATCACCTCGAGGTGCTTATCCGCCACATCTTGCCCCTGAGCTGCATAAATACGCAGAATCTCATTAATGATGTAGCGTTGTGTTGCCTGAGTTCCCTTTAGGCGCATCAAATCTTGTAGATGCAGCGAACCAACA
This sequence comes from uncultured Candidatus Saccharibacteria bacterium, assembly GCA_964513905.1. Taxonomy (GTDB): domain Bacteria; phylum Patescibacteriota; class Saccharimonadia; order Saccharimonadales; family Saccharimonadaceae; genus CAMEGH01. Next base: position 901 of record CAZENS010000041.1, on the reverse strand, counting down.
GTTAGTCGATCACCCGCCTCTACGTAATCATTTGGCTTCACGATTACCTGCATATTTCCGGGTACCTCGTAACGAGCCGGTGCTCCAGCATTCGCAGCGATAACAAGAATATCGTCTGTACTCTCTACGACACCATCAAACGGTGCAACAATAGGAGAAACGCCTTCTTCGCCGGTTGCAATAACATCGCCGACCTTCACGTTGCTGCCATTCTTTACGGCAGGTTTGCGACCATCCAACTGAATCTTTTCAACCTTACCAGAATCAGGAGTCACTTGAACGATGTACTTCTTGCCATCCTCCCAAACATCAACCGTTCCAGTTACCTCAGTAACATACGCTTGACCTTTTGGCGTGCGAGCTTCGAAAAGCTCTTCAACACGTGGAAGACCTTGTGTAATGTCGCTACCTGCTACACCAGAACTGTGGAAGGTATTTAGCGTTAGCTGCGTTCCAGGTTCACCAACAGATTGTGCTGCGATAACACCTACTGGCTGAGAGTTATCTACTAATTTACCAGTCGACATATCAAGCCCGTAGCTCTTACGTGGAATTCCACGAAGATTATTGGTTGAAAGAACATTCTGAATTACAACCTCCTCGATACTGTCGTCGGCTTCAATTGCGTCGGCAATATCGCGAGTAATCAACTCGTCAGCACCAATGTGGCCAGGAACTTCTTTTGCCGTATAGCGACCGACTAATCGGTTACCAAAATCGATCATCGTCTCTTCAGTTTCAGCGCGGTAGATTGAATATCCATCGTCGTCTCCTGCTTCGTCCTCAACCGTAAATACGTCCTGAGACACGTCTACAAGGCGGCGAGTCAGGTACCCTGAGTCGGCTGTCTTTAGAGCGGTGTCAATCAGACCCTTGCGCGCACCTCGTGTTGCCACGAACG
>CAZENS010000040.1:0-2493 GCA_964513905.1 uncultured Candidatus Saccharibacteria bacterium | reverse complement strand
GAAGAAGCTGAATATAAGGAGGAGGCGTAATATGTCGCGAGTAGTTCCAAACACAGGTATCGCAGATTTTGATGCCGTACGCCTGGCGGTAGCAAGCGCGAATGATATCCTTAAATGGAGTCACGGCGAAGTTACAAAGCCAGAGACGATTAACTATCGTACACAAAAACCAGAGCGCGACGGTCTGTTCTGTGAGCGAATTTTTGGCCCGGTAAAGGACATTAATCCACACGACAATAAGCTAAAGGGTGTACGAAGCCGTGAAGCTGCTATTGATAAGAATGGTGAGCTGGTAACAAAAAGTATTGTACGACGTGAGCGAATGGGCCACATTGAGCTGGCTGCTCCAGTGGCGCATATTTGGTTTATGCGCGGTACTCCAAGTGCAATGAGCTTGCTACTTGGCATGACCGTTCGAAACCTTGAGCGTGTAGCGTACTTTGCAAGCTATGTTGTTCTCGCGGTTGATACAGAAAAGCAAGAGCAATTCTTGGCGGATCTTGAAGCAGAAACAGATGCTGCTCGTGCGGCAATTAAAATTCGCTACGAAAAAGAGGCTGAGGCTGAAGGCGCTGATGTAAAGAAGCTTGCCGAAGAGCAGAGCCGTGAAGTAGAAGATCTTGAAGAAAACTACAGCACAAAGAAGTCACAACTAGATAGCCTTGTGAAGGGCTCATTAATGAGTGAGACTGATTACCGAAATCTACCAGAAGAATATGAGGAAATCATTGAAGTTGGTATGGGCGGAACGGCGCTCAAGACGTTACTTGACGAGATTGAACTTCCTCAGTTGATTCGTCAGCTTTCAGAAGAGGTTGAGGGCGCAAAAGGTCAACGAGAGAAGAAGTTACTAAAGCGACTTAAGGTGCTTGAAGGCATGCAAGCTGCCGGAATTGAACCAGGTTCTTTGGCGCTTACTGTGCTTCCTGTAATTCCTCCGGATCTACGCCCGATGGTGCAGCTAACCGGTGGTCGTTTTGCAACCAGCGATCTTAACGACTTGTATCGACGAGTGATTAACCGAAACAATCGCCTGAAGAAGCTAATGAATCTGAACGCTCCAGAGGTAATCCGCCGTAACGAAATGCGTATGCTGCAAGAAGCAGTCGATGCCTTGATTGACAACTCTGCGGCTCGTGGTGGCCGTGCCGTTAACGCGACTGGTGGTCGCCGCCGCCTGAAATCTTTGAGCGACATGCTTAAAGGTAAGCAGGGTCGTTTCCGCCAGAACCTGCTTGGTAAGCGCGTAGACTATTCTGGACGCTCCGTGATTGTGGTTGGTCCAAAGCTTAAAATTCACCAGTGTGGTTTGCCAAAGCAGATGGCGCTCGAGCTATTTAAGCCGTTTGTTATTAGTTGGCTACTTGAAGGTGAACATGCTCACAACATTCGAAGTGCAACTCGCCTAATCGAGGCCGGCGAGGCGGTTGTATGGGACGCGCTCGATGCGGTAATTGAAGGAAAGTATGTACTACTAAACCGTGCGCCATCACTTCACCGTCTATCTATCCAAGCCTTCCAGCCTGTGTTGGTTGAAGGTAAGGCGATTCAGCTGCACCCGCTTGTAGCGAACGGATTTAACGCTGACTACGACGGTGACCAGATGGCAGTTCACTTGCCACTTTCGAAAGAGGCGCAAGCTGAGGCTCGTGATTTGATGAGTGCAACGAATAACTTGCTAAAACCAGCCGACGGATCTCCGGTACTTAATATCAGCCAGGATATCGTACTTGGAAACTATTACCTTACATACGACAAGCCAAGCGCACAAACAAAGGAGCGTAAGGCATTTAGTAGTGTGTACGAGGCTGAAATGGCGTATGACAATGGAGTGATCCAGCTTCAGAGTCCGATTCGCGTATACGCAAAGGGCGAAATTCGAGATACAACACTTGGTCGTGTATTCTTTAATGAGATTCTTCCAGAGGATTACCCATACGACGACAACGTACAAAACAAGAAGCAGCTGAAGAAAGTATTGGCACGCATTTTTGATAAGTATGGTGCGGAAGAGACAGCCAAGACCGCCGACCGCATGAAAGGTCAGGCCTTCCGTTTTGCCACAGCTGCGGCTATTTCAACTGGTAAAGATGATTACCTCAGCTTTGATAAGATTGACGAATTTGTGGCCGAAGGTGATGCAAAAGCTACTCTTATCTCTGAGCAGTTTGATCAGGGACTCGTAACCGAGGACGAGCGCTACAACCTAACGGTGAATACGTGGCGTTCGGTTGACGGTAAAGTAACTGATTTCTTGAAGGATCAATTGGCCCACATGGACACAAGTATTTCTGTGATGGTTGACTCTGGTGCACGTGGTGATATTTCAAACGTGAAGCTAGCGAGCGCCATGATCGGTATTCAGGTAGACGCAGCTAACCGTGAAATCGAGCTCCCGATTCGATCGAACTTTAAGCATGGTCTTTCAAGCCTTGAGGCGTTCGTGGCAACACGAGGTGCGCGCAAGGGTCTGATTGACACCGCTCTAAAGAC
>CAZENS010000039.1:0-2576 GCA_964513905.1 uncultured Candidatus Saccharibacteria bacterium | reverse complement strand
TTAAGAACCTCAAGCCCCCAATAAACGTTCGCTCTATTTTCTCCTACAAGCGTAACGATATCGCACACCGTTCCCATGGCAACTAGATCAAGAAGCCATTTTTCATGCCCCTCGGGAAGGCCATTAAACTCCTTTTGCATTGCTTGCACCAGCTTAAATGCTACACCAACCCCTGCAAGATCAATAAACGGATACTCGTGCCCAGGAAATTTTGGATTGATAGTTGCAACCGCAGGCGGTGGCGTATCCGCCACGTTGTGATGATCTGTCACGATCGTATCCATACCGAGCGTGTTTGCGTATTCAATCTCGCCATGGCTCAAACTACCACAGTCAACCGTTACAATCAGATTGGCCTTCATCGCCCGTAGCTTATCGACAGCACCCATCGTTAAACCGTACCCCTCTACAAACCGGTTCGGAATAAACGCATCTACATTTGTAAATCCAAAAGACGAAAACGCATCTAGCAACAGAGTTGTTGCACTTAAGCCGTCGATATCGTAATCGCCATAAATTACAATTTTCTCTTGCTTTTCGTGGGCAATTTTTAATCTATCAACCGCTTTTTGCATATCGGGCAAAAGATACGGGTCGCCGCTCGATGCTTGATAATCTGGCCGAAGAAAAGTGTCAGCCTCCAAGCCAACCAGCCCGCGCGAGGCTAAAATTTTATCGAATAAGCTCATATCTAGAGACCTGTGCTAGGGCGCTTTGGTCGAGATGATTGCTGTTGTGATTTTATAACGATACTTTGTAGCTCTTTAAAAATCATAAAGCTCTTATTTGTAGAATATATTTTTGTATTCCCCTGCTTTTCGCTGTGCAAAAACCCAACCTTCTCTAGTCGCTTTAGCTCACGTTGAATATTACCTGGATCTTCTTTAATCAACTTAGCAAGGCCACGTACGTGCGTCTTAAAATCGGGGTATTTTGCATACACTACTACAATCTTGCGCCGAACTCGTGAAGTTATAAAAACGTCTAACATTATCTACCACCTATCTCCTTATCATTTTACACAACATGTGCACAATTCTCAAGTGAATTGTCTGTGCGTGCTATACAAAGCCAATCGAACACTATCGCCAATTTAATATCGTGTCGTTGATCTTTTTTACCGTATCTTCGTGGCTAGGAATGTCATTTTCCTCATAATAATGATCTACTCCCATAAAGTTTGCCTTTACATCAAGCACATGGAGCTCGTCTGCAAACAAGTGCAATCTATCTACCGCAGGAACGCTTGCTGTAGGTGTGGCAATAACTAACTTTTTCGTTCTAATTGGTTTCAAAAAATCAAGCGCGACATCTAGCGAAGCGGCATCTTGAAATCCATCAGAGACAAGAATAATATTTCTGCCTCGAAGTAAATCCTTATCAATCAGCCCTCCATCACCGAGTAGTCTATTTATTCGACTCATTGCTTCACGCTTCTGCTCTTCAAAATAGCCAAAGAATTCCTGGCGGTACCCCTCGACCTCTCCAGCCGAAAGCATACCATTATAAGTAAACGTCCCTGCCTGACTTACGCCACCAATCGTAAGTCCCTCACCTGGTATCTCTATATTCTCAATCAGCAACATCGTAAGAACACTATGTAACCCTGTTGCGATCGGCTCAGCCACCAACACGGCGCCATCATTGAGTGCCACAACTGCGCAATCCTCGTAGCGATACCTCTCGATAAGCTCAGCTGCTAATTGCATGCCAGCCTCGTTTCGATTCCTAAAATACATACCCATTAGTATAGCAGTAAACGCTTCTGTTTGTTAGTCACTAGAGTGCTATACTTGTTCTATGTATTACCTTGAGGTTGCCCCAATTATACTCTCTAGAAAGGACAGTGAACACTTTACTTATAGCTCTGCCGTACAAGTTCCTGTCGGCACCATTGTTACCATAATGCTTGGCAAGAAGACTACCGTTGGCATCGTTCTGGCCAAAACAAAAAAACCAATGTACGAATGCAAACAAATAGCTAGCATCGTCGATGAAACAGCGCTCCCGATAGCACTTATAAAAACCGCTAAGTGGATGTCAGCCTATTATCAAACTCATCTTTCAAGCACACTGAATACATTATTGCCTAGCGGTATTACAAAAAAACGTCAGAAGAAAGCACCACTAGAGCATAAAACAGTTAGAGCCTCTGTCGAAAAAAAGCCTACGTCCAGCCAGCAAAAGGCTATCGATACAATCATAGAGAGCGCATCAACGACCCACCTACTCCATGGAGTGACAGGATCAGGTAAGACACTCGTATACATAGAGTGTGCAAAAAAGTTATTCAAAGATGGCTTCTCCTCTATTATTCTAGTTCCAGAAATAGCGCTGACATCGCAAACACTCGATGAGTTTAAGCAAGTGCTTCACGATGATGTGCTCGTTACTCATTCTCGCCAAACAGAGGCACAAAGACACGCGGTCTGGCTACGTGCATTGCACGCAAAAACTCCAAAAATAGTCATCGGTCCTCGCTCTGCGCTTTTTTTGCCCATCGCAAACCTTGGCATGATCGTACTCGATGAATTCCACGAGCCCAGCTACAAACAAGAACAACAGCCTCGATATTC
>CAZENS010000038.1:0-2595 GCA_964513905.1 uncultured Candidatus Saccharibacteria bacterium | reverse complement strand
AAATCAACAACAGCACTAATTCGACACACCAAATCGTAATCTACCATACGACGTAGTCGCTCATCAAAACTACCGATCTCATCAAGTATCGACTTGCAGACCGCCAGTGCATTCAAATCGATATAATTACCTATCTGTAGCAACGAAGCGTCTGGCGCTGTTGTGCGAAACAGGGGAGTAGCGTCACCGCGATTCATCCTGATTGCATCGTACACTGCCTGAGCGTCATTTCCCTCTGCACCTAGGATAATTGCCTGCAGATGGTGCGGCGTCCAGGTGTTGTCAGAATCAAGAAAAGCAACCCATTTACCGCTCGCCTTTTCAATCCCCAAATTACGTGCCTTGCACACACCCCCGTGGTTTGCCTCAAAAATATGAATTCGACCATCTTCTTTTTGCAACTCCTGTACACGTTCGATCGTGTTATCAGTTGAGCCGTCGTCAACAATTAATAACTCCCAGTTTTGATAGGTCTGCGCCCGCACCGAGGCAATCGCCGACATAATCAACGTTTCACGATTCCAGGTTGGCATAATAATCGACACGAGCGGTGCTGTGTCCGATTTAATTGGATATCTTGCAAGCCAATCCTGCTCAGCCTGCTCGTCAAATACCTCCACTGGGCGTGTCTTGTCGCGCATTGCTTCTTGCTGCTGATACTGTTCAAGTGCAGCGAACAAAGATCTCTTGTCGCCAATCGCACGACGTAGCGCCGGCCCCCGCCCTTTTTTAATTTTTAACGTCACATAAAGAGAGCTCGTTGATTTTTGCCAATTTTTTGCATCAATAATATAACGCGCAAGTGGGTCAACCATCGAACGATGCCAATTACGTGGATCAAAATACTCTGGCACGAAAAACGGATGAGGTGTATATCCTTTTCTGCGCCCCGCTAAAAGATAATGTAGCAAGTAACTTCCTAATGGTAGCTTTGCGCGATCAATCACATTACATTGCAGTTCGTACCATCGCTTGTCAAAAAGCCCACTTATTGAAATTACTACGTATGAAATCGGCGCTTGAAAAATATATACAGCCCTGCGAACCTTATTTCGTTGCAAAAGTGCTTTTATCTTTTGCTTCATACCGCTCGCCTCTCCGTTGCAGTGACAATACTCTCTTCAAGCACTTTGCTTGCAACTCGCACAAAGCGCTCTTCATTAACGTAGGCGAGTGCCCGCGAAAGCACAGCCTCACGCTTAGTTCTCTGCTCGGGAAGCGAAAGAATTTCTTTCTCGATCGCCGTAAACCATGCGTCATCTGTATTTTCAACACGCAGAATTAACTCATTTAGTGCTGGATTTTGGTACGCCGCCACATTCGAAACCATCGGAATAACACCGCTCGCCATGTAATCAAGGCATTTTATATCCGACTTTGCACGATTAAATGAACTATCTACCAGTGGCGAAAGGCCCAAGTCGAATCGTGGCAACGCACTACTAAACCACTCAGTGAAATCGGGATACAGCGCACTCTCAGGCTTATGAGTAATGATCCATGGATACTCACCAAGTCCTTTCGCAACACCAATTACATGCAACTCAAACTTTCCTTCATACTGGCGATATAATCGTTCAAATACAGGGATAATCATTGCAAAATCTTCACTATGCGTCATCGTTCCCATGTATACCATGCGTAGCGGAGCGTCCTTTTCGAACGGCGCCAACTCCCGGCCGCCCAAAATAGGCCACACTCGCCCATCAAGCGTGTTATGCACCACCTTGAAAGACTGATTCTCATACAGCTTACTAAGATTTTCGGTCGAGTACCACACTTCATCCGCACGCTCAATCACATACCGCAACGCATCTGAACGTTCTTTTTGTATGGAATACTGCGGATGACTCTTGTCCAAGTCGCCAAAAGCATCATCCGTATCAACAAAAAGCGGAAGATTGCGCGCACGAACCTCTTCGACAAGCCGCTGAGCTGCTGCCATATCTGGCAACGCCGTACGCTGCACGATGACTCCACCGGCGTCTGCGCGGAGTGTATATTTTTCGCCATCAACCAACTTTACATGGAGTTTCTGACCAAGAGAGCCGAACGTAAGTGGCGAAAGCAGGCGAATAAAAGTTGAGCTAGTAGGGTGATAGTAGCTCCGAATGATGATGTCGAATTTTATTTTTTGATCACTATTTTCGTCATTTATACCGTATACTTGTGTAATACGACCCAAGATTCGTCGCTCTTGTCGCCATTCGTGATGCACGTGCTTGGCTTTTTGTAAAGTTTTTTTAGCAACACGAAGCGGTAGCGTCGCTACCCTGCCGACACGATAGCTAAGCGAGCGCACCGTGTTTACATATTGGCTGTGCTCAACTCGCAGTTCGTGTCGTAGCGCCTCCTTTTCAGTCTCGCTCTCTTTCAATTGCCGTTGCAATTGCTCAATCTGCACCTTTAGTGAAGAGACGTCTTCTACCTCGGGCGTACTTTTCTCACTCATAAAAACTCCGTCTTAGCTATCGAATTACTTAGGATCCCTACCTACCCTTTCTCTTATTATACTCGCTACAGAAGGTCCGCACCACCCCTATTCCACTCGCTGCGCAAAATACTCTTCGGTTTCGCGCATAAAAATTTCGGCAA
>CAZENS010000037.1:0-2659 GCA_964513905.1 uncultured Candidatus Saccharibacteria bacterium | reverse complement strand
TTTGGCAGGAGTAGAGGGACTCGAACCCCCGACACCAGGTTTTGGAGACCTGTGCTCTAGCCAGCTGAGCTATACTCCTTCGTTTGCCACTTCAATAATTGTAGCAACCGATATAAAAAATGTAAACTACTCAACTCTATCTAGAATAGGCTTAATATGGCTATAAGTAACGTAGCCGCTGATTATATCGGTACCTGGTATAAAAGTTGTTGGCGTGCTATTCACACCTCCCTGGAAGGCGGTGTGGTTGCCTTCTTCAATTTTTTGTAGGTACGTATTTTTTGATACACAGGATTCAAGCTTGGTCGCATTAGTACCTAGAGTTTTTGCAAGTTTTGTGTAGCTATGGTCATTAAAGAAACTCAGTGCGTTATCCGCGGGGTTTTTACCATTTTTTCGATAGAGCTCATCAAATGTAAAAGTAAGCGTCTTCCAAAATGCCCCCTGCTCGTTTGCACACATCGATAACTGCACAAGCGGCGCTGATTCTTCAGCGATAATACTAAGCAGTCGTACATCTAATTGCAACTTGCCTGTATCAACGTATTCTTTCTTTACACTTTTTAAGGTGTCGTCAAAATATTCTTTACAGCGTGGACACAAAGGGTCAATATATACTGTTATCGTAGGTGCTTCCTTATTTTTTGATACTGTCGCGCTAATGGGCGCATCTTCTGGTGCAACACCAAGTGATTTTGATTTATTATCCAATATCCCCCCAAACATTATAACAACGATAATTGCAGCAATCGAAATAATTAAAATAGTGATTGGGTTAGTTTTTGTGCTAATTTGCTCTTTGCTCATGTGAATAAGTATACACTACAATTTTTCCCGTAAGGTCGTCTTGGTCTGCTACAATGTAGTTATGCATACGGTTATAGTCGGGGGCGGATTTGCGGGCGTTAGAGCAGCTCTAGAGATTTCAAAACGAAATATTGGCAAAGTAACGCTAATATCAGAAAAGCCGTATTTTCTATATCATTCGGCGCTCTACTCTGTCCTAACTGGCGAAGATCCAGTCACTGCGACTTCCAATCTTAAGGATATTTTTTCTAAACACCCTAAGGTAAAGGTCATTAAAGATACGATAGTCTCGCTTGATCCAGCTAGAAATATGGCGGTCGGAAAGCGCACTTCTTATTCTTATGACACCCTTGTGCTTGCTCTCGGCTCGGTAACCAAATTCTTTGATGTAAAGGGAGTTGAAAAGCAAAGCATCAAACTAGACACCCTCAAAGAGATAGCGCAGTTTCACACACAGTTAAAAGATGAGCTTATTCGTGACAGAAAACTTGATAAAAATTATGTAATTATTGGAGGCGGGCCAACTGGAGTTGAGCTGGCTGGCTCACTTTCTGCTTATGTGCAGCATATTAAGCAGCAACACATGGTTCAGCATACGAATATTCACATTACAATCGTTGAATCTTCAGATCGGCTTCTCCCAAGGCATTCAAAAAGCGCCAGTCATATCGTTACCCAGCGCTTGCTATTAATGGGCGTAAACGTAATTTTGAATAATAAAGTTCGATCGTTTGATAAAACACATATTACATTGAACGATAAGAAGATTCCGACGAAGACCGTTATCTGGACGGCCGGAATGGCTCCGCATCCATTTTATAAAGACAACCCGGAATATTTTACACTCGCAAAAGATGGCCGCGTAACGGTAAACCCATATCTGGAGGCGTATAGAGATATATTCGTGATTGGTGATGCGGCCTCGACCCACGACAGTGGCACTGCAGTAGCAGCGCTATCAATGGCAGATTATCTATCTAGGTATCTTGAGCGAAAAAAGAAAAAATTACCGGCCCTGCCCTACCGCAACGTGCGGCCAGCAACTATTATTCCAGTTGGTGAAAACTGGGCATATGCAGAGCGTTGGGGTGTGTATGTAACAGGTCGCATTGGCTATTTTGCTCGAAAGCAATTTGAATCAAAAATTCATCAACAGCTTTCTGGTACATCAACTAAAAAAACCTTAAAATAAGATTATAAAAATATCTCACGTTAGGCCTTGTAAAAACCGTAAGCATTTTCTATAATGAAGGCAAACGCTAGATAAAAAAGGAGCGGGATACGTTTACACTGAAACGTAATAAGGTGTTATGAATATACTAATGCTAGGGTGGGAATTACCGCCACATAATAGTGGTGGCCTGGGGGTGGCATGTTACCATCTTGCGAAAGCCTTATCTATTCAAGGCGCTACTATTGATTTTATTGTTCCCTACGAAGCCGAGCATCCTGATATTGATTTCATGAATATCCACTCGGTAGCACCGATTACTCCACTAGAAAGAAATGGCCTAGGTGCCTATGATAGTCATTCCGTTAGGGCTGGCAGACTAACAGAGGCCGATGCTGGTGATCTTCAGGATATGCGAGGTGTTCAAAAGAGATACGTAAACTTTATTGAAGATTTTGTTCAAAAGCATGACGTAGATGTTATTCACGCACACGATTGGCTAACAATGGAGGCCGGCGTTAAGGCAAAGGAGCTTACGGACGCGCCACTAGTGGTTCATGTTCATGCAACGGAATTCGATAGATCAGGAGAACTTGGCGGAAATCCTATTGTTCATGAAATTGAACAGCAGGCATTGCTTATGGCAGATAGAATCATTACGGTGAGTGCAATCACAAAAGC
>CAZENS010000036.1:1500-2663 GCA_964513905.1 uncultured Candidatus Saccharibacteria bacterium | reverse complement strand
TAACTACTCAACCTATAATACAGAATAATCGCTCAATATCAAAGATGATTGTGCTGTGCTTTTTGCACTATTTGCCATAATTTTAGTGTATAGTAATTAAGATGAGTGCTACTTTTTTACAGCGACACCCGGCCATTAAAGATGGTCTTGGCATTTTTTTATTTGTCGTAGCGGTTGCCGTAGGCACAATATTTATAAACACATTTATTTTTAGAACCTTCTCTGTTGTTGGCCCAAGTATGGAGTCAACGATGCACACAGGCGATAGACTCATCGTAAATCGCCTTGCAGTTACCACTACACAATTTCAAAATAAAGAATATATCCCAAGTCGTGGTCAGGTTATTGTATTTAATAACCCAAACTACGACCCCGGCAATGAAGACGCATATATCGTTAAGCGAGTTATTGCGTTCCCGGGCGAACGAGTGATCCTTGAAGATGGAAAATTCACAGTTATTAATCACGAGCATCCAGCTGGATTTAACCCAGACGACAACTTTAACAATGAGCCCGGAAGCCCAACCACAGGCAACGTTGACATAACCGTGCCAGAGGGAACATTGTTTGTTTCTGGTGACCACCGAGAAGGTAGCTATTCATTCGATTCACGAAACGGACTTGGCTATGTTCCATTCCACGATGTTATTGGGCCGGTTAGCCTACGAATATGGCCTGTGAACAAAATTCGTACGTTCTAAACTAGTTTACTTATCGCCTGCAAGTAGCGTTTCTAGCCGCTGTAGATCTTCGGCATCTTTAAAAGAAATCGTTATTCTTCCCGATCCTTTTGCATTGCTGCTAATTTTTACCTTCGAACCTAATCGCTTAGCAATTCGCTTTGTTTCAGTGTCGTGTAACGTTGGCGTCCGATGAGACGCAGGCTTTGCCCCGCCACCACCTTTTAACTGCACCACCATCTGCTCTATCTTTCGAACACTCCAGCCCTCTTGGGTAATACTCTGCAAAAGCTTTTCTGCTACATCAGCGTCTAGTCCAATAAGCGGCCGCGCCTGGCCCTCGCTAATAATCAACTCCGCAACAGCTTTTTGAATTATTTTTGGTAGCTTAAGGAGACGCATTTTATTACTAACAGTACTTACCGAGCGAACACCCATCCGCTTTGCAATTTCTTCAAGCGACAGATTGAACTGATCTCTTAA
>CAZENS010000036.1:0-1400 GCA_964513905.1 uncultured Candidatus Saccharibacteria bacterium | reverse complement strand
TGCTGTGGATCTGGGATAATTTCCTCGATTTTTATGTTCCGTAGTTCACTCACCTGGTCGTCTTGCGCCGCAGTTGGGTCAAACGACTCATCGAATAGCTCATCTGGTATCAATGAACTAAAGCCTCTTCCTAATCCTCTTTTTTTAGCCGACACGATCCAAAACCTCCTTTGCGACCGCCTTATACGCACGTGCGCCCTTACTCCAGCGATCATACTCCCCAATCGGCACGCCATGGCTAGGGGCCTCAGCTAACCTAATATTTCGAGGGATTGTCTGCTTAAATACTTTGCCTGGAAAATGCTTTTTTATCTCTTCGTGCACTTGCTGGCTTAAGCTAGTACGACTATCAACCATCGTAGGAAGAACTCCCAATAAATCAAGCGTCGGGTTCATACTCTTACGCACAAGCTTCATTGTTTCGAGTAGCTGCCCCAAGCCTTCAAGCGCATAAAATTCTGCTTGGACCGGCAATAACACGTAACGCGCAGAGATCAGTCCATTCACTGTTAGCAAACTTAAGCTAGGTGGACTATCAATAATAACAATGTCGAAGTTGGGTGTATTATCAATCGCATTACGCAGCCGTGTAAAGCGACGATGCGCCTGCGCCAACTCAACTTCAGTGTTTGCCAAATGCGGCGTACTTGGTGCTAGCCATAAATTCTTAAATTCCGTCTTAATTAACACATCACGTAGCAACTTAGACTCAAGCATTACTTCACTCATAGTTCCATCAAGCTTCTCTTTATCAATACCCAGCCCACTCGTAGCATTTCCTTGCGGATCGAAATCAATCAGCAGAACTTTTTTACCTGCCTTTGCCAAATAATACGCCAAGTTCGTTGCAGTCGTAGTCTTTCCTACGCCACCCTTTTGATTCGTAACAGAAATTACCGTCGCCATTATTATTTATTTTCCCTCATGCTTTCATTATTATAGCATAAGTAAAAACAAAACTGCCGCAGTTTTATAATCACCAACCAGCATTTTTTATCAATTAAAAAACACTCCATCGATATTACGTGGAGTGCTTTTGTGTACTATTTAATCGAAGTAACTTCGAGTTTTGTGTACTTTTGGCGATGGCCTGTTTCTTTGTGAACACGCTTTTTACTCTTGTAGCGAATCACTCGTAGCTTATCACCTTTTACTAGTGCCTCAGCAACCTTTGCCTTTACTTTTACGCCCTTAACAGCAGGGGTTCCAACAGTGGTTTTGTCACCGTCGATCACCATCAATGCTTCAGTCTCGAGCTCTTTTGTGCCTTCCGGGAGGAGGTCCACCAGGAGGGTCTCTTTTTCAGCGACGATATATTGCTTGCCGCCTACTTTAATGACTGCTTTCTTTGCCATGATTTCCTCTTATATTAGTTATTCAATCCTACCAATTGTAACAGA
>CAZENS010000035.1:0-2731 GCA_964513905.1 uncultured Candidatus Saccharibacteria bacterium | reverse complement strand
GTAGCGGTTTTTGCCAAATCAGCGCAAACACCCTGATCAATTATATCTTTAGCTAAATCGTCAAGCTGCTGCTTTTGCGTGTTCATATTGGATAAACTACTTATCCAGACCTTTCATCGTTAGCGCCAGTCGACCCTTTTCGTCGATAGCAGTAAGCTTCACTCGAACCTCTTGGCCTTCTTTTACTACGTCTGTCACCTTTTCCACGCGGCGGTCGCTCAACTGACTAATATGTAGCATTCCGTCGATCCCAGGAAGAATATTCACAAACGCGCCAAAATCTTTAATTGTAACCACCTTACCGGTGTAAATATGCCCGACTTCTGGCTCAACCGTAAGGCTTTTTATCCACTCTAGAGCTTTCTCGATAGACGCACCATCAGGGCTTGCTACCGTAATCAGTCCGTCTTCTTTGATGTCGATCTCAGCACCGGTCTCTGACGTAATTTTGTTAATTACTTCACCACCCTTGCCAATCACTGCTCCAATTTTATCTGGATTAATTTTAATCTTCTCGATGCGTGGAGCATACGGGCTCAGATTGTTGTGTGGCTCGGCAAGTACACTCTTCATGTGATCAAGAATAAACATGCGTCCTGGTCGAGATTGCTCAATTGCTTGTTGTAGAACATCAACTGGCAGGCCGTGCACCTTCATGTCCATCTGAATCGCGGTAACGCCCTTTTCGGTACCAGTCACCTTAAAGTCCATATCACCAGCAAAATCCTCGGCGTCAGCAATATCGCTCAAAACGTATGGCGTATCACCGTCCATCATAAGACCCATAGCTATGCCGCTGACTGGCGCTTTTAGTGGAACACCAGCGTCCATTAATGCCAAACAGCTAGAGCAGGTTGCCGCCATCGAGGTTGAGCCGTTTTGGCTCATAATTTCGGTAACGCTACGAATTGCATACGGAAAATCTTCTTCGCTTGGCAATACTGGCGCTAGCGCTCGCTCTGCTAGATAGCCATGCCCAATTTCGCGGCGCCCTGGGCTACCAAGTCGACGAACCTCGCCAACAGTGTAACCTGGCGCATTGTAGTGATGCATGTAGCGTCGTTCACCGTCGGTTACTTCCATCGTATCTACAATCTGCGCATAGCTAAGTGGCGCAAGCGTTACAATGTTCATCGCCTGGGTTACGCCCCTGGTAAACAAGCTGCTACCGTGTGTGCGTGGAAGAATTCCCACTTCGCTGCTCAGCGGCCTGACCTCCTCTAGCCTACGGCCGTCTGGGCGCAGGTTATCTTCAACAATTCCTCGTCGCACGTCATTATGAAGTGCATAAGTAAATGCCTCATCGTATTCATCACGCAATTCTTCGTATTCATCACCGATTTTTTCGGCCATTGTATTATGAAAATCCCAACGAATCTCGTTCACGACGTTGTTTCGCTCTGGGTACGCCTTGCGGATATCTGAACCAAACTTTCCATCAACCCACGCATCAACCTCTGCCTGAATATCTGTATTCGGTAACACCAGCTCATATTCCTGCGCAACTGGCTGAATCTTCTCGGCTAGCTCCTTTTGCAGCGCAATTGCTGGCTGAAGCTGATCATGTGCCCACGCCATCGCCGCAACAATGTCGCTTTCAGGAACTTCGTTAGCTGCCGCCTCCACCATGGTAATACCGCTCTCGATACCAGCGACAACCAAATCAAGATCGCTTTGCTCTCGCTCTTCTGGTGTAAGAAATGCTTTAAACTCGCCATTTACTCGGCCAACTCTTAGGCCCGCTACTGGACCGTCAAACGGAGTACCAGTTAACATAAGTGCACTACTGGCAGCAATCATCGCAACCATATCAGGTCGGAAACTTGGATCCATCGAAAGCACGCTCGAAACCACCTGAACTTCTTGTCGATAGCCTTTCGGAAAGAGTGGTCGAATTGGGCGATCAATCAGACGACCAATCAAAATAGCCTCATCGCTTGGTCGACCTTCTCGTTTAATAAATCGACTGCCGCTAATTTTACCAGCTGCATACATCTTCTCTTCGTAGTCAACGCTTAGTGGAAAGTAATCGAGCTGAATCGGCTTGGTGCCAACCTGTGAGGTGCCTAGAACAACCGTATCACCGTAACGAACAAGTACGCTGGCTGTAGTTCGAAACCCAACCCTATTTACTTCTAGTGTTAGTGGCCGACCGCAAAGCTCGGTTGTAAGGCTAAAAATATCCTTACCGTTTGGATTAATAGTACTCATAAAGAGTCTCCTTTCTTATTGCGGAGAGTAACAGGTAAAAACTTTGCTAGACGTGCAACGTTTTTATCTATCACCTTCCGCATTATTACGTTTCTATTATAGCGGATAGCGGTGCGATTGGCGAATACATAGCGTCAATCTTATTAATAATTTTTGAATTGTAATAAAATACACCTCACTACTGAGAGTGAGATGTATTTTAGCTAGTAACCGTATTATTTACGAAGACCTAGCTTCTCAAGTGTTGCTTTGTATGCATCAAAGTCGGTTCGCTCAAGATACTTCAGGAGGCGCTTGCGCTTTCCTACCATCTGTACAAGTCCGCGACGAGCCATAAAGTCGTGTTTATTCGCCTTAAGATGCTCTGTAACCTCTTTGATACGAGCCGTCAAGATTGATACCTGCACCTGTGGGCTGCCGACATCGTTCTTGCCAACCTGAGTCAAAGCAATCGCTTTTTCCTTGTTGTCTTTAGTAATCATCCCAGTGATTATAGCAGAGGTATCAATATTCTGCAAAC
>CAZENS010000034.1:1356-3186 GCA_964513905.1 uncultured Candidatus Saccharibacteria bacterium | reverse complement strand
CTATCAGCTTCTTTAGTATCTGTTCGTGCTCGCAGTAGCTTTGGAGCTTCAGCAGATGCACTCTTACTTGATCCGTGTCCGGTTGCACCTTCCGCAAGTACCTTCTTAAGGTCTTGGCGGCTCTTGTACCAGTAAGCGATACCAGCAGCTAGTGCAGCGATACCAATCAGGCTAAGGATTACTTCAGCAGGACCAGTCTGTGGAAGCTCCGTAGGAGTTGTAGGCGCTACAGGAACATCTGCACATCGCTCGTCGCCTTCAGGAATACCTGGCTTACATTCGTTTGGTTGACATTCAACATTCACGATCACTTCAGCCGTATCAGTCTTACCACCATTATCGGTTTCGACCGTTGCTGTGTTTACTAATTTGTTAACTCCACAGGCTAGCTTATCTGCCGCAGGAACCGTGGCATTGTAGTAAATACCTGCGTTTGTTTTAGGACCGTAATTTCCGATGTTAATTCCGCTTGCTGCGAACATATTATCAGATACCTTTACGCCAAATCCGTCTCGATTATTCGCGTTAAGAACCGATGTTGATCCTGTAGTGTATGTAACACCTTTTGGTAGCTTATCTTTTACAACCACATTGTTCTGAATCGTCTCGCCAGTATTAGTGTATGCAATACGATACTGTAGCTTGTCGCCAGGCTTAGCAGTTACGCTATCTTGCCACTCACCAGTGTTGTTAATACGAGCTTTTTTATCGATTGTAAAGTTAGGAGTCTTCTCGGCTCGTACTTTAATTTTAAAGGTTGCAATACCAGAATACTTGAAACATCCAGGAACTCGACCGTCCATCTTGTCGTATCCCACAAGTGCACCGGCATTAGTTGCTATGCTATCTGAAAGAGCAAAACCTTCGCTTGGATTAACATTGTTATGATAACGAGAAGACCCTTGTACGTAGGCGATGTTAAACTTTTTATCGCTTCGCATTACTACGTCGTCCCAAACCTTTGCTGGGTTTGCATTGCTTGCGCTTACAAAACCATCGATCTTAATACTATTTGCAGTATTTGTTGGGAAGTTTACCGACAAACGGGTGTTCTCTGCTACCTTATTTAGGTTATCTGCCGCGTTGTTGTGTACGTATAGGCGTACAATATATTCTTTACCGTCTTGCACGTCAACCTTGTCGCTCCAACCGCCTGCAGATGTGTTAGCCGCATCTTTTATTAACATGAAGTTGCGCTCGTCGCCATAGTTTGGATTGTTAGTTATCGCATTAAACGTTACGTGATCGGCTGGCTTTTCGATTGTAAAGGTTGGACGCTCTGGGCCATACGCTAGAACCGATCCACCGATACCAATTACTGTTGCTGCTACTGCTACATATACTCCAACTTGCGTAGGCATCTTACTAAGAGCTTGGGTTAATTTATTGATAGTTGTTTTCATTATTTTTCTCCTTATTTGTTTAAATTAATTACTGTAGAGTGACTTCTTCTGTTATACCGGTTCCACCGTCATATGCGCCAGCTCCAGATTCAGTTGCCTCTTGTTGAACACTTTCTGCAACTCCGCTGTTGACGCTAGCCTCTGGCGCAGGGATTGGCGCGTTACCCACAACTTCTGCGTTACCTCGACCGGGAACTTCGGTAGCTCCTTCAGCTAGCCCCGTTGGTGCTGCTGGGGCGGCTGGGGGAATATACTCAGCAGGTGCTTCAGTTGGATTGGTGTCTAGCTCACCGGATTCGATTGTACCTGCTTGATCACCCATACCCGGTTGCTCTGGTAGGTCTTTGTTGACGTTTATACCTTCAGTTTGATCCTTCGGATTAAGAGTAGGTGTCTCTGGAGGTGTCGTAGGAACTTCTGGAGGTGT
>CAZENS010000034.1:0-1256 GCA_964513905.1 uncultured Candidatus Saccharibacteria bacterium | reverse complement strand
GTAGGAACTTCACCGCCACCGATTGGTTGCTCTACTACCTGCTCAACTGGAGCTGGAGTACCACCACCCTGTGGAAGTTGCTGCTCTACTATAGGTGCATAAACTTCACCAGTTTTTACATCGACCTGAGAACCGTCTGCCTGTAGCTCAACCCACTGACCACACGGATAACGAACACCAAATTTACCGTCAGGTGTAAGTGATTGGAACTGATCATCTACAGATGGATCGTACACACTCCCGTCAACATATACCTCGGCCGCAGTACCTTCTGCATTTGGCACTACATATGCCGATGCGTAGTTACTTGGCATATCACGTAACTCACCTACGTTTTCTTGCATAGTCTCGATTGCCAAGTCTATACCCTGCTGGTGAATTTCATCACTTCCGTGCATTAAATCACCAACTCGAGATGCGTAATCTGTCATTGACTCACCTGGCAAAACATCAAGCTCTGCAGGTAGGTCCGCAAGTCCATATTCATTAAACTTGAACAAGAATGATGCAAGCTCTGTTGGGCTCTGCTCAAACTGATCAAGCATAGCATCGTGGCCTGGGAACATGTCAGCAGTTTCATCGCTATTCTTAAGTTCTTCTACTGATATATGATTAAAATCGTTTGGCTTTTCTTTGTCAGGATTATCGATAAAATCAAGCTCAGCACGCATAGACTCTTCCTTGGTCATATACTCTTCGCCGTTTGAATCAGCGTCAGCCTCGGCGTTATCATCGCCCTCGGCTTCAGCGCCTTCAGCATCAGCACCTTCAGCGCCTTCAGCATTAGCTTCAGCATCAGCACCTTCAGCGCCCTCTGCGCCTGGAACTTTGTCGGCATCAAGCTCTGGTATATTACCGTCATTATCACCGCCGAAGAAGCCCCCGTCGCCCAACGATCCGAGCCACTCCTTAGCATTTTCTAACCAGCCCGCGGCACTTTCACTTATAGCTTCACCCGCTCCTGTTCGATCGAGAACCCTGAAAATACCCAACGCACCGGTTGCAACTATTATGGCGGCTCCTCCAATCTTCTTAACCGTAGAGCGCCTCTTCATTCTTTTTTCGTATTCATCCGGCGTCTCATTTTCACGTATATGAGCCCCGGTTAAATCACCAAGAATATTATTTAGCTTATGAGCAAAAGCCTTACGTTTCTGTTCTTTTTCGGCTTCCTCTTTTACAGCCGCTGAATCAATCTCTTGTGTTTTTGCGTCAGCCTTATCATCTTCTTTTGCAGAATCTTTTTCGCCAGATTC
>CAZENS010000033.1:0-3522 GCA_964513905.1 uncultured Candidatus Saccharibacteria bacterium | reverse complement strand
AGATAGAAGTAAAAGCATTGCCAATGGAACTTCCAGAGGTATTGAATGTTTCAGCCGCAGACTTGAAGGAAGCGGGCGATAAGCTAACCGTTGGCGATATTGATCTTCCAGAGAATGTGGAGATTGTCGATAACGATGACGGTCGCGAAGGAACAGACGACGATGATGTTACCATTATGGACCTTGTGATTGCCTCTGTATACGAACCAAGCGCATTGCAGGCTGCAAACGAAGCCGCTGGTGGTGATGCTGAAGAAGCTGATGCCGATGCGGTGGAATCTGACAATGGCGGTGAAGAAGCTGCTACAGAGGAAGCTGATTCAGAAAAATAATCAAGCTAGTCGAACAACTCAAAACACCCTCTCTGCAAGGAGGGTGTTTTGAGTGATACGTTAAGAAGGCTATAGCTGCGATTTGGCCGAATTATTGTATGATATACTGTGAACGAAACAGCAAAATATAAAAAGGAAAAATGTGAAGCCATTTTTTAATAAACCACAGTTTGTAACGGTGAGTGCCTATATACTCACGGTTTGTATGGTGATTATTACGCTTCTTGGCGTGTGGCAATTCGGCAAGTTTATGTCTAGCGCAGCAGGTTCTGCGGGGTACGATGTTGTGATAATGATGCTCATTGCCCACACGATTGTGCCGGCGCTGGTATTTGCAGCGAGCTTTTTACTTATAAAACGTCGCCGCGCCGAGCGAGCCATTGTTGGTGCAGTGCTTGTGGGTGTGCATACCGGTGTTAGCGGAGCACTATTCTTTCTACCGATCTCAATCGAGCCGCTAGTAGCACTTTCCGGTGACGGATCGCATAGATGGCTGCAGTTTTGGTCGTCTTTCGTGGCGATACTAGCGGTAGTAGCTCTTTATTTGGGTGTCGTTAAGTACTCAAAGAAGCGCACGTGGCAACTCTCGCCGTATATTACTTTTCTCATCACGACGACGGCTATGTTTGCAGTGACGGCAAGTGCCCAGATAACAACACTATATAACAACGAGGGTTCTCGCATGAACCTGGGTTCATATTCAGATGTTTTGATGCTAGGCGCGCTACTAGTAGTAATCGGTATATTAGCGGTGCGTCGCAAGGCGGCTGATGTCGTGCACTGGACAATTATACTTCAGGTAGTGCTACTCGTCGTTGCAGTTGTTTCCACGATTCCTGTCGTTATGAGCCCGACTACTCTTCAATAAATCCACCACTTTGATGCTTCCATAGGTTGGCGTATACACCATTTTTCGCAAGCAACTCTTCGTGTGCGCCATTCTCAATAACCTTTCCCTTATCGAGTACGATTATTCGATCAAGCTTGGCGATGGTTGAAAGGCGGTGGGCAATAACGATAGATGTGCGGTTTTTCATGAGTTTTTCTAGAGCGGTTTGGATTAGCCTTTCGCTTTCAGAGTCGAGTGCTGAGGTTGCTTCGTCGAGTACTAGAATTGGAGAATCTTTCAGGATAGCCCGAGCAATTGCTACGCGTTGACGCTGGCCGCCGCTAAGTTTTACGCCACGTTCGCCAACGATTGTATCCAGGCCGTCTCGCAGCTGGGAAATGAACTCCCAGGCGTTAGCTTTTTTGGCAGCAGCAATGATTTCTTCGTCAGAGGCGCTTGGTTTACCGTAGGCGATGTTTTCGCGTAAGCTACGATGAAAGAGGGATGACTCCTGAGGCACGTAGGCGATAGTGTGATGGAGACTTTGTTGAGTGATATTGCGTATATCAAGGTCATCGATCTTTATTGCACCACTCGTTACGTCACTAAAACGAAGCAGTAGGTGAGATAGTGTAGACTTGCCAGACCCAGAGTGTCCGACCAGTCCTACTTTTTGCCCGGCAGGTATGTGAATAGATATATCTTTTAGTACCGTTTCATCCGCGTCATCATATTGATACGAAATAGAGTCGAGCGTAATGCTGGGTGTGAAATCTTTTAGCTTGCGGGCTGACTTGCTGTCAGTTACAAGGTTTTTTATTGCCAGCATTTCGCTCATGGGCGAGGCGTCCAGTAGCGCTTGTTCATAGCCATTAAGGAGCTCGCCAATAGAAAACAGTCGAGACCCCACGAGCTGCAGGTAACTAATCGAAAAGATGGCCGTTGCGATATCAATCGAACCTTTCTGCACGAGATAGGTACTAAGAGAGATAGTAATAAGCTGAACAGTCACCAGAAGTGCTACGCGCACACTGCCTTCAGCTGCTATAAAGCTAATATCTTTTATAAACGCTCGCCGAAATTTTTCGTTAGTTTTATGGGCCGATTGTAGCTCTGTCTTTTCGCTTCCGAACGCCTTAACGACAAGGCTGTTGGTGAGCGCATCGGCCACTTTGCCAAATAGTTCCGTGCGATATTTTTTACGTGCTTCGCGCCACGGTTCGCGCTTTTTAAGACTCCATTTTACTTCAATAACCAAAAGAATAAGTAGTGCCAATAGAACGCCTGCCAGTAAGACTGATTTTGTAGCTAAGATTCCCAGACCTACAGTAATTGACAGCACGAACCCCAGCGTGCGGATAATCAATAAATCTTGTAGTGTTACGTAGCTACGGAAGAAATCGATGTATTTGCCAGTCATAGCACCGATCTTTTGATTAACAAAAAATCGCATATCCTTATGAAGAAGATGTTTAAAAACATTCTTACGGATTTTTGCGCCTATATTTGCTTCTGCTCGTGTGAGGGATTGAAAACCGATGGCGTTCAGAAGTACGCCTATCGCCCCAATGCCTGCGGCGGTTAATAGCGTAGTGTAGACTGTGTTGGTCTGCTGGTCTGCCAATTGGCCAATTGCTTGGCTAAAATAGAACGGCACAGCAGTGTCGATAATAAGTATCGCCGCTGGAATGGAAACTAAAGCTATAAAAAAGCTTGTTTTGTGCTGCGAGACTTGTTGCCAGTAAAAAGACAACGTGAATTTACTTGATTCTTTCAAGTGTTATACCTCCTGTAGCTGTTTATTGAATTGTTTGTGTCGCCATCGATCGGGGTCGTCCCGACGTTCACGAATAGAGGAAGTGAATCACTTCATAGTAGACCCAGTATATCATAAGGCAATTATGGGCAACAACCACAACAACTATCCCAGTGAATGGTACATTGAATTAAAGATTAATGTAGCGTTATAGTTCCGTAATCGGAAGAAGCGGGCGATCGCCTGGTGTTACAAGGCGCTTATTGTAACCAGCCCATTCAAGGGCATGAATACCAAGTGCCTTAACAACGTGTGGGTAATTGTCGGTGATGAATTGCTTACGCTCCGAGCTAGAAGTGGCACCTTCAGATTTCATGTATCTTTTTGCGGCGGTATTTAATTTATTGAGTGTGTCGGGTGAAGTAAGTTGCTCGGCAGACGAGATGTAGGCAAGTATTGATTCGGTTGGAAGAATAAAAATACTTCTAACAAGTGTTTTGTTGTCGCATGGGAACGGACGATTTTTTGTAATATAGCCTGCGTGCTGCAAGGCGTTAAATTTTATGCGTACGCTTTCTGGTGCTAAGCTAATCGCTGCCGGCAGA
>CAZENS010000032.1:0-4465 GCA_964513905.1 uncultured Candidatus Saccharibacteria bacterium | reverse complement strand
TCGTATATTCATGCGAATAGTCGGGGTGGCCCTAACCTCCATAAGTATCTTAGGATGATGACCGATGTTATCGCCGAATACGACAATAGATTCATTGTATTCGAATTTTACCCAGATGATAGATTCGGTAGCAGATTAGATCAGTATCGTAAAATGCAAGATATAAACCCTGGCTACGCCTCAACCTTTTTCTTTGAAGGGTTTCAGCTGCAGTGGTGGGCAAGACAGTTTCAGGATAGCTTTAACGCCATGTTTGGGCAATATTATAAAGATTTGCCAGTGGCAACACTCGGTAATCATGACCAGATGCGTATTGCGAGCAAATTTGGTATGGCTCAGGCAAAAGCGCTGGCTGTGATGGAATTGACGCTGCCCGGTGTTCCGTCTGTGTATTACGGCGAAGAGCTCGGTATGCTAGACGTAGAGATCAAACCGGAAGATGCTTTTGATAGGTTTTCGGGCGGCGCTGGGCTAGATGCTCGAGACAAATATAGAACACCAATGCGCTGGGATGATTCGCAGAATTCTGGATTTTCTAGTGCGAAACCGTGGCTTCCGGTTGGCCCACATACAGAGTGGCTTAATGTAGAATCTCAACAAAATACGGGGCACTCATTCTTAAAGATGTATCAAAAATTGTTGCGACTCCGCTCTAATGAGCCGGCGCTGCGATATGGTTTTTATGATAACTGGCGAGACACGAGTGATGAGATTATGACCTTCCGTCGCTCTCATGAAGATACAGAGTTCTACACGGTCGTTAATTTTACAGATTTCTCGGTAGATGTAGATTTGCCGCGGTCTGGTCGTGTAATTTGTAGCACAAATGCAACCATGGAGTATGAGGTCCCTGAACGCATCACCGTACATCCATTTGAGGCGATTCTTGTTCGTGCTAAAAAAGTGTAATACGTGTTTAGAGCTCGAGCGATTTTATGGTATGATGGTGGTAAAGCTTAGAATAGAGGAGTGCTATGAGTAAGATTGCTCACTACTTAAACGAACACATACTTGGTGATGTAACTGCAGACGCGTCAGTTCGCAAAATGCTCTCAACCGATGCCAGCATGCTGGCTATTGCACCAGATTTAGTGGTGTACCCCAGGGTTACGAACGATATACGAAAAGTATCTCGGTTTGTGTATCAGCTTGCCGAAAAAGGCCATGTGATGAATATGACTGTTCGCGGCATGGGGACTGATCAGACCGGTGCAGCAATTGGATCTGGCATATCAATCAACACACCTGCATATATGAACCGTATTTTTGAGTTTGATAGTAAACAGCGGCTGATTCGCTTACAACCTGGAGTAACATTCGGTGAATTAAATCAAGCGCTTAAACTTCAAGGGTATCAGATTCCAGCAGCACCAGAAAGCGAACACTTTAGTACAGTTGGTGGTGCGATTGCAAATAACAGCGGCGGTCCACTAAGTGGTAAATACGGAACGATGGATCAATACGTTGAAGAGCTTGAGGTTGTTTTGGCTAATGGCGATGCAATTCAAACTCGACGTCTCAGCAAGAGGGAATTAAGTAAGAAAAAAGGTCAACAGGATTTTGAGGGTGAGCTATATCGAGCTGTTGATAATTTAATTTCAGATAATATTAAATTGATTGATAATAAGCTTGATCCAGATGAGCTAGACAACAGCGGTTATGCAAGTATTTCGCGCGTAAAAGACGCAAGCGGAAGTTTTGATTTAACACCGTTATTTATTGGTTCGCAGGGGACACTTGGCATAATTTCCGAAATGATCTTGCGCACAGATTTTTACAATCCAGAGCAGACTACTATTGCAATGGCATTTAGTTCGTCACAAGATATAAACGATATACTAGGAGACATCAGGAAGCTAGATCCAGAATATGCTCTTCATATCGATGGAGAAGTTATACGCTCGGCTATGGGCAAAGGCAAAAAGCATAGCTTTGTAACAGAAGCGATGTCTGGCGGAAAAAAGATGGCAGGAATCATAATCTGCCGACTCGCTGACTTTAGCGAAAGAACTAGAAAAAGAAAGGCTAAAAAGCTAGTTAAGTTGGCAACAAAATTGAATGCGACGCATACAAAAGTGGCTATTCTTCAGGACGAGATTGAGGAGTTAGCTGCGCTTGAAGGCTATGTAAAAGCGGCGCAGCAGTCAGATCAGAAGGATATGGTTGTGCCTTCACTGTTTCGGGGAGTTCATGTGCCAGCTGAGCGTTTTGAGGATTTTACGAATGCAATTCAGGCGCTCTCGCTTGAGTATAAGATTTCATTGCCATTCTCTGGGAATATTAACGACAGTATATATCATTTTTGGCCTCAATTTAATCTCCGGACGGTTGCGAATAAGCAAAAAATGTTGAAATTGTACGATGCATTTATTACTGCTGTTACGTCGCATGGTGGCTCGGCGATTGCCGAATCTGGCGAAGGTAGGCTGAAGTCTCCATTTATAAAGAAGCATGAAGGCGAGGAGCTTTCAGAGCTTTATGCAAAAATCCGAACCATTTTTAATCCACACAATACACTAAATTCAGGCGTGAAGGATACAGTTGAACTTCGGTCAGTTGTGGCGCATTTGCGGTCAGATTACGGTACTATTTCGCAATCATCGTTCGGTCGATAGTGTATAATAGGTGATACGCAGATGTGGCGGAATTGGTAGACGCGCTAGCTTCAGGTGCTAGTGCCCGTATGGGCGTGGAGGTTCAAGTCCTCTCATCTGTACCAAGCACCTATGTATTATGTATTATGGATAATCACACGATATATCGTGTGATTATTTTTATGCAAGGTAGCTGATTGTAAGAAATAGCAAGGAAAAATAAATTATTTCGTATGTCCATCCATCGGGGCTTTCTGCCCATTGTATTTTTTGTGCAAAAGAAAAATACGGATTCAGCCAACGGACCCTACCCTTCAAAAGCCATAAAAAGTCAGGGAGTGTTGCAAAGAACGTGCCAAGAATAAGTAAAGCTAGCTTATCTGGAAATAGCCAAAATCCGCCCGCAAGAGCCAAAAAGCATAAGAACGCATCAAAAATTAGCAGCCACCTAAATGATTTTGTATAGGGCTTAACCGTTTCACTATTTCCAAAATGTGGAAACGCGTCCATTACAAAGTGACTTATGAGAGCGACGATGGGTATAAGCGGTGCCGGAACGGTTGCGGCAATAATAACGCCGGCCATAGTGTGGTTGACGCCAATCATGCCTGTAGGCCTCGCTTCTTATGATTCCATGAGAATGTTATGCCTTGATGCTTACAGACGCCTGCGTGGCACACAATGGGGGCAAAGACCCAGTAGCGAAGCCCGACAAACGACCAGAGAGTAAAGGTAATGCCAGACAGGAACTGAGCTACATAACGCTCCCAATTTCCTTGCATTGATATTATAGGTGAAAGCCAATCAGTTGCGTATGTCCAGAGTTGCAACAGGCTTATG
Source organism: uncultured Candidatus Saccharibacteria bacterium (assembly GCA_964513905.1). Taxonomy (GTDB): domain Bacteria; phylum Patescibacteriota; class Saccharimonadia; order Saccharimonadales; family Saccharimonadaceae; genus CAMEGH01. The sequence continues at coordinate 1,031 of CAZENS010000032.1, read as the reverse complement.
GTAACTGTGTTTTCTGGAAAGCTACGTAAAAGATACGCGTAAAATTCAATAAATAAAATTCCTAAAAAGAAGTTGAGCGCCATAAATATGATGAAGCGTTGGACTGATTGATCGCCGGGTAGCTTTTCTTTTTGCGAAAATACCCATCGACGATTTGCAAGAAAAAAGAGTATATTAGCGACAATACTCGCGCTAACAAGCGCAATAATTGACTGTGTACCGAGTAGTTTATCTCCAATAAAAAAACCAACCAACGTTCCAATAAAAAGTATGTTTCCGGCAATTTGCAATTTAATAAACTCCCATGCAAGGGTAGGAAATGTCCGATTTTTTTGTTTTTTTGTCTGCATCTTTATGTAGTATACCAAATTTGATACGCTAACACTATGAATAGAAGTACGGGAGTACCGCCGCATCCTTTGCCGTGGCCAGAGGGCGATATGTATGATCCAAATCTATTAAAACAGGGAGATGATCGTAATGTTGAAGATAAATATCGCTACTGGACGATTGAGGCAATAAAGAACGATTTAGCCCACAGTGCGATGCCGGTTGAGGTGGCGATTGAAAATTGGCAACATGATTTCAATATCGGCACAATTGTAAGAAACGCGAATGCATTTAATGTTAGAAAAGTTCATATTATTGGAAAACGGCATTGGAACCGCCGAGGTGCAATGGTAACGGACGCTTACCTAACAGTTGTCCATCATGCAACGGTGGAGGATTTTGTTGCAAGTGTGAAAGACATGACAATTATTGCGGTAGACACCTATGATGGCGCAAAAGATTTACCTACGGTAGACCTACCGAAAAATGTCGTTTTTGTATTCGGTGGAGAGGGGCCAGGCATTAGCGAAGAAATGCTAAAAGCGGCTGATTTTATGGTAAAAATACCACAGTTTGGTAGTACAAGATCAGTAAACGTAGGTGTTGCGAGTGGGATAGTTTTGTATAAGTGGTCAGAAATACATAGAAACTATTGACATATAAGCATAAACGTGCTATTATTAGACCATAACGTAAGGGAG
>CAZENS010000031.1:0-4703 GCA_964513905.1 uncultured Candidatus Saccharibacteria bacterium | reverse complement strand
ATTGGGTTCGGCAAGAGAAGTATAACTATGCTGTTGCAGGTGAAAATCTAGCAAAAAACTTTACTACCGCCGATGCAGTTGTGACGGCCTGGATGAACTCTCCAGAGCATCGAAAGAATGTTTTAGATAATAGGTATAAAGATGTTGGCTTTGCTATTGTTAGTGGTACATTGCACGAGAAGCCTGCGACGATTGTCGTGGCGCTATACGGAACAGAGCAGGCGGATCTTTCGGCTATTGCAGCGAATACGATTTCGCAACCGGCAGTATTGGCGGCGCAACACGGCTCACTAAGTTTAGCGGCTCGAATGGGCGTTGGCTTGCAGTCATTAACACCAACCGCGCTCGCGTCGGTGTTGTTGCTCCTTTTGGTTTCGGTGGTTTCACTTATGGCGCACACATATCGCAGAAAATTACCTTTGCCGATTCGTCAAAGCTGGCGAAAGCATCACGGTTTGTACAAGGCAATGGCGGCAGTTGGCATGGCGGCAATTATTGTGTTGCTATATGGCGGCGGTCAAATATAGTTTGTTGATTAATAAAGTGGTATTATTAAGGAGATAGGAGGCGTATGAAGCGTAATATTTTAAATGTTTTGCTAGCAGTATTTGTTGGATCACTTGTTGTCGGCGGTAGTCAATCTGTGCAGGCAGCGTGGGGGCCACAACTAAAAACTGGCGAAAATAACAAAGCAGTAGTAGAAAAAAACACAATTCACAAAGGTTCGCTATATACTACAGGGCGTGATGTAGAAATTCATGGCACTGTTGAGGGGGACGTATACTGTGCCGGTGCATCGGTAAATATAACAGGAACGGTAGAAGGTAGTGTACTTTGTGCTGCAGAAAAGGTAAATGTGAGTGGATCTATTCAGCAGAATGCTCGTCTTGCAGGTGCAACGGTATCGGTTGGAGGAAAGATTGCACAGAATCTTTCGGTGGCTGCTCAGTTTGCAAAGGTAGAAAAGTCAGCTCAAATTGGTGGTGATATAAATGGAGCCGCACAAGAACTAACGATTGATGGTCCGGTTGCTGGCGGGCTTAATTATCTTGCTAGTAAAGTGGTGGTCAACGGCTTAATTGCAGAATCAAGCAATATTTCAACACAATCACTTTCGTTTGGAGAGCAGGGCAAGTTTGAATCTGATCTATACTATAGTTCTGGTTCTAAGCTTACAATCAACAAGGATTCTGTCGGCGGCAATGTTGAGTATAATTCAGCAAATAGCGCTACAAAGGAATCTAGTCAGTCTGTATTAATGTCAATCGTCATGTTTGTAGGCACCTTTATTGTTACAGGTATGATGCTTGCCGCTGTTTTGCCTCGATTTATGGAGAAATCAAGCAAAGTAGCAAAAAAGAGTCTTGGGTCAGTTTTCCTTGCAGGTAGTGCGATTGTATTCATAACACCATTGGTAGGAATATTACTCATTTTGAGTGCGTTCGGTTCATATCTAGCAATAATTATTTTCTTGCTATGGGTGGCGATACTGATGCTCAGCGGTGTATTTTTTGCCTATTATCTTGGATCAAAATTTTTACAAAACCAGCAGAATATTCTTGTTCGAATGCTTGGAGGCTTGGTTGTTTTGGCGGCCTTGTGGCTTATTCCAGTGGTTCAGATTATTGCAGCACTGGCAACGGTTGTAATTGGTTCGGGTATTTTAGTGCGTGCTCTTACGGATGGCCAGTTTAATTCGTTTAGCTATAGTTTGGCACCGCCTCCATCAAAGCCACCAATGCCACAATCGCTTGGCCAGGCAGCTAACCTAGAAACTCCGGCTCCAATCGCAAAGGAGACTAAAATAGCTACCGAAAAAACAAAAAAGACAGCCAAAAAGAAGAATAAGTCGGAATAGCATAGATTGACATTTTTAATATTTTGTGATAATATACTACTATAAATAGTTAAAACAAAAAGTATTAAATAAAAAATCATGAGCTTATTTCGACGAACACTACGCTTTAATCCGATTGATCCGTTAGGTGATGGGTTGGGTGATGCTATTGCTAGAGAACGTGCCGAGCCCGAACGAATCGAGTTAACCGAAGGTTTTGACGGCAGGGAACTTGAGAAGCAGTGGGAAGCAATTCATCAAGATTTAATTCAAGATCCACTTTGGTTTAGCGAAGATTAAACGATGAATATTTCTGACGATCATTTCGACACGCTTATCACTCGTGCAATGAATGAATTGCCAGAAGAGTACATAAAGAATTTAGATAACGTTGCGATTATTCAGGCTGATGAGCCGACTGATGATCAAAAACGAAAAATGAACATCGACGGAAATTCTTTGTTGTTAGGGCTGTACGAAGGTATACCACTTACTCAACGAACTAGTAGCTATACCTTTGTGTTGCCAGATAAAATTACACTGTTTAAGTTGCCGCTACTAGCCGTGTCAGAAAATGAGGAGCAATTTTACGAGCATATTAAGCGAACGTTATGGCACGAGATTGCTCACTTTTACGGCCTAAGCCATGATGATATGGACAGCCGAATAAATAGATCAATATAACACACGGTAGATTTTTGGTATACTAAGTATATGATAGGTGTGCCGCTACAGAATCGTGCAGTGCTACATAGGGGATTTTTTAGTGCGGTATTGGCGAGTATACTACTTGCATTGGGCGTGTCGTCTTCGGTGCTTGCGATCGATGAAAAGGAAGTAGTGGTCATTAGTAGCTCTTCTACGACTGTTAAGGCAGGAGAAAAGGCGCAGGTTACGTTTTCGCTTCAAGACGATACACTATTACGTGATGACGAGGTTGCTACTGTGTCTGCAAAAACTTCTTCAAAAACCGGAACGTTTTTTAGTGACGGAGATCCTGCAGATGAAAGTGGCGCGTTTCAAATAACGGGTTCAATACTTAAATCGGGGTGGATATTGCAATACGCCGATAGTACGGTTGGATCTCATGATTTAGAGATTGAGTTTTCGGCAGCTAGCTTTACCTCTAGCGTACGCATTAGTCAGCAGGTTTTGATAGAGCAGCCAGCTACGCCACCCGAGGTAGTTAAGCCTACGGTGGTACTGTTGCCATTTTCTACTCAATATACAGCGGGAGAGCAGTTGATAGTTCGAGGAACCCTCTTAGATGTTGCAGACACGATGAGCGTCCGACTTTTTGCGACGACGACAGAGGGGGCAGAGGTGGCGCAGGCTGCTACTATTGCTCGCGGTGAAAATATCGATTTAGGGACTATTCAGTTGCCAGAACAGCTAGCCGAGGGTAATTATAATGTGTACTTAGAAGTATTCGAGGGGGATGCCGTTGTCGCATCGGCAAGCCAGAGTGTTTTTATTAAGCAGGTAATTATTGATACGACTCCGTCCAAAGAAGATGATAGCAAGCCAGACGTAGTGTTCACGCCTATAACTATTCCATTGCCTAAGCCAATCAAGCCGATTCCAACGAAATTAACAGCTACTTCGGCTCGTGGGGCTACTGGCGAACTTGGCGGAGCTCGAGCCACTATTGCTGCTGCCAAATCATCTGGCCCAGCCGCAAAGGAGGAAGGCTCTGAAAATACTACAGGAGTCAAAAGTGACAATCAATCGGTTGAAGAGATGATTCAACTAAGCAATGTGCAAAAGGACTCTTCGTCAGTTCCGCTCGAACCATCAAAAGAGGGCTGGCGTATTTTCGGCACTCCTTGGTATGTATGGCTCGGTGGCGGTGTAGTTGCGTATGGCTTATGGGCAGGCGCACGAAGATTATTTGCTGGCGGTGAATAGGGCTACTATATATTTATATAGTTCCTCTGTTATACTAAAAGCATGAACATTACAAAAGCTATTGTCCCTGTTGCTGGATGGGGAACACGTCGTTTACCAATTACAAAAACTATTGAAAAGTGTATGATGCCGATAGGTAATAGGCCAGTGGTCGATTATGTAGTGCAAGACGCCATTTTGGCAGGCATTACGGACTTCTATTTCGTTGTTAACCGAGAAGACACGCAGTTGGAGAATTACTATAAGCGTAACCAAAAACTCGAGCAGTATCTTGAGTTTACGGGTAAACCTGAATATCTCCGCTATATTATGCCGCCTCAAAACATAAACTTTTACTATATTGATCAGGACACCTCGAACAAATACGGCACCGCGATACCTGTTGGCTTGTGCTTGCCGTATGTTCGTCCGGGCGAATCTGTAGCGGTGTTGATGGGCGATGATTTTATTTATAATAGCGACGGTAGTTCGGAGCTTTTGAGCTTAATGCGGCAAACGCCAGAAAATGGCTGCTCAATGCTATCAGCGCAGGTAGATAGCCAAGCGGTAGAGCGATATGGCGTTATTGAGTTTGATCATAACGGCAATTACTACCAAATGGTAGAGCATCCAAAGCCCGAGGAGGCGCCAAGTGATCAGATTAATATTAGTAAATATATCTTTAATTATGATTTATTGCAGGCAACTGCTGCATATGCGAATGTAGATATCACTGGGGAGTACAGGATTACCGAGCCAATCAATCAGTATGTAATGACGGGCGGTAGCATGTCTGTTGTACCAGCCAGGGGGCAATACCTCGACGCTGGCGATGCTTACAGTTGGCTGTACGCCAACCGTGTTATTCTCGGGCAATAGTAGGCATAAACTTTTGCCATAACTTCTTTTATGTAGTATAGCTATTGATTTTTTAGATTATTTATGCTAGTATAGCAACATAACCTTAATAAGATTAATA
>CAZENS010000030.1:0-5396 GCA_964513905.1 uncultured Candidatus Saccharibacteria bacterium | reverse complement strand
TTATTTTGCTCCTGTTTTTCGAAGTACTACGGCGATAGTTTTAAATAAAATTTTCATATCAAGCCAAAAACTCCAGTTTTGTGCGTAAAAAAGCTCAAGTTCAATGCGATCATCGAAGCTTAGGTTGCTACGTCCGCTTACCTGCCACAGTCCCGTAACACCAGATTTTACGCTATGAAGAAGCGCAGTTTTATTGCGATTAAATTTTGCTTCTTGCGGTAAAATTGGCCGCGGTCCAACAAGGCTTAAATCTCCTTTTAGCACATTAATAAGTTGCGGCAGTTCATCTAGCGAAGTATCGCGAAGAAACTTACCAAAGCGAGTAATGCGTGGATCGTTAGAGACTTTTCGATGCTTTTCGTATTCTTTGGCTAAGTCTTCTCGTCCCATTTCTCTAAACTCGTCGGCGGCATCTTTTTTGCCGTATTTGGCGCTCATTGATCGAAATTTTATAAGCTGAACTGGCTCAGAAAAGCGACTGAGTCGTTTTGATACGTAAAAAATTGGCCCAGGATTGACAATTTTTTGAATAATCATAATGAGCAAGAAAACAGGCGATAGTAGCACGATTGCAATAAAACTAACGATGGCGTCAAAGAATAGCTTAACGATTTCTCCCCAGCCGGTTAGGGGAGTTTGACTTACGGAAATCATCGGGTAGCCAAGGAACACATCAACAGTGTTTTTACCGCTATAAAATTCCGGCTCTCCAGGGATAAAATTGTAGCTAATATGACGAGCCTGCGCGGCTGAAAGGATTTTTTGATTGCGAGTATGGTTATCGTACAAATCTGTTTGAATAATTGTGGTAATATGATCAGAATCGATTAATTTTAAGGCAGATTCAACATGCGGATAGTGAACGACATTTATACCTGCGGGTACAACGTGTTTTGGTCCAGCAATCGCAACAACTTCATAACCACTTTTTTTCGTGTCGGCTATATTTAGTGCAAGATCAGCTACGGCGCTGGATGATCCGATCAGAAGAACACGACTTGTTCCAATTCGATACTTAAACAGCTGAGATCGCAGTCGACGCAGTAGCTCGCGCTCCACCACAAGTAAAACAAAGGCACCAATAAGGGCGTATACGGCAACGAGTCGAGCTGGTAACAAGGAGTTTTCGGTGATAAATTCCCAGCCTAGTATCAGCAAAATACCAATAAAAGATCCTGCCGCTAATCTGCTCCACTCTTGTAGTCTACGGTTGTAAATTGTTGATTTATATAATCCAAGTAGTGCAAATGTAGCAACCCACAGTGGTGTAATAGAAACAAGACCGAGTAGGTATTCAAGTGCATACACTTCAGAGACGAGCGGCCTTGCATCGTATTGGACACGCAGAACATACGCAAGCACCAGCGCAAGGATAATTACTAAAAAATCGATAAGAAGTAATAATAGGCTGTAGTAGTGGGAATTTCTTCCTAGCATAGTGCCTACATTATAGCATGGTTATTCTAGTAGATAATGTGCTATTAAGTGCGCTACACTTAATAATATGAAGAAGGCGCTGACTACACTCATAACTGTACTGCTCTCAGCGGTATTATTCGGCGTGATGTTTCAGGCGGTAATATCGGTTCTTGCAGATACGCACGCCCCTAGCGCCGCCTTGCTAATAAAATCTTGGAAGGAGATGCTGCTGGGGCTTGTGGCGATATTGCTGGCCACGTATGTATGGCGGTATGGATCATTTCGAGAAGTATTTTCCGATAGGATAGTGCAACTAGTCGGCGCTATCGGCGCACTACATGTAATTCTGCTACTCGCCTTCCAGAATAGTTATGTTGGTGAACTTGCCGGACTTTTAATTGATGTTCGGATGTATCTGTTTTTTGCAGAAATATACGTTTTTGTAAAAATTTGGCCACCTGCAAGCACCATATTAATAAAAACTTTTTTGGCTGGTGCCGGAATAGTAATAGCTTTCTCGCTACTGCAGGTTCTTGTACTACCGAAAGATTTCTTGACGGTGATTGGGTACTCAAGCGCTACTATTCAACCCTACCTAACAGTTGATCTTAATCCGGACTATGTTCGCATTAGCAGTACGTTGCGTGGCCCAAATCCGCTTGGTGCGTTTGCGGTAATTATATTTTCTCTTCTGTTTGCTAAATTATTATCATCAAAAATACGGTGGAGGTCAGTATCAAAACAACAAGCACTAATTTTTGTGGGTATTGCAGCTACGCTTGTTCCACTATGGTTTAGCTATTCACGAAGTGCGTTAATCGCATTCTTCGTTTCGTTAGCTATTTTTGCAGGAGTGTGGCTCACCAATAGGGCTTCTTTGCGAACAGTAGTATTACTATTTGTGGTGATGCTTACCGCTGGTGTTGGTACGATATGGCTGGCGCAAGATACAAGCTTTGTGCAAAATGTTGTACTGCACAGTAATCCCGATGGTGGTAGTGATCATAAATCAGACGATGGCCACTCAGAGTCTCTTACAGAGGGAATTGAAGCGGTTTCGACACAGCCATTCGGCGCAGGTATAGGTGGAACTGGTTCGGCATCTTTGCTTACAGATCAGCCAAAAATTATTGAAAATCAATATTTATATTTTGCACACGAATCGGGCTGGATTGGGCTAATACTACAGCTTGGGCTATATGTTTTTGTACTGATGCGGCTGTGGACTCTGCGCAATCGAAGTCTCTCTATGGGGTTGTTTGTTAGCGGAGTGGGCGTGGCTGTTATTGGGCTCGTTTTGCCTGTTTGGGCAGATGATACGGTTGCGCTCGTGTGGTGGGGCTTGGCAGGGCTTGCGCTGGCAGGATATAATCATAAAAAAGGAAAAGCATATGCGCGAACGAACAACAAAAAAACAAAGAGAACTACTTGATTTTTTAGATAGCTTTTTAAAGGCTAACCAATTTGCTCCAAGCTACCGAGAAATTGCCAAAGCACTAGAGTATAAATCTGTATCAACAGTGGCAGTGCATATTAATAACCTTATTAATCTTGGCTATTTGCGAAAGAGCGCAGATAGTGCACGCAGTTTGGAAATTGTACCCGCATCGATAATGGGAGCGGATGCTCATGTATCTTGGTTGAAGCAAAAGGTGGCAAGAAAGAAGTCAGCACTAAGGCAGCAGAGCTCGTCACAATCTAAACGTGATATCGCCGCGATTGAACGCACAATGACACTGCTTGGTATTGATGAATAGCACAGATAACTGCTATTATAGCCATAACAAGTATGAACCCAAATAACCCTTATCAGCCACAAACTCCGCCACCAACGCCAACGCCTGGTGTGCAAAATCCATACCAAGGCGTTCCACCCATTAACAGTGGGGGTGGCTACACGCCGATGCAGAATCCTTGGCAAAACGGTAATCCGCAAGGAGGGCAGCCGTATCAGCAGCAGGGATACCAGCAGTCACCGCAAGGTCCTTCAATGCAACAACCTCAGCAGCAGGCACCTCCTATGCAACCGGCTCAATATCAGCCACAAACTCCGCCACCAAGAATACGTCGTTACGATAAACCGCCACTCCCTATTCGCATTATTGAATGGTTTAAGAAAAACTGGTGGGCACCAGTTGTCGGTATTCTTATTTTGGCAGTTGTTGGCGATATTATCTTTCAGGTGGTGTTCCCGTCGAATGCATTGCCTCCGGGGACAGTAGTTGATGGCATTCAACTTGGCGGAGTGAAGAAGGATGAAGCGGTTAAAAAGCTAGATGAAGCATACGGCAAAGTAAAAACAGAGATATACTTTGGTGAATCAACGGTTCCATATACGATTCCAACAGCAAAAGAGGTTGGAATACAGGTAGACAACAGTAAACGCCTTGAGGGTGTCTCGTATCCGTTGTGGCTTCGGCTTGTTCCATCGTCATATATGTGGGCATCTTCGATGAATCAGGTTGGCGATCCATTATATAATTACGATAAGTCTACGCTCGACTCCTTTACGCTAAAAAACTTAGGCGAGGACTGTAATATTGAGCCACAAAACGCAACGCTTAAACTTGAAGACGACAGGTTTACGGTTGTGAAGGCGGTAGCAGGCGGTAAATGCAACATTTCTGATTTTAAAAACTCGGTGAATAGTGCAACCGTGAAAGATGGAAAGATTGTTATTCGAACACCAATCAACGAAACACCGGCCTTGCTCACTGACGAGATTGCTCAGCAACTGGCAGATGAGCTTAATCATAGCCTAACAAGGGATATGCCCCTGCAGGCGGGTGGGCAAACAAATAATGTTCCATCAAGAACGGTAAAGGGGTGGCTTACATTTAAAGCAGTAATTGCTGAGCCGAAAGATGATGGCAAGCCGACTCCAGCACCACGACTTGCGATGGTGGTAGATAAAGACAGGCTTCGAAAGTACTTTGACGGATCGGTATCTTCTAGGGTAGAGAAAAAACCCGGGGTGACAAAAATCGCAACTACAGATTTTACTGTTACTTCACGAACGGAAGGCGCGCCAGGGATACTTATTGATTTGGATAAAACAATTGTCAGTATTGAATCGTTTATTGCACAACGAGCATCAAGTGCGGCAGTAAGTACTGGCCCTGTGCCACCATCAACACAATATTCTAGAAAATATACACCGTCCGAAGTCGGTTTTCGGGCGCTAATTGAACAGTTTGCTCAGGATAATCAGGGAAAGATTGGCATTGTCTACCAGGAAGTAAGCGGCAAGAAGCCATATACTTCAGGAGCTGCAAATGATTCGGTTGCTATGAAGGGTTCTGGTATTGAAGGCGCATACCTTGCCTATGCTGCTCAGGCGGGTATTGAAGACGGTTCAATTCAACCAACAGATAGAATTGCTGGCAGCCGAAGTGTTGAGGATTGTATTTATGATGCAATTGCCGACCAGGATAGCGAGTGTTCACAGGCGTTGCTCGATAAGGTTGGACATGCGAAAGTGCAACAACGAATGGTAGAAGCTGGACTAGTAAACACTAAATTTAGCGGTAGTCATAATACAACCACTGCAAGAGATGCGTTTGTGTTTGCAGAAAAAATTGTAATTCGAAAAGGGCTTGCGGTTAAGAAGCTTGATGCTCTTGAAAAGCCAATGCGAAACCTGACATTGCGTGAAGGATTTATTGGTGGCGCAATAGGAAATGTCGTATCGTTTGGCGGTGAACGAGACACGAATTATAGCGAGGCGGGATACGTTTCGCAAAAGGGACGGTATATCATCTCCTTTATATCAGAGGGCAGTAACGCAAAAACTGCCGCAAAGTTGATTCAGCAGATTGACAAATTACGAGAAGAAAAGGCACAGCTAAAACAGTAGTTTCTATTGACGAAGTCTACTTGGTTCGCTATACTACCTCCAGTAATCCCGCGTAGCTCAGTGGTAGAGCGGTTGGCTGTTAACCAATAGGTCACTGGTTCGAGCCCAGTCGCGGGAGCCA
>CAZENS010000029.1:2005-5852 GCA_964513905.1 uncultured Candidatus Saccharibacteria bacterium | reverse complement strand
TCTAAAGACCTGAAGGATTGTGAGCCAAAAGAAATTAAGGTTTGTGAACTTGAGTCTAAGACATGGATTACGATAAGCGAAGGTTTGTATGATGAAAAGAAGCATTCAACAAATCAGGCTGACTGTGAGAAGCCAGCGCCGACTCCAGTAAAGACGGTTGCTACGCCTCCAGCTCCAGTTGCTCCAGCGCCAACACCAACGGAGCTTCCGCAAACTGGCGCAGCAGATTTAATCGGTGCGACACTTGGTGTAAGCAGTATGGCACTTGCCAGCTACTACTACGCGCTAAGTCGACGTAACGGCTAAGATAGCATAGAGTTAAAATAAAATCCCCTCTGATAAGGAGGGGATTTTGCTATTGCTTGTGATTTTATCAAAAATATGAAAAAATATAACTAATTATGACAGTATTATCTACGCAACCATACAAGGGAACTCGCGATTATTACCCAAGCGATAAGCGGTTACAAAACTATATTTTTAAGGTTTGGAAACGTGTTGCTGAGCGATATGGGTATGAAGAGTACGGGGCGCCAATATTAGAGCCGCTAGAACTGTATACTGCAAAAAGCGGGCAAGAGCTGGCAGGTGAGCAGACGTACCTGTTTGAAGATCGCGGTGGTCGAACGGTTGCGATTCGACCAGAGATGACCCCAAGTGTGAGCCGAATGGTGGCAGCAAGAAGTCAGCAGATTGGCTATCCTGCTCGGCTATATTCTATTGCAAACTTTATGAGATACGAGCGACCACAGCGTGGGCGTGAGCGAGAGTTTTGGCAGTTGAACGTGGATCTATTCGGTGCAAAAGGCGTGCGTGCGGACGCTGAAATTATTATGCTGGCACATGAGTCTTTGAGGGAGTTCGGCGCGTCTGAGGACATGTTCGAGATAAAAATTAATCACAGAGCTTTCATTAACCACATGATGAGCAGTTATTTTAATTTAGATTCTGTACAGTCGCACATGATGATAAAGTTGTTTGATCGTAAAAATAAAATGCCAGCAGAGGATTTCAAGAATCAAGCAACGGAGATATTTGGACACGACAGGGCTGGTGCGGAGCTACCAAAGATTGCCTCTTTGCTCACTGCAAAAACTATTAATGATCTGCCAAAAGAACTGTCGGGTGGCGACGTGTTTGTTGAAATTAAGCAACTGTTCGATTTATTAGATGATGCAGGAATACGCAACGCATCTTTTGATGCTACGCTTATGCGGGGCTTAGATTACTATACTGGTATGGTCTTTGAAGTAGTAGATAAATCACCAGACAACAATAGAAGTATGTTTGGGGGTGGGCGCTACGATGGGCTAGTCGGCTTATTTGGCGTTGAACCGATACCAACGGTTGGATTTGCCCCCGGTTTAACGCCAGTTACTCTATTTCTTGAAAGCCACGGCCTACTGCCAAAGCTAGGAACTACAATCGATGCAAGTATTATTGTGCTCGGTAGTGCAATGGACGGGGCGACAAAATTGGCACAACGCTTACGTGCTGAAGGCTTAAATATTGAGGTGGATATTAGCGGAAGAAAGATTGATAAACAAATCAAATCAGTCGTCAAAAAGGGTGTGCCGTTTATGATTTTTGTGGGCGAGGATGAGCTGAAGCAAAAGCTTTACAGCGTTAAAGAAGTCGCTACTACAATCGAAGAGAAGCTGTCGTTTGAAAGAATCGTCAGTCGACTAGCTGACAATCGAAATAAGCTCGACGACACAGCGGATGATCTAATCGGATAGAGCTATCCTTTTCATTACCTCTAATAACTGATATAATTTACAGATATGAAGAGATCTGTTAAATATTTATCCGACACAAAAGTAGCGGTTTCCGTTACGCTTGACGCAAAAGAACTTAAAGACGCAGAGCAAGTTGCTTTGGTGAAAATTGGAAGAGACATAAAAGTTCCTGGCTTTAGAAAAGGAAAAGTTCCCGCCAGTGTAGCTGCAAAACATGTTAATCCAGACACGTTAGCACAGCAAACGCTAGATGAGGCGATTTCAAAAGCTGTAGCCGATGCCTTTGTTGGCGAGAAGCTTCAGGCGCTTGATCGTCCGGAAGTTGAGGTAAAAAAGTTTGTTCCTGGTAGCGAGCTAGAGTTTGTGGCTGAGACAGAGGTATTGCCAAAGATTAAACTTGGTGATTATAAGAATCTTAAGGCAAAGCCGGTTGCTGTTAAGGTGGCTACAAAGGATGTTGATGAAATTATTGATCGCATCAAGAAGGGTTATGCCGAGAAAAAATCAGTTGACCGAGCTGTAAAAAATGGCGATGAGGTAAATATTGATTTTGAAGGTAAGAAAGATGACTTGCCATTCGATGGCGGCAAGGGCGAGAAGTACGATCTTGGCATTGGTAGCGGCAGTTTTATTCCTGGATTTGAAGAAGGAATAGTCGGGAAGAAGAAGGGCGAGACGTTTGACCTAAAGGTGACATTTCCTAAGACATACCATGTGGAAGATTTAAAGGGCGCAGACGTGGTCTTCACAACGACAATCAATGACGTGAAAGAAGTTGTTGAGCCTGAGCTGACCGACGAGCTTGCCGCGAAAGCCGGACCGTTCAAGACCGTAAAGGAACTGAAAGATGATATCAAGCGCGAGATTACTGATCAAAAAGAGAAAGAGGCGCAAGAAAAGTATAAAGATGCGCTTGTTACTGAGCTGGTTGAGCAGTCTACTGTACCAGCACCAGAGATACTTGTACAGGATCAAGTACGTTCGATTGAACAGGATATGACGCAGAACCTTATGTACCGAGGATTGACACTAGATAACTACCTAGCTGAAAAGAATTTTAAGGATAAGGAAGATTGGATTAATTCTGAAGTAAAAGACGCTGCCGTAAACCGAGTGAAGGCTGGTTTGGTGCTGGCTGAGCTTAGCAAGGTTATGAAGGTTGAGGCAACGCAAGAGGAGCTTCTTGAAAAAATGAATCAACTGGGCGCACAATACCCGAGTGAGGAAATGCGAAAGCAGCTCAAGACACCAGAGGCTCAGCGAGATATTGCAAATAGATTGCTCACCGACAAAACAATCGAAAAGCTTGTAGAAATAAACAAAAAGTAGTATAATATACTTTGTCTCCTGGCTCGGAGAGGAACGGTATGGACGAGAACCGCGAGAAGAAGACTCACCAGTCTTCCTCGATCAACCCCATTTCGGTGTTCGGATCATTCATCATGATGGTCGGGACCGCTGCCGTCAAGAGGAATCCCGACGGAAAGGCCGCGAATATCATTAATGGTACCTATTTGCTTGGTCGAACGGCCAAGCACGATGCCACGCTTGTGGCGAAAGGAAAGGTGAATAAGGTTCGTCGGTGCTTGAAGCGACACACGCGTGTCGAATAACTAAAAAAGAGTAGATTCAATAAATACTACCCTGAGCCAGGAGATTTTCTCCCTGAAATGTTAGCACTCAATTGCAATGAGCGCTATTTTATTATATATTTAAAATATGTTAAAGCCACAGGATTATCTCGTACCAACAGTTATAGAAAAGTCACATGACGGTGAACGTGCGTTCGATATCTATAGCCGATTGCTAAACGAAAGAGTTATTTTTCTTGGCGAAGATGTAAATGAACATACGGCGAATCTTGTCGTGGCTCAGTTGCTACACTTAGCATACGCCGATCCGGACAAGGATATTAAATTATACATAAATAGCCCCGGCGGTAGTGTGTACGATGGTTTGGCGATTTACGATACGATTCAATACATTAAGCCTGATGTACAAACAATAGGAATTGGATTGCAGGCAAGTATGGGGGCGTTCTTGCTTTCGAGCGGCACGAAGGGGAAGCGAGTTGCTTTGCCGAATAGCCGCATTATGATACATCAGCC
>CAZENS010000029.1:0-1905 GCA_964513905.1 uncultured Candidatus Saccharibacteria bacterium | reverse complement strand
AGAGATTCTTCGGCGCCGAATCGATTCACCAACAATTTAACTGCGAGGAGCAAAGATGGCAAAAACGTCACCTAAGGTGTCTGATCGTGTGTTTTTCACGGCAGACGACACTGCGTTACCAATCCCAGATCTCATCGCTCACCAGAAGAACTCTTGGCAAGAGTTCGTTGAAACTGGTTTGGGCGAGATTTTTGCGGAACTAAACCCAATCGAGGACTATACTGGGCAAAAGCTCGAACTTCGATTTAAGGAATATGCATTCCAGGATCCAAAAAATTCGGAACGCTTTGCAAAGGAAAATAATATTACCTTTGATGCGCCACTTCATGTAAACGTTGAACTTACAAACAAAGTTACGGGCGAAGTCAAAGAGTCAGAGATATATCTTGGTGATTATCCCTGGATGACGAAGCGCGGTACATTTATCGTAAATGGTACTGAGCGCGTGGTTGTGAGCCAGTTAATCCGTAGCTCGGGAGTATTCTTTACTGCGGATGCAGTAGCAGGTGGTAACAATTATGGCGCCAAGCTTATTCCTGGCCGCGGTGCATGGCTAGAGTTTGAGACAGCATCTAACGGTGTTATATCTGTAAAGATTGATCGACGCCGAAAGTTGCCGGTTACAACATTATTGCGTGCTCTTGGATACGGTAAGACAAGCGAAATTCGTGAACTTTTTGCAGACGTTGATACCGGAGACACAAAGTATATTCAGGCAACACTAGAGAAAGATACGGCTCGTGGTACAAACGAGGCGCTAATCGATGTGTACCGACGACTTCGACCAGGAGATCTTGCGACAGTAGATAACGCTCGAAGTATGATTGAGCGAATGTTCTTTGATTTCAAGCGCTTTGATTATAGCCGTGTTGGTCGTTATAAGATTAATCAACGACTTGGCATTGATCTTCTTAATACAACCGAGAATCGTGTCTTCCAGATGAGCGATTTGATTGCAATCATCAAAGAGATTATTCGCCTAAATAATACACAAGAGCCAGCAGACGACATTGACTCGTTGTCGAATCGCCGAGTAAACCTTGTTGGTGAGCTTGTTGCTCGACAGTTCCGCGTTGGTATGCTTCGCATGCAGCGCAATGCCATGGATCGAATGAGCATGAGCGATATTGAAAGCGTAACACCAGGCCAGCTTATCAATGCTCGCCCTGTTGTTGCGGCCGTACGTGAGTTCTTTGCAAGTTCACAGTTAAGCCAGCTGATGGATGAAACAAATCCACTAGCAGAACTCAGCCACAAGCGCCGTCTAAGCTCGATGGGTCCTGGTGGCCTAAGTCGTGAACGCGCTGGATTTGATGTGCGTGACGCTCACCCAACTCACTACGGGCGACTTTGTTCGGTTGAAACACCAGAAGGTGCCAACATTGGATTGGTGCTAAACCTTGCGGCGTATGCTCGTGTGAATGAATACGGCTTTATTGAAACGCCATATCTAAAGGTGAAAAACGGTAAGGTAACCGATGAAGTTATATATCTTGACGCCGCCAAAGAGCGCACGGAAGTAATCGCCGATGCTGGTGAGAAACTAAATGATGATGGTACGTTCGTTGATGAGCGTGTGAATGCTCGAATTGAAATGCAACCAGGTATGGCTGATGCTGAAGAGGTAACCTTGATGGATGCTGCGCATAAGCAAATTCTTGGATCAACCGCTGCGCTCGTACCGTTTATTGAAAAGAACCGTATTGACCGATCTTTGACTGGCTCAAATATGCAACGCCAGGCTGTTCCGCTAATTAATCCTGAGGCTGCCACGGTGGGTACGGGTATAGAAAAGGTCGTTGCGCAAAATTCTAGCCAGCTAGTTGTTGCCGAAGCTGACGGAGAGGTTCTTCGAGCTGACGGTGATATCGTTGAGGTGAAATATAAAGACGGTGTTAAGTCATA
>CAZENS010000028.1:0-6186 GCA_964513905.1 uncultured Candidatus Saccharibacteria bacterium | reverse complement strand
GATTCTTCATAAGAAAAAAATATTTGCTACACTAAAGGGCAGAGATAAAAAGAGCGGAGGACACAATGCAGCCAATTGATTTAATTAAGGGGAAAGTTTCTACCGAGGCGGAATCGAACATAACCACATGGTTAACACAAGAAAAGTATGCCGATTACGCCAGCGAGCTTGAGCAAATGATTCATGAGGAGCGCTGGCAAGAACTGGAAGATGCCTTTTTTAAAGAAGTGGAATTTGGGACTGGTGGCAGGCGCGGCACTACAGGATTAGGCTCAAACAGAATCAATCGAATTACAATTGGTGAAAGTGCGCAAGCTTTGTGTCGATATGCTTTGTCTGTTGATGAGAAATCGAAAGAGAAAGGTGTGGTAATTGCGTGTGATACTCGTCTGAGTTCTGATGATTTAAGTAAATTTACTGCGCAAGTTTGTGCCGCAAACGACTTTAAGGTGTACTTATTTGATAGATTCCGTGCCACACCGGAACTTAGTTTTGCGGTACGTCATTTGGGAGCGGCGATTGGAATTGTGATTAGCGCAAGTCATAATCCGCCAGCTGATAATGGGTTTAAAGCGTACTGGAGTGACGGTGCCCAAATCGTTCCGCCGCACGATATTGGCGTGGTGGAAGAGGCTGCCAAAGGTAGTGAAATAGCAACGACTGATTTTAATACCGCGGTTGAATCTGGGAAAATCGTAATTATCGGAAACGAGGTAGACGAAGCGTATACCGATGCTGTTGTTGCGGAGTCAATGAGTGGTCAGCGCAACGTTTCGATCGTATACTCTCCGCTGCACGGAACTGGCCAGACGAGTGTACTACCAGTGTTACAAAAGGCAGGCTTTCAAAACATACGTACGATTAGTCAACAGATGGTTCCTGATGGCAGCTTTCCAACTATTTCGAACGGCAAGCCAAATCCAGAAGAGAAAATGGCGAATGACATGGCTGTGCAAGCATTGATGGATGAGAAGGCTGATATTGCGATCACAAATGACCCCGACGCCGACAGAATTGGTGTTGTTGTGCGGCAGGGCAACGAACCAATATATCTGAACGGGAATCAATCGGCGGCACTGGCAGCAGATTATGTGTTGCGACATATGGACGAGGCCGATTTGAACAAGAACCACTATCTTGCAAAAACTATCGTTACAACGGATTTGTTAAATGCACTTGCCGAATCTCACGGCGTAACAATATACGACAATATGCTCATTGGCTTTAAATATATAGGCGAGTTAATTCGCCAAAAGGAGAATACCGATGAGCAATTTATCATCGGTGGCGAGGAAAGCTATGGTCTGTTAAAGGGTACGTATGCGCGCGATAAGGACGGCGCAGTGGGTGCTTTGCTTTTGGCGGAGTATGCCGCAGAGCTAAAAACTCGCGACATGACGTTATTTGATCGACTTATGAGTTTATTCTGTGAACATGGGATTTTCGTTGAAGATCTCGTTAATGTTCAGCTACCTGGTGCCGATGGATTCGGAAAAATGCAAGCAATCATGCAGAACTTGCGTAAGAATCCACCACGTGTTTTAGCTGGATACGAAGTGAGCGCATTTTTGGACTATTCAACGCTCAAAAGGCATAACTTCGAAACGGGAGATTTGGAGGATATCGACTGTATTAAGGGTAACGTTGTGGTGTTCGAGCTAGGTGATTCACGTCGTCGAATTACCATTCGCCCAAGTGGTACAGAGCCAAAATTAAAACTTTACACACAATGGCACGAATATGTTAAAACCCGAAGTCGAGTTGATATTGAAGAGCAATTTATGAGTGTGAAACAATCCCTGAAAGAGCTTGGTGAGGCGCTGGAAGAGCAAATCACTGCGGCGTAAATGCTAACCTCTGCTGTTTCTGACATTAAGGGTGTGGGTGAAAAACTCAACAAGTCTTTTTTGCGTGTTGGGATTAAGACCGTCCTTGATTTAATTGAGTGGATACCTCGAAAACACGAGGACTTTTCGGCTGTTTCAAAAATAGCATCGCTTAAGCCGGGTAAAGTTACGATTCTTGCTAGATGCGAGTCGATTGAAACTCGTCAGGTTCGTCGTGGAATGAGGATTACAACTGCTGTTTTAACAGATGGCAGCGATAAGCTTAAGGCGGTTTGGTTTAATCAACCATACCGAGCAACACAACTAAAATCAGATAAAGATTTTTTATTCAGCGGGAATTTTGAGTTTACGTACAACCGATATCAGCTCACAAATCCGGCGGTAGAAAAGCCCAAGGCATTTGCGTCAACTGATGAAGATACGGAGTTTCTTGCGCCGGTGTACAGGGCAATAAAAGATGTAAAACCCCAGCAGCTTAAGAAATTTATTGCCAGCGTTCGCCCGACGATTGTGATGATGCCAGAAACAATGCCGCTTTCTGTACTAAAAAAGTACAATCTACTGTCTCGTGCTGATTCATATTTAGAGATGCATTTTCCTTCTAGCGAAGAGCAGCTTGCTCGAGCCAAGGAGCGATTGGCTTTCGAGGAACTATTCGAGTTATTGCTTGCGAGCCAGCTAAATAAACGAGAAAACAGTAAGTTGAGCGGCTGGAATATTCCGTTTAAAAAAGATGACATTGCGAGCTTTGTAAAAAATTTATCGTTTGCGTTAACAAATGCGCAGCGTCGTGCAGCCTGGCAGATCATTCAAGATTTTGAATCGAGTGAGCCCATGAATCGTTTATTGCAGGGGGATGTCGGATCTGGAAAAACTGTTGTTGCAGGGTTGGCAGCATATTCTTGTTCACGATCGGGTCTTCAAACTGCAGTAATGGCCCCAACCGAGATATTAGCCTCGCAACATGCCGAAACACTTCACTCGTTGTTGGCGCCGTTTGGCGTTCGAGTTGCGCTGTTAACTGGCAGCGTAAAGGGTGCTGCAAGAAAGCAACTTCTTTCAGAAATTGAGTCGGGCCGTGTGGATGTTGTCGTCGGGACGCACGCATTAATACAAAAAACCGTTTCATATCATAGACTTGGGTTTGTGGTGATTGATGAACAGCACCGATTTGGAGTCAAGCAGCGGCAAGAATTATTGCAAAAATCTGTACACATGCCTCATCTATTGGCAATGACGGCAACACCAATTCCTCGATCGCTTCAGCTGACAGTTTTTGGTGAGTTAGAGGTGAGCGTGCTCGACGAACTACCACCGGGTCGTCAACCGATCGAGACAAAAATATGGCAGCCGACAAGTAGCGATACTTTATATGAACAAATTGAGTCCGAACTAGCAAAGGGACGTCAGGCTTATATAATTTGTAGTCTGATTGATGACAATCCTGAGAATGACGTAAAAAGCGTAGAAGCCGAATATCGCAAACTACGAAGTACGGTATTCCGGCATCGTACAGTTGGATTGCTACACGGAAAGTTGAAGGCAGACGACAAAGAAACGGTGATGCAGGATTTTGCGAGCGGTAAAATAGATATACTTGTAAGTACTACTGTTGTTGAGGTTGGCGTAGACGTGCCAAATGCTACGACGATACTTATTGAAAATGCAGATCGATTTGGTTTGAGTCAACTTCATCAATTACGCGGACGTGTTGGCAGGGGCGCATATCAAAGCTATTGTCACCTCGTAACGAGTGATAACGCAAAGCCAACTCAGCGTCTTCGGGAGATTGAAAAATCTAATGATGGATTTTACCTAGCTGAAGCAGATTTGCGATTGCGCGGGCCCGGGGAGATATATGGTAAAGCGCAACACGGCGCATTAAACCTTAGAATCGCAACACTGGCAGACACTAAATTAATCTCGCGTGTGCAGACGGCGGCGCGTGAATTTATTGATTCTGATGATGATTTGCTACAATATAAACAGTTAGCAGCTCGCGTAAAAAAATATCAGCGATTAACAACTCTAAATTAATGTATTCGGGAACAACATTTCGTATTAAATCTGGTCGTGTGATGGGTGTGCATCAAAAAATTGACCGTGTGGCAAAGCGACAGCTACGCCCGTTTATTCCGCATAACGTAAAATTTCCCACGATTTACCAAATACTGCATTATGAGGGGTTGAACGGCCCTGATGGTATTAAGCGTAAAAGTCCCGCCAAAGACGAGCCATGGCATTTTATTAACCCGGATGATCCGAATGATACTCGGCTACTAGATATGATTGATGAGCATCGTGTTAATATGTCCAAGGCATTGCACGAAGGAAATATGGAACGCGCTGCGTTTGAGGCGGCCTGGATGGCGCATGCAATTGTTGATGGTCTTACTCCAGCGCATCATTATCCACTGGAGGAAAAGTTAAAAGAGCTCCGTGGCGGCGAAGGTAACGCCACAAGGACAAGCACAAAGGAGAAGATTATTCTTCCAGGCGAAACAAGGCGCCATCAGATAAAAAACAATTGGGATTTTTGGGGAGCAAAGGGCGTAATGACAACTCATTTTAGCTTTGAGCTGGGAGTTGCGGCAGTGATTTCTACCGCAAAATTAACAAAAGACAGACACGCATTTAGCGGTGACGATATTGTGAGATTAGAAAAAGAGGGTTTTCGGCCACTTTACAAGGAAATTCTAGTGAAAATACATGCCATGGGTATGTATGAGGAATTTCAAAAGAAGGGCTGGACGCGCCATTTGGGGGTGGAAACAAAGAGGGATTTAGTTCCGTTAATCATAAAAGCAGTTGCCATGGGGTGGTATGCTGCAATCATGAAGAGGGGTGAGGGCGTTTCGGCATGAGGATGAGAATAATAGGCGGAGAGTTTGGTGGACTTGTGCTTGACGCTCCAAGAGGCCGTGGAACGCACCCTATGGGAGCACGAATACGAAACGCACTATTTAATTCAATTCAGGGAGAGCTGGCTGGAGCAAAGGTGCTTGATGCCTATGCTGGTACAGGTGCTCTTGGTTTGGAGGCGTTGAGCAGGGGTGCCGCGCACGCTACGTTTGTTGAAAGTGGTCGGGTGGCACAAAAAATTATTACAAATAATATCGATAGACTTCATCTTGACGGGGGCCGCACTACATTGTGTCGTACAAGAGTTAATTCATGGATATCTACAAATCCAGATCAGCGCTTTGATATTATTTTGGTTGACCCGCCTTATTACGATTATGAGCGTCACTTTTCCACAATAGAACGACTTTTTACTCTTCTCAAACCAGGGGCGCTTATGGTATTATCTAAACCAGGTAAGTGTGAGGAGAGTGTTAATCTTAGAGATAACAGGGACGTTGTGGTGGACGTAGCTCGAAGTTATTCTGGTGCTACCCTTGTATTTTACCGCAAAAAGGCCTAGCGACTGCTGGTGCCTTTTTGCTTATTGATATAAACGGTGGGGAAAGGTGTCCGATGGAGTGGAATAAAAATTTACAGAAGGTAACAAATGAATCTGCCGATATTTTGGAGGAGAGAGGGTTCGAGGTATATAGAGGCTGGAGCGATGAGTTGGCTCAGGCGCTTCCAGAGTTATCTCTTCAAAAACATATAAATACAGCAGAAACAGGCGGAGATGCTGCACGCCGATTTTGTGATAGAGAAACAGCGCATCAGTGGCATGATAATAGCCCGTACAGGGCAGTGTATACACTTGGTGATACGGCAATTAGAGGAATTATTTGGTATGGAGAGGCTCGACGCGACGAGGCAGATTCTAATTTGACGTTTGCAATTAGGCTATACGAAGGTGCGCAGGGAAAAGGTGCGGCTCGCCCCTTTATGGGTGCAGCTCAGCAGTCGTTGGAGCAAGATGAAAACAGACAGGAGCGGGTCTGGCTTGAAACGGGCGTTAATAATATCGCGGCACAGAGTCTTTATCGTAAGTTTGGGTATCAGCAGATTTCTGAAGAGAACGGCCGTATACTAATGACGTACGATCCAAAATAAATCTAAAAATATCTGGTCAATTGTTCGAACATTTGATATACTACGTGTACACCACACCAGATTTTGGTATATGCGCGAGTGGTGGAATTGGTAGACACGCGTGCCTTAGGAGCACGTGCCGTATGGCGTGAAGGTTCAAGTCCTTTCTCGCGCACCAGGTATAATATAAAACGTCCGCAAGGGCGTTTTTTTGTTACCCTGTATTATTGGTATTAAACATAAGCATTTTGCGGTATGATAGAAGCATGAGTAAGCCTTGGCAAGACGTAAACGCAATTTATCAAATTTACCCAAGAAGTTTTTTCGATTCAAACGGGGACGGTATTGG
>CAZENS010000027.1:0-6334 GCA_964513905.1 uncultured Candidatus Saccharibacteria bacterium | reverse complement strand
TAGCATAACCGAATCAGCGCACATTAAGCAAGCAGTCGCCCTTTATAAAAAATAGTACCCCTACAGGCACTTCTATCAAAAAATGGTGGAGCATAGGAGATTCGAACTCCTCACCTCTTCCATGCCATGGAAGCGCTCTACCAAATGAGCTAATGCCCCGCATATCATATGTGGTAACGAGCTGCTACGCGCCCACCCGGGGCACTTTTTTGTTTTGACCGTGTTTATATTTGGAGTACGCAAAAGGTTGCCCCAAAAGCGTACCAGCTCACCATCATCATATACTTATTATTTAAAAAGCGCAAGCATTTTATGCAATATTTTACCTATTGGCATTGCGTATCGCATATCGACAGTCATGCTATAGCGGAGCACCCCTATAGTAACTTCAGCAGGTCTTCTTCGCCGATTACTTTTGTACCGTACTTTTTTGCCTTAGCAAGTTTTGAAGCACCAACTTTGCCGCCGGCGACAAGGTAAGTTGTGTCTTTAGCAACAGTAGTTTGGAAGGTGCCGCCAAGGGCACGAATTTTATCGGCCGCTTCATCACGTGACATTGTTTCGAGCGTACCGGTCACAACGAAATTTTGGCCTACAAGTTTGCCACTGGCCCTTTCGTAATGGGGTTCGACGCCAAATTCTTCAAATTTTACTAACAGCCCTTCGTTCTCTTCGCTTGCAAACCAAGCAACGATGCTTTCGGCCACCACTGTGCCAACGCCATCAATATCAAGCAACTGTTCGAGCGTGGCGTGCTGCAACTTTTCCATAGATTCAAAATGCTTTGCCAAATCAACTGCCGTCTGCGAACCGACATGGCGAATGCCGAGTCCGAAAATAAACTTCTCAAGCTTCGGGCTTTTTGCAGACTGAATCGCATCGATGAGTTTACGCGCAGAAATATCAGCAAAGCGCTCTAAATCCAAAAGCTGCTCGACAGTTAAGGTGTAAATATCTGCCAAATCTTTTACAAGACCCGCGTCAACAAGTGCAACAACGTTCTTTTCACCAAGCGTATCAATATCGAGCGCACCCTTGCTAGCATAATGCTGTAATGATCGCTTAAGTAGTACGGGGCCTGTTGCACCTTTAACGCGATAAACCGCTTCGCCCATTGGACGTTCAAATTCTAGCTCTGGATATTGTCGGCTTAATTCATCTTCATAATTAATCTTTTTTGCATCTTTTGGCCGCAATTCCGTGACAACACTCTCAACTTGCGGAATAATATCTCCCGCCTTAAAAATAACTACCGTATCACCACGTCGCACATCGAGGCGTGCGATTTCATCAGCATTATGCAAGCTAGCATGTTGGACTGTCGTACCTGCAACCGATACAGGATCAAATACCGCTACTGGTGTTGCGGCGCCAGTGCGCCCAATCGAGATTACAATATCTTGAACCACGCTTGTAGCTTGTTCGGCAGCATACTTGTACGCAACTGCTCCTCGTGGTTGCTTGCCGACTACGCCCAAGTCATCAAACTGCTTGCGATCATTCACCTTTACTACGAGGCCATCGGTTGCATACGGCAATTCATGACGAGCCTCGTCCCATATATCAATAAATTTCAATACCCCCTCAACAGAATCAAACACTTCAGCCTGCTTATTCCGCAATAGTCCAAGTTCGCTTATCGCCTCGTAGGCAAACATGTGCGTTGGGACCTCTTTGCGATCAGATCGAATCAGATCGTAGGCGATAAACGTCAATGGCCGTTCGGCAACCAACTTGGGGTCTAGCTGTCGAATAGTGCCAGCTGCTAAATTACGCGGGTTTTTGAATAATGGTCGACCCGCCTTCTCTTGCTCTTCATTAAGTCTTGCAAAGTCATTTTTTAGCATTACAATTTCACCACGAATCTCGGTGCGGCCCTGCAAAAACTGCTCAAACCCTGAAGCTTTACGCAGGCGCAGTGGTATATTTTTTATGGTGCGTACATTGTTTGTCACATCCTCGCCTACGTAGCTGTCGCCCCGTGTGACAGCCTGCACAAGCTCGCCATCTTGATAAATAAGCGCACAGGCAAGGCCGTCCATCTTTACATCCGCAAAAAACTCGTGATGCGCTCTTCCTGGCAAAATTTTGTCCATACGAACCACCCAAGATTCTACATCTTTTCGATCAAAAACATCATTAAGGCTTAGCATACGTGTTGAATGCTCTACCTTCTTAAAGCCGCCCTTTAAAGAGCTGCCAACTCGCTGTGTAGGGCTATCTGATGTAATTATGTTTGGATTGTCCGACTCTAGCTGCTTTAGCTCGGAAAATAATCCGTCATACACTGCATCAGATACGCTCGGAGAATCATTAGCGTAATATTCACAGCTGTACTGATTCAGTAATTCGCGTAGCTCCTTGGCTCGCTTACTAGGCTGGGCTCGTGTCATCATCAACCATCTTTCGATATAGAAGATACGTGTACGTACAGACCCAAACAGTGCTAGCCGTTGACAGCATTAGCAGCGCAATTGGCACAATCGGCAGCCATTCTATCTGCTCAAAAACAGACTTAATCCAACCATCAAACAAAATGATCGGAATCATCAAAACAACCCACCATGATAGCACGACAACAATCATCCAGATAAGCCGATAAAGCACCCTTAGCCTTCTTCCTACGACCAAATCCCCCGAAATAGCAAGGGCCTGCATGGGGTATACGCCAGGAAGTGTAATAACAATCAATGCAATAAATGTACTTGTTACCCAGTATAAAGACGCCACAACGACCAGCAATAGGCCAATCGCTACGGCCATGGATTCTGCTCCACCGCTTACAATTCCGCTCTGCCACGCTGCACCAGCAACAATTATTGCAATAGCAGCCGGCACGAGTTGCACAAGAAACACAACAACAATCAAAAATGTTGGCAAAATAGGTGAGCCTGCGTTGTATAAGCCGTCTCGAAGTTTTACCTTTTTATTGGCAACCATCCTTCGCAATAGCCACACTATCGTTAGCCACATATATAAACTTAAAAATGAAACAATTACAATCTGAAGCGGCTCAAGGTTTCCAGTTAAACCGGTTGTAAGCGAGGTAAATAACAGTAATCCAGCCTTGCCAACCTCGCCGCTGAACCCAGATAATAACGATTCTGGGGCGGAATTCTCCATTAGATTACGAAGTTGACCAAAAACCTCCTGCGAACCCATCGCACCGAACAGGGCAATAAGGAGCATGTACGCAATTCCCATCAGAAGGAAAGTTACCTTATTCTTCCAAACAAGCTTTGTTACCTCTATAGTAAACGAAAAATAACCAGGCAGCCGAAACGATCGTACGTAGTCTCGTCGTCGTGTCATCCTAAATGAGCGGTGTGGCCTACGCTGCATAAAGCCTTTTATTCTGCGAACAAGACCTCTCCAGATATTTTTAAAGAAAGAGCCTACTTTTTTGACCGCAATTAAGCCGAGCTTTATAGGATTACGTGTCGGTAACGCTATACGCCTTTTGCGTGAACTACCTTTTTTAGGGCTACCAACAGTCTTATTTTTAACCGAGAATTCTCTCGTTTTTTTTACTTTTTTTGAATTTTTTGACACTATACTTTACTCTACAATTTAGAATTTTTCTGAATTATTGCGAAGTCGTGCTATGCGCTGGTCAAGAGGAGGGTGCGTACTAAACATGTTACTTAAAAACCCTCGCTTTAACGGATTATTGAAAAACAAGTGTGCAGTAGCCGTATTCTGGCGCTGCATTGGCTGGCTGTGCTGTTGCAACTTCTCGAGCGCGCTCGCAAGACCCTCTGGATACCGTGTAGTTAGTGCACCAGTCGCATCTGCAAGATACTCCCGCTGACGGCTCACCGCCATCTGCACCAACATTGCTGTAATTGGGGCTAATATTATAATCACGATACCGATAATATACATCTGTGGCGGCACAGATCGGTTGTCGCTATCGCTATTACCACCGCCAAAAAACATCATCCTTAAAGCAATGTCCGATAACAAGGCGATCGCGCTTACCAACCCAAATGCAATCATAGAAACTCGAATGTCGTAATTTTTTACGTGTGCCAACTCATGCGCTAGTACGCCCTCAAGCTCATTGTCATCCATAATATCCAAAAGCCCTGTCGTCGCCGCAATAACTGCGTGCTTTGGATCCCGGCCCGTCGCAAATGCGTTTGGGGCAGGGTCATTAATAATGTACACCTTTGGCATGGGCATCCCCTCAGTGATAGCTAAGTTCTCTACCATTCGGTACATGCGCGGATTATCTTTCTTCTGAATCTCCTTTGCTCCAGTCGACATAACAGCAAGTTTTGATGCCATAAAGTACTGAAAGAGAGCATATAGCAACGAGCCGACAACGACATACGGCGTAATGTGAGAGTTACCGTACATAGTGCCCATCGCCCACCCAATTGCGCTAATAATACCAACAAACACCGCCATAATTATGACGGTATTTCGTTTGTTGGCTGCTATGGCTTTATACATACAGACTAAGTGCTCCTAGAACTGTACGTCTACAGGCTTCTCGACTGTTGCCATATCCTCTACTTCAAAGAAATCACGCTCCTTGAATCCAAGCATACCCGCAAAAACATTGTTTGGGAAAATCTGAATCTTAGTGTTAAGATCACGCACGCCACCGTTATAAAAACGACGCGATGCCTGAATCTTGTCTTCTGTATCAACAAGTTCGTTCTGTAGTTGCAAGAAATTCTCGTTCGCTTTTAGGTCTGGGTACGCCTCTGCTACCGCAAACAAGTTCTTTAGTGCGCCCTCAAGCATATTTTCAGCATCAGCAGTTTCCTTTACACCGTTAGCATTCATTACTGCTGAGCGAGCTTCGGTTACTTTTTCAAACACACCGCTTTCGTGTGAGGCGTAGCCTTTTACGCTATTTACAAGATTTGGTATCAAATCTGCGCGTCGTTTTAGCTGTACAGTAATATCGCTCCACGCCTCATCTACCCGAACCTTTAGTGTTACAAGTGAGTTGTATGTTACCCATAAAAATATACCGAGTACTGCCAATAGGCCCAGCACTACTAGTAAAATTATCAATCCGCTTCCCATTACTACTTATATTCCCTTCTTAGAAATTATGGTTACTTATACTTATTATACCTAACGTCGTGTGGATTTTCCAGAGTCTTTTGTAGAGGCAGCACCCTGTATAATACTCGATCCGCCCCGAAGTGCGTCAATGAGTTCTACCGGGAACAACAACATCGTCTTCTGACTCGGCTCTGTGCTAATTCGCTCCAGTGTATTTAGTGTACGTAGATTTAGCGCACCCGGAACCGCTGATAGAATGCCTGCAGCGTCCGCCAATGTTTGTGACGCTAATTTTTCGCCATCTGCATTGATGATATTTGCTCGTCGCTCACGCTCAGCCTCTGCCTGCTTAGCCATTGCACGTTTCATATCATTTGGAAGTTCAATGTTTTGAAGTTTAACACTTTGAATATCGACGCCCCACTTATCGGTTTCGGCGTCAACAATTTCTTTAATCTGCCGAGAAATATCGTCTCGCTTACTAAGTAGATCGTCCATATCAACCTGACCGGCCACATCACGTAGCGCTGCCTGTGCAAACTGACTTGTTGAAATAATGTAATTCGTGTTTTCCAAAACAGACTTTGGCGCATCAACCACCCTAAAATACACGACAGCATCGACACCAACAGTAACGTTGTCTTTTGTGATAACCTCTTGCTTAGGAACATCAATCGGTGTCGTACGAATGTCTACACGAATCATTCGTTGAAAAATAGGAATGATCACCCGCAAGCCTGGCTCTCTAATGCCCGTAAATCGCCCGAGTGTTAACACAACGCCACGCTCATATTGGTTGACTACTTTTAAGCCCGCTAAAATAAAACCACCAACTACTAGCAGTAATAAAATAATAAAGTCCACGCAACACCTCTTTCGGATAATATAATATTTGGTGCGCAAGGCGGGAATCGAACCCGCACGGATTATTCATCCAAGGGATTTTAAGTCCCTCGCGTCTACCTATTCCGCCACTCGCGCAAATAAAAGTGTGTCGGTGTGATAGCCTCTGTCTATCAAGTTGAATTATACCACCATCTCCAGCAACTTTACTAGATGATTAATTAAAATAAAAAGCCCCTAAAGGCTATTTATGGAGGCACCTACGGGATTCGAACCCGTGTAAACGGTTTTGCAGACCGCTGCGTAACCACTCCGCCAAGGCGCCATGCGCTACTACCAATTAGTATAGCAAACTCTTCCTTTTTCTCACATATTGTAGTTTTTTACCATATTGTGTAAAATAACCTATGAGCGTGGCTCTTTAGCTCAGTTGGTAGAGCAGAGGCCTGAAGAGCCTTGTGTCCCC
>CAZENS010000026.1:0-6929 GCA_964513905.1 uncultured Candidatus Saccharibacteria bacterium | reverse complement strand
TTCAAGTTGATAAACTCGAGCGGGTTGTTATTGTTCGCAGCAACTTTGAAGACAAAGAAGACAAAACTTTTTTAGCACTCATTAACCCAGAGATCGTAAAGTATGAAGGAGATATCATTCATGACTACGAGGGTTGCTTAAGCGTTAAACAAATATACGGCAAGGTCCCCCGCTACAATAAAATCCGAGTAAAAGCGATGAATGAACAGGGCGAAATCATCCGACTAAAAGCCACAGATTTTCTAGCGCGCGTGCTGCAACACGAAATAGATCACACCAACGGCATGGTGTTTATTGATCACATTAAAGACAAGCCGAAGGCGTTTTATACATTGGATAGTAACGGAGAGCTACAATCACTTAACTATGAAAAAGACATCAAAGACAATCCTATTCTTTGGGACTGAAGATTTTAGCCTTACCTCTTTAGAAGCACTTGTAGAGGCGGATTTTAAGATTGGTGCAGTTATTACAAAGTCGGACACACGACGTGGCAGAGGCGGCAAACAAACTCCACCAAAAGTAAAGTCGTTTGCACTCGAACATAATATCCCTGTTCTGCAGCCCGAAACAACAGATGAGCTTGAAAAATTCATTCAATCCTTCTCAGAGCCGGCCGGAGTGCTTGTTAGCTACGGACGCATCATCCCACAAAGCACCATCGACCTATTTACACCTGGAATAATTAACGTACACCCCTCCCTGCTTCCAAAATACAGGGGTCCGACACCGATCGAAAGTGCTATTATTAACGGCGATAATGAAACCGGCGTGTCTATCATGCAACTAGATAAGCGCATGGATGCTGGACCGGTCTACGCACAAAAGGTTTATCCGCTACAAGGAAATGAAACAAAACCACAGCTTTATGACACGCTCGCAACCATGGGCGCTGAATTACTAATAAACACACTTCCTGGTATCTTATCGGGCGATCTGCAACCGGTACCTCAAGATGAAAATGATGCATCATACTGCCCGTGGCTTACAAAAGAAAACACCTTGATCGATCCGACCACAAAAACAGCCCAAGAAATTGAACGACAAATTCGCGCGCACCTCACATTCCCAAAAACTAGACTCCCCTTTTACGATGACAACCGTATTATCGTAAAAGCCAAGGTCTCAAATACTCCTTCGCAAAAAGCAATCGAGTGTAAAGATAAAACATGGCTATCCGTAGAGGAACTAATTGCTCCAAGTGGCAAGACAATAGATACTGCAAGCTTTCTACGAGGCCTTCATACGAAATAGTGCCTACGCCCTTCAGCGTAGACACTATGCTACAATCTCGTACTTATTTATTGACCCGCTTGAATAATGGCGTCACGATTTTGAGAAATCTCAGCCTTTAGCTCTTGCATAACCTGCGCAACAACATCACGATAATTGGGTCGATTCACCTCTAGCCACTTTGTCGCTGCGTATTCTGCACGCAATGTTAAATCTTCGGGCGGCAATCCGGCAGTTTGCTGCAAACGAGTAAACGCCTCGTCCTGCTCAAAATTCGGCACATGAGTATTTAGCCATGTTGCGACCTTTTCTGCATCTCGATCAATAATACCCTCGAATTCCTCAAACTGAGCATCCGTTAAACCTTCGCTTAGCCTTACGCCAACGCGCTCTTCAAGTGAAGAGTACACCTGTTCGAGAAACACCTGCTTCTGATCATCAGGAAGATTATCTAGTCCAAGTTCTTGTAAAAATTTGTCGTCTAGTTTAAACATATTTTCTCCTTGTTTCCCATTGTATCATAACTAACTAAGCTTACGCTTAACTAATTCGCGTGTAAAGAATTCCAAAACATCGCCCTCTTCAAGTTGAAGCTTCTTCTTTGTCCTTAGGCTCAGTCCACACATCTCACCCTCGAAGACCTCTTTTGCTTCTTGCTGTTGACGTTGTACCTTTTCTACCTCTGCCTCATCAATAACTTCATCCTTACGTCGAGCACGGACAAGCAGGCCAGCACGAATTTTACCGTGCAACACCTCGCCACCGGCAATCACTTCATCTTTGGCGGTCTTAAACACACCCTTAACCTTCAGGGACCCAATCTCCGTCTCTACCACCTCAGGTGCGAGTAGTGCCTCCATACTGTCACGCGCATCGTCTAGTAGCTCGTAAATAACCTTATACAGGCGAACATTCACCTTATCTCGTGCGGCTAGACGCTTCACAGCTGGCGGAAGATCAACATTGAAGCCATACACAATCGTATTCTCGTCTGCAGCAAGTCGAATGTCATTCTCGCTGATATTTCCGATTCCACTTCCAACAATACGCAGTGTGACTGCACCGCCAGTTTCAACCAAACGCAGGCTGTCCATTACACTCGTAAGAGACCCTTGAACATCTGCTTTGACGATTACGTTAAATTCCTGGCTGTCGTGCTGTTGATTCATCATCTTAAGCAAGTCAGCACCAGTAACGTTCGTGCTGGCAGCAGCCTTTTCTTCTTCAAGACGATTCTTCTCTGCAGCATGACGAGCCTCCTTCTCGTTCTTTGCCATCAAGAATGTATCACCAAACTGCGGTAGCACCTTAAACCCTGTAACCGTTACTGGCGTTGATGGGCCTGCCTTCTTTAGCGCTTTACTCTTATAATCCAGCAACGTCCTCACTTTTCCATACGTAGATCCCGCAACGATATAATGTCCCGGAGCAAGCTCACCCTGCTCAATAAGTAGGCTTACAACAGACCCTTTGCCGACCTCTTTGTGGGCTTCAATAACCAGCCCGCGCGCAGGAACATCGACGTCGGCTCTAAGTTCTTCCATGTCGGCAATTAGCAATACGCTATCAAGCAACTTATCCAAGTTGGTGCGCTTCTTTGCGCTAATCTCAACCATAATGGTATCACCACCCCACTCTTCTGGGTTTAGCCCATGCTCGGTTGCCAATTGAGTTTTTACAAGTTGTGGATTTGCTGTGTCTTTATCTATTTTATTAATCGCAACCACGATCTTTGCGTTGGCATTTCGCGCAAATCGAATCGCCTCAACTGTTTGCGGCTTTACACCGTCATCGGCCGCAACGACAATAATCACAACATCAGTCAGAACAGCGCCGTGCTGTCGTAGTGCCGCAAAAGCTTCATGCCCTGGTGTATCAAGTAGCGTAATTGCGCGATCGCCTTTTCGTGTTTGATACGCGCTAATGTGTTGCGTAATCCCGCCGGCCTCACCCTCAACAACTTCAGTGTCAAGAAGCGCATCAAGCAGGCTAGTTTTTCCATGATCAACATGGCCCATAACCGCCACAATTGGTGGACGCTCAACTGCCTTATCCGAGATTTGATACGCCTTTCGAGCAACAACACCGCTGTCGCTCTCTTTCTTTTCTAGTTTTGCATCGATGCCGAGCTCTTCAACAATGATAGTGGCAGTTTCGTAGTCAATCTTTTGATTAATTGTTGCTGCGATACCATTCTTAAACAACTCGCCAACAAGAGTTGTAACGGGTAAATTAAGAGTTTCCGCAAGCTCCCCTACAGTAATTGAATCACCAATAGAGACTATTTTCTCTTGCATATATACTCCTTTCTCCCGCTACAGCTCATGCCCTAACGGCTTCAGCGCGGGAGTTTCACCCGCGCTCTATTATTATTTTTTCTTGTCGCCTAGACTAAGGCTAATCTTTCGACTATCCTTATCAATGTCTAGAATTACGAATTCCTTACGCTCGTTAAGCGTGAATACTTTCTCTGGATCGGCCGCATTTGCTCCGCCCAACTCAGAAATATGAACTAGCGCCTCAATTGCAGGACTGATTTGTACGAATGCACCAAATGGCGTAATTCGTGTTACCGTTCCCTCAATCTTATCGCCCTTTTCAAATTTTTCTACTTCAGAAAGCCATGGATCTTGTGTTAGCTGCTTCATGCTAAGACTAAGGCGATCCTTATCAATCGCAATAATTTTTGCCTTGATATTTTGACCAACTTTTACGTAATCACTTGGGTTGTTAACACGCTCCCAGCTAATTTCTGAAATGTGAACCAATCCCTCGATTCCTTCAACATTCACAAACACACCGAAGTCCACAACGCCAGTTACAACGCCTTCAACTTCATCGCCAACAGTTAGCTTTTCAAATCGCTCAGCAAGACCATCCTTGATTGCTTCTTTTTCGCTGAAAATAAGCTTGTTAGCCTTTCGGTCAGCATCAAGAATACGAACCTTCATGCCCTTGCCTACAAGGTTATTTAGCCGCTGAAGAATCTCATCTTTATCGCTTGATCCAACTCGTGGATAATGTTCAGCTGAGAGCTGAGATACAGGCAAGAATCCTCTTACGCCCTCGTATTCAACCAGCAAGCCACCTCGGTTCGCATCGTACGGCTGAATCTCGATAATTTCGCCAGCCTCTAATTTTACGGCCACTTCTTCCCAGCCGCGATCTTTTGCAGCCTTGCGAAGGCTAAGTAGACTCATTCCATTATCAAGCTCGGTATCAACCACGCTTGCAGTTACTTCATCTCCTTCAGCAATGCTTCGAGAGAAACCAACTTCTCGACGAGGAACAAAGCCAACGCCCTGTGCACCCAAATCTACGAGAACTTCGTGCTTTTTTAGACTTAATACAGTTCCGGTAATTACCTCACCGGCGGTAAGCTGCTTAGCACTAGTGTCTACACCAGCGAGCAGATCATCCATTGTTATTTTGGCATTTGCCATAAGTTTACTTAGTAGTCAGCAATAAGCTAATAACTACTAAAACTCCTTCCTTATAGTTTATATTCTATTAAGGCACAATAAAGATACCTCAATAATCACCTTCTATTGTACTACGCGCCTCTCTATATGTAAAGGAAGCAACAGATATAGATTACTTACGGCCAAAGTGATAGTAAGCGTACCCAGAACCCATAATCGCCAGCAAGCCAATTGTCATCATCAAAAGATCCTCAGTTGGGCCGGTTTCGGGAAGATCTGTTGGGTGTTGACCGCCAGTTCGAGACATTGGGCCGCTCGCTGCATCACCACCCTCAGGTTGCTGATTTGCCCCAGGCGCTGTGCCGGAAGGCGTAGGCTGTGAACGCTCTCGCGCAGCAGCCGCTTCTTCTTCCTTCTTTTTTGCTTCATCAGTCTTTTTCTCAGCATCCCCGCCTGCTGACTGCTTTTTCTCGTCCTGCTTTGTAGAATCAGGCTTATTCGATGCCTCTTCCGATTTCTTATCCTGAGCCTTTTTCTCGGTATCTTTTGCCTCTGGGTCGGTAGATTTCTTATCTGTTGCCGACTTATTGTCAGCGACCTCAGATTGCGGTACCACACGATTGCTATCGGCAACTGTAGCACCTCTTCGCTGAGAAATCACAATACCGCCAACAACTAGCGCGGCCAATGCAATACCAATAACTGCAAACGCCACTACTGATCCTGGTTGTTGTCGATTCATAATTTTAGCCCTTCACTCTTCAATACGGATATACTTATGTATATTATACTCTATTTATTGGAGTAACGCAAGGTTTTGAGGAAAAAATTGCTCCGTGCTACACTAGATACTATGATCGTTACAGTGGATACGGGAGGCACAAAAACACTTGTTGCCGTTTTTACAAACAAAGGGGAGATGACAGATCATCTTCGTTTTCCTACGCCAAAAAATCAAGTAAAGTACATTACCCTGCTCCAACAGTCACTACAAAGCCTATCGATAAAAGGACACGTTGATGCTGTCTCAATTGCACTACCGGGTATCATAAAAAATGACATCGCTGTTTGGTGTAAAAACCTTGGTTGGCGCAATTTTGACATAAAAAAACAGCTAGGGCCAATCTTTAATAACGCTCCAGTTATAGTAGAGAACGACGCCAACCTTGCAGGACTTGCCGAAGCTCGCATGATGAAGCCAATCCCCCATTCGCTACTCTACGTTACGATTAGCACAGGAATAGGCACCGGATTTATTACTGACGGGGATATTAATGATGGCATGCGCCAAAGCGAGGGTGGCCAGGCCCTTGTTGAATTCGACGGAAGAGTCCGCGAGTGGGAAAGCTTTGCAAGCGGAAGGGCTATTTACGAAACATACGGAAAATATGCCAACGAAATCACCAGTGTTCGCCAATGGCGACATATCGCTGATCGGATTTCTCGCGGATTTCTCGCGGTTATTCCTATTACTCAGCCAGATATTATTGTAATTGGCGGCAGCATGGGAACGTATTTTAATAAGTACGAAAAACAGCTGGCTGGGATACTGGAAGAAAAACTGCCAATCCACATTACCCGCCCTCGCATTATACAGGCACAGCACCCAGAGCATGCCGTCGCTTACGGAGGTTACTATTTTGCCAAAGACTTCCTCGCTAATAAATAGACTTTACGAAGATTTTCCGCACATAGCTTTCAAAGAAGGTTCGCCTTCTCGCTGGTCGAAAGATCAATCCACGATATACTACGATCCACAAGTTTCTCATATTGAGTGGATTATCCTTCATGAACTTGGACACGCGCACCTCAATCACACGAATTATCAGCGCGATATTCAGCTGCTTGCAATGGAAAGAGACGCCTGGGAGTACGCGTCCACCCTGGCTCCAAGGTACAATCTTCAAATAGCAGTTGATTTTATCGAGGACCACCTCGATAGCTACCGAGACTGGCTTCATAAGAAAAGTACCTGCCCCAACTGCACGATAACGGGTCTTGAGGTATCCAAGCAGAAATACCGATGCCCTGCTTGCCAAAATGAATGGAAAACAAACCCAGGAACACAAAGTCGCATCTATCGTCAAAAAATATAAAAAGATCACCGCACTTACGATGATCTTTTTTAATTATGTAAAATAAATACTATTATTTATCTGCTTTAGCTGAAGCCTTGCCGCGTCGGCTAATGCGTCCACCTTTTGCGCCAGCAATTCGTGCTAATTCAGGGTTTGCAGCAAAACCGCCTGTACGGCCCTTTTTGCCACCCATTGC
>CAZENS010000025.1:0-7088 GCA_964513905.1 uncultured Candidatus Saccharibacteria bacterium | reverse complement strand
TTTAAAGCTCGTTTTGCTGCCGCTGAGGCTCGCAAGAAAGAACTTGCCAACAAAGCCAAGAAAGCTGCTGCCGCTAAAGCACGTAAAGAAAAGCCAAGCAAAGATTCTACAGCAGATAAAAGCCCGGCAAAAGCACCAAAGAAAAGCGCCAAAGCTAAAAAATAACCTAGCTCCAAAAAAGACCTTCGTACAAACAGAAGGTCTTTTTATAATTTAGCCCAATGCAATCTGTTATAATATGTACATATGGTAAAAATTTCTCTTAATCTTTCGGAGCTTCAGTCTGAGCAAAAACAGCTTAGTGATTTCTTAGCTACGCCAACTGCATTCAACAATCCAGAATTTTCAAAAAAGAACAAACGATTTACAGAGCTTGAAACGTTAATCTCTATGGCAAAAAAACGTGAACAACTCCAAAAAAACATTATAGAAGCCAAAGAACTTTCTGGCGGTAACGATGAACTTGCCGAGCTAGCCAAACTTGAGGTTACCGAAGCAGAGGCTGATCTCGAACAGCTCGAAGAAGAGCTCTTTGTTATGCTCGCCCCTAAAGACCCTAACGACGACAAAAACCTAATTATGGAAATACGCGCCGGTGCAGGAGGCGACGAAGCAAGCCTATTTGCAGCTGAACTATACCGGATGTATTTGCGATACTGCGAAACGCACAACTTTAAAACTGAACTCATTAACGAATCTCCTAACGACGCCGGTGGGTACAAAGAAGTTATTTTTAGCATCAAGGGCGACTCCCCGTACGCAAAACTTAAGTTTGAATCCGGCGTACACCGAGTGCAACGGATTCCCTCAACCGAAAGCCAGGGGCGAGTTCACACCAGTACCGTTACAGTTGCCGTCCTGCCA
Source organism: uncultured Candidatus Saccharibacteria bacterium (assembly GCA_964513905.1). GTDB lineage: Bacteria > Patescibacteriota > Saccharimonadia > Saccharimonadales > Saccharimonadaceae > CAMEGH01. Next base: position 6,224 of record CAZENS010000025.1, on the reverse strand, counting down.
GAGGCCGAGGAAGCCGATATTCAAATACATGCGAATGACATTAAAGTTGATGTTTACCGTGCTGGCGGACACGGTGGCCAAAGCGTGAATACAACCGACTCTGCGGTGCGTATTACTCACCTACCAACCGGCCTTGTTGTGACAAATCAAGATGAAAAATCACAACTCAAAAATAAAGAAAAAGCCATGAGTGTTCTGCGCTCTCGCTTGCTACAAGCCAAGATTGACGAAGAGCAAGCCAAGCAAACTGCAGAACGTCGTTCATTGATTGGCTCGGGCGATCGATCTGAAAAAATCCGCACCTACAACTTCCCACAAGACCGAATCACCGATCATCGCATCGGCTACAGCCGCAGCGGTATACCGCAGGCAATGGATGGAAAGATTGATGATTTGACCGAGAAATTACAAGCTTACGAGCGAGAGCTTGCGGCTCAAAACGCTGAAGCTTAAAAATACTTTACACTTTTTATTAATTTCCCCTTACGCCATATATAGAAACCTATATATGGCGTAAAAGAAAAGCACCCCCTAAACAACATATCTGATACACGAAATCAATGTAGTCTAAGGGGTAAAGGAAGCACCCGGTGTGTTTTAGTGCGGCGGGTAATGATTATGAATGTGGATGTCGGGAAGCCCGCTACTACCACCTCCTTTTATTTTTTTGATTACTTTGCGCACAGTGATGGCAATCATTGCCACCCCAGTAAAGATAGCCACGACCTGAAACCACCAGGGAAAGCTCGCCCATGTAATGCGAACAATATCCCAAAGCAGCACCAGCAAAATCGGCGAGAATACAGCTAAAAGAAATAAGCCAAAAACTACTTCAACAAACTTCTTCAATCTACTCAGCTCCTACTCGGTAGTTCTATCCGCTCACACAAGGTACTTCCAATTTAATATTATAGCATATATTCTATATATGCGCAATATACACCGCCCCAAGTACGAATGCGTATAGGCTAGGCTTTTTTATCTAGTACGGTCGCGTCTTGAATAATTTTCCGTATCTTCTCAACTTCGTCTTCACCAATAGGCTGATGATTTACACCCATTTCACGCTCGAATTCTCTGTTCTCCTGCTCGTTTTTTGCATACTTTGCTGTTAGCGCTCTAGCGGATATGCCCAGCTCACTATCATCTTTAAGTATGGCCACTTCTCGTTGAATTTCTTCACTTATGTCGTCCGTATCGTGCCTATACGTAACACCGCCATCCTCACACACGTAGCTCTGCATACGTCGACGCCTACTCTCATTATCAATTTCAATCAAGGTGATTCTTTGAACTGTCTTGCTAGATTCTGGCATATATTTAGAATTAATATCAACTCGCAACCGTGAACCATCGTCGAAATCGATCTTCTTATGCAACATAGCTACGCTCACTTCTTCTTCTCCGATGAGCTTATGTCTATCTGTAAAAACATCCGCAAAGTTGCGCATAATCTCATCATCTACTAACAACTTGAAATCTTCTCCCGCTTGAAGCGCCTCCCAGCCACTGGGTTTTTCGCTTTCAGCTTGATCCTTAAAAAGATTTAGTTTATTTTTTGCGTAGCTCATATTTTTTTTATTTTATTGATTTACAATACTTTTATTTATACATTATATTGCATAAAAAGTCAATACCTGCCATACTACACAGTATGACAATTTCTGAATGGCTACAAGAGGCGACCAAGCAACTAAAAGATGCCGGAATACCAACCAGCAGGCTTGACGCAGAAATTATTCTTGCGCATACAATTCGCAAACCAAAGACTTATCTTCACGCACATCTTAACGATACAATCGACCCTCGCAGAAAAGACATTGCCAACGCGCGACTTGAACTGCGACTAGACCGAGTTCCTGTTGCCTACATTACTGGCCATAAGGAATTTTACGGAAGACCGTTCAAGGTTTCCCCTGCTACCCTTATTCCTCGCCCCGAATCTGAGGACATAATCGATACACTGCTTGCAGCCAGCTCAAGCGAAATTACACATAAAACTCTTGTTGATGTTGGTACAGGATCTGGCGCATTGGCTATAACGGCAAAGCTAGAACGGCCGCATCTATCTGTAATTGCCTCCGATATTAGCCCCAAGGCGCTATCTATTGCACAGTTCAACGCAAAAGCACACAATGCCGACATCCACTTCAGAAAAATGTCGCTACTAGACACCCACGCTGGGCCGCTTGATTACATACTTGCGAATCTTCCTTACGTAGACCGGTCATGGAGCGACCTGTCTCCCGAATTAAAGTACGAACCGCATGAGGCATTATTTGCCGATAAGCAGGGGTTATCACTCATATTCAGACTCCTACCTCAAGCTAAGCGTTGGCTCACCGACGCTGGCCTTCTCTTGCTAGAAGCCGACCCCTCTCAGCACGATGATATCATTAAAGAAGCAAAGATATCTGGCCTAGGCTACATACAAACAAAGGGTTACTGTATCGCTTTTCAAAAATCTTAACAGCAGTTTGTGGCCGTTAGAACCCAAAAAGGTCTCGTAGTGTGGGTGCTCGTGTCTCCGGTTCGGCAGAAGGTGCAATATCTGACGCCGCCCGATCAGCTGTTGCCGAATCTTGATAGGCTGATAACTTCACGGTCACAGTCTGCTCTTTGCCTTCTCGAAGGAATGTCACCTTGATTTCAGCACCCGGCTTGTACTCTCCAACCAAGCTGCTCATGCCACCATTTTCTCCAATCGTAAGATCACCGATTTTTGTAATAATATCTCCTTCTTTTATGCCGGCTTTATCGGCTGGACCGCCTTTTTCAATCGCCCCCGCGCCATCCTGCCCAGACGCCACCAGAGCTCCACTCTTTACTTCTAGTTTGCGAGCTTTTGCAAAAGCAGGCGTGATATCAATATACCGCACTCCAATGTACGCACGCTCAACCTTGCCATTTTCAAGTACACCTGCCAAAATTCCCTTTACTGCATTTATTGGGATTGAAAATCCAATCCCCTGAGCGTTACTAGCCACTGCGGTATTTATTCCGACCACCTGGCCTGCCAAATTCACCAATGGGCCGCCCGAATTCCCCGGATTAATCGCTGCATCTGTTTGCACAAGATCGGTTAGCGACTCCACCTCTCGACCGTTCTCCGACTGAGCTGATACAGGACGACCAAGGCCAGAAACAATGCCGCTTGTGACCGTATTTTGATATTCGCCTAACGAATTGCCAATTGCCACAACGGTCTGACCAATCCTCAACGTACTCGACTCCCCTATGTCTGCTGGCTTGAGATTTGATACATTACTTATCTTAAGAAACGCAATGTCATTTAGCGGATCACTGCCAACGATTTGGACATCCTCGTATATATTACCGTCGTGCAATGAAACAGTCGCCTTTTGTGCGCCATTTACGACATGCTTATTGGTAATAATATATCCATCCTTGCTCACAATAATGCCCGTACCAGCCCCCTGCGAAAGCGTCATTCTTCCTTCCGATTGTGTCGTAATAGAAACTACGCTCGGAGATATTTTTTGAGCAACTTGCGCAATACTCTTCTCTGATTCTAGTTGTATATTATTTCCGTCCGATCCGCTCTCACCTCTCGATGCCACTGTCGAATCATCTTTTCGACTAGTAGAAGCCAACCAAACACCAAGTCCACCACCAAACGCACCCACACAGAGCACTACAATAATTAAGATAATTAATTTTTTTGTACTTTTTTTCACGATACTTCCCCTTTTGTCACCACTATAATCAAAAAAACTGAATAACAGCTGAAATACTAAACAATCCCTACACCAACAGAGCTAAATAACACTAAAAGTACAGCAACTACTGCGCACGTAAATATAACTGGTACAAATTGTTCAAATCCTACAGAGCCCTTGCGAATCGCAACATACATGCGCTCGATCGTAAATGCACCGAGTGCTATAAAAATTACCGCCTGGGGAATCATTAGATCTCCAAATACAGTGAGACCGTACCCGATATTCCAGTGATACATTACCCATGAAATCTCAGCCACAAGCAGGCCAAATACTAGACTCAAGAATGATAATTGTTCCTCCTCATGAACAGTCAGCGCATGTCGAGCAGAGCCATAGCCAACAATAAACAGCAACACAACAACAGCTGGCAATGGAATTACATACGACAGCGCCATCACTGCCCACACACCTACAATGAGCCCAATTAATGCTTGTAAAAGCATAGCGCGCTTTCCAGACAACGGCTTAATGACCGTTAGCCATAAAGCATAAAATACTGCGATTGCCGCCTGTAGCCACAATACTAACGATGACTCGGCAGAACTCGCTAAGTACATTAGCCCCACAAGCCCAAAACCTACCACAATATCCACTAGATTTGCTAAGATATTTGCTCGCCAATATCTTACACGAACCGCAAGAACTCGCCACTTACTAAGTAGTACCAACAACATTGCAAGCCACACGTGTCCGCTTACATTTATTAGTAGAAACAGCGCAATAACTAACGCAATATTTAGTAAAACATATAATGATTCACTGAGAATATTCTTCTTCTGAGAGATTCGTAAAAACTCCATAAACTACCCCTATTGTATCATACTATTGTGTTGGTTTTTTAGAACCAACAATGATGACAAATCTAGTTTTTTCAGTCACATACACTGGCGGCTCTTCGGTAGAAACTTGAACACCATATATTTCTTTTAGCTTTTCCTTTGTTGCAGGATTTCCATCGCCAATTTGATATATTTTTGCTTTGCCATACTCTCCTGCCGGAGCATTACCCAACGTTCCAACAGTAAAGCCTCTCTTTTCAAGCCGATCCGACTCTGTTTTTGCTTTTCCAGCAATACCAGACGCATTGTATATATCAACTTGTGCCGATTCTCTAGAGACCGGGTTATTTGTCATCTTTTTCATAACATAAGATCGTATTCCCGAATAGTCGTATAGTCCATTCACGGGTTGCACAATACTCTGTCCTCCATAGTCTCCCGTCGTTACAACACCCTCACCTTCTTTCTCAAGCTGGATTGACTGCAACTTTTCACCGGTAATTTCTTGCGCCAAACTAGCAACCGTTCGAATTTCTTTTACTTCAAAGTTGGTGCGTAGATTATTGCCAAGCGCATCAATTAAACCTGTAACTTTTCCAAAATTCATTAGTGTTCCAGCGCTAATCGCCTTTGCTTGAATCGCCCGAATAATCTTCTGCTGATTTCTCTCCCTATCAAAGTTACCGCCAGACAACCCGTAGCCGCCCTGAGCATTACGCGCCCTAGCTAACGCCAACGCGTGTGCTCCGTCTAGCTGAGCTACCTGCCCGTTCTTGTAATTCACCATGTTACATTGATGATTACACTGCCAATCAAAATTAGGGTCATAAATTCCTCGCGGATCATCGCTCTCTATTTTAACTTCTATACCACCCAGTGCATCCACTGCATCAACCAATACCTTGTTATTTAAGTGCGCATAGTACTGAATATCTAGACCGAGCACTTCGCCAATCTTCTGACGCATTGCGTTAGCGCCGCCCTGCTCATCCTGCCCGTCGTTACTTGCGCACAAATACGCAGCGTTCACCTTGCCCTCGTACCCTACCGAACAGGCTTCATCGTATCGCACCCATAAGTCCCGTGGAATGCTGATCATATAGGCGTTTTTCGCCTCTTGATTAATGCTAACGACCATTATCGAATCAGATAAGTTACCGCCAGGGTGATTCCCACCATCACTATCTTCAGATGTTCCGAACAGAACTACATTTGATCGCCCATTTTCATCTTGCTGCAACGGAGCCTTTTGCGCAAAATCAAAGAAATTGCCCTTAAACATCTTGCCACCAGCAATAAGCGCCCTCACGCCCACAAATCCGCCAATTAGCAATATAATTACAAATAGTAATGTTATTATTCGCTTAATTCGCTTTTTTCGACGTGCTCGCTGTTCTGGAGTTTTACGAGTTCGGCCTTTTTTATCTTCATCGGGCGCATCAATACCCTTCAGCGATTCATCAATCTCGCCTCGGCTAACACCAACTCTTGGCCTCTCATGGTTTGGCTGCTGAATATCCCTGCCGTGAAGCTCACCCATATTTGTTTTTGCGATAGTACCTGCACCGCTGGGGCGATGTAAGCCTTCACTTTTTTTAATACGTCGACGTGGCGCAAAGCCATCAATTGAAGAAGATCCTTTTTTCATAACTACTCAACCTATAATACAGAATAATCGCTCAATATCAAAGATGATTGTGCT
>CAZENS010000024.1:0-8092 GCA_964513905.1 uncultured Candidatus Saccharibacteria bacterium | reverse complement strand
ATCAGAGTCATCTATAGTGGGCTCGGAATCATCATGATAGTATCCAATCGGACCGTAAAACTTTACTTCTGCCGTGCGTATTGAACAATGATTGAGCCCTGACATAAACCCGTACGAGCAAGAGCTTGGTTCATCAAAATTACTGACAACCTCTAGTGTATCGCCATTTTTCTCAATTTTTACTTGCGGTGCCTTTGAGTCGTTAGGTGAGAAATACCGAAGCTCCGCACGAAGTGATTCCGCCCGAGAGTCAATTATTGCACCAACATCGCCCTCGCTTTTGACATACTTCGCATCGGCACTACCGGCAGGTAGCTCTAGTGGAACCACCCTTGTTAGCCTTTCTTGATCTGACTTCATGTAATCCATCATTTGCATTCCAAACAAACCAGCGCCCGATAGACCTAACGCGATTGTTACTATTAGCACAATACCAGCTACAATACTGCCCCGGTTTAGTCTGCGGCTGAACAAGCTATATGCAATTAATATTGCTAATGAAATTCCGGCAATTCCGCCGATCGCCATCGATGCCCAAAATCCCCAAGCCCACGGCTGCATCGACAGTCCATTAAGCGAGCTTACAATACTAACTCCAGCAATTCCGCCTACCAGTAAGCCAATAGATGCGGCGAACGCAATTCCTGCAAACCCTAGTCCGGCTACAATTCTTAAAAACTGCAACAATACGGGTTCCTTGCGTACGCCAGCTTGCTCACCTTCAGAAACTTCTCGAAGCGTGTCAAGCGTAACAGCTCGACCCTTCATCTGTAATTTTTCTGCTGCAGTTCGAGCTGGTGGCACTGCCAACCAAAGTACAATGTACACTACAATAGAGGTGCCGAATGACATAAATGGTGAGATGATCGCTAAAATACGTACCCATAGCGGATTTATATTAAAGTATGCAGCTACTCCAGCACATACACCGCCAACCACTGCGTTATCGGTATCTCGCATAAGTCGCTTTGGAGAATCCTCAGCAGTGTGCGTCGGCTCTGTATTAGTAGCATCAGCCTCGTTATCTTCCGAAAAGTCCTTCGGCTCACCCATCTGTTCACGAAGTGCGGCCACGTCTTCACTGCTAATAACTCCCTCGCCCTCTACGTTACGGTGAGCCAATAGCTCCACCAGTCTTGCCTCGATTTCTCGCATGACATCGGCATCGCCAGCCATTCGCTTTTCGATTGCTTTTAGGTATTTCTCTAATTCGGTTTTTGCACTCACCTCAATACTGTACGGCGTTTTTGCAAGATGAATTCTTGTAATTTCTTTCATTATTTTTCTCCCTTCTTTAATTTCTTTAATGTTTTATCAAGTGCAGTAATTTGATTATCCAGTTCTTTCGCCACCAATCTTCCGTATTCTGTTACCGAATAATATTTACGCGGCGGGCCTTGCTCGCTCTCTTGCCACTCGTGCTGCAAGAGTCCATCTTTTTGTAAGCGTGAAAGCAGCGGATACATTGTTCCTTCTACTGCTACCATCTGAGCATCGGCTAATAATCGTAATATATCGCTTGTATAACGCGGAGTTTGCGTAGCCAATAGCACACAATACGCTAAATAGCCCTTACGTAACTGAGTTGCGAGATTTTCGGCGTATGATATCGCCTTCTGCGCCTCAGTTGATCCATCATCAGTATCTTGCATAGACTTACCTTCTTTCATAATTATTAATAGCTTTTTGTATCATAGTTCTATGTTATACAAGGTACTATAAAAAGTCAAGCCCTTTACAAAAAAGTAAGGGCTCACCTCTTTAAAATACGAATAGCGCGTTGCCGTATTTTACAATAATTCCAGATACAATCATCAAAACAATCGTCCACAGCAGTAACTTATCATAATCTTTCTTCACTACTACTTCTAGCTTTTTTTGTATTTTCGATGGCAAGAAAAGATTTTTCTCACGTATGTTGTAGCGAGTAATTGCAAAGAAAACCATTGTTGTTGTGAGCGACACAAGCAGGCACCATGGACACAGCGCCTGAATAATAAACATACTAATGTACAGTAAAACGAGCGCAAAAATAAAGCCAAATCCGTAACCAATTTGTGCAGCGAACATAAATAGGCGCGGGAACTTTACCCCTGCTAACCCTGCAATTGCAACTGTGATTACAACCGGTTCTGCTATTAACCCCAAGAATGCGTTCGGAAAGCCGAACATATGGGCGCTCGGGTGCACTCCAACAGTGGCGCAGTTTAGCACAGCGTTAATACTACATGGCAATTCTGCATTTGGATTGGCTGCAAGCTGAACCGCTTCTATACTCAGTACAAACGACGCAAGCAAGCTTAGTAGCGCGCCCACGAGCATGCTTCCGAATATCCACCGGTTGTCACGCACATTTTTATCGGAATGATTAAAAAAATTAAATACTCTTATCATAGTAACTCACCTCGTTAATGAGTGGCATAGGTAGACCGCGCCACATTTGCAATAATTGACCGTCATCGGTAGTCGCCAATACCGTCGGGTATTCAACGACGTCATATAATCGACATAAACTTTCGCCCTCAATTGATTCTGGTTCAATAACCTCTAGCGTGCGACCAGTTTGGCGTTCATAATCGTGAATGAAACCACGTACAGGTCGAGCGTGATCGCTCGCATCTTTATACACAATCTTAATCTTCATGCAACCTATCCTGTTTTTGATTTAATTCACGCCGCTGAGCAAGGATTCCTTCAAACTCATCAAGTGTTTTAAAATCGTGATACACGCTTGCAAATCTTACATAGGCTACCTCGCTTTTTACAGCCAAAACATCGAGGACGATATCTCCAATTTGGTGCGAAGACACCTCGGGGTCGCCGATTGCATATACTGCATCTTCAATGTCATTAATAATTCGCTCAACCTCTAGCTCTGATGAAAAAAACTTCCCTACCGAAAACTTAATTGCGTTCGAGAGCTTTTCTCTATCAAACAGCTCTCGCTCACCATTCTTCTTTACGACCGCTAGATTTGGTCGCTCAATTCTTTCGTACGTTGTAAACCGATGCTTGCCATCTAGCGTTTCGCGTCGTCGCCTAATGGCATTTCCATCGCTGACTTCGCGCGATTCAAGAACTTTACTGTCGCCAATTCGATAATCTTGGCTGCTCATCGTTACCTACTCCTCTGTCTTCTGCTTTTTTCGACGACGCAAGAATGCTGGCATATCAGCCTCGTCATCATCCTCAACAGTAGTAGATTGTCCCCAAATATCTCGGGAATCATCTGACGCAAACTCTGCGGCAGCGTTATTCTGATCCAAGTCCATATTCACGCTCTCTACTGCAGCGTCATCAATTGCTGTTGTAGCGACAGACTCATTATCTGCCGTTGGCGCAGCCAAGCTACTAGGAAGTTCGACAGTAGCAGCCTGCTCTTCAAAGTACTCACTATCAAATCCTGTTGCGATAACAGTAATAATAAGCTCGTCCTCAAGATCTGGCTTTAGTGTTGCACCAAATATAATATTTGCATCTGGCGATACTGCGCTTGTAATAATCTCGGCCGCCTCTTGGATTTCCGACATACTCATATCGTAACCACCTGTTACGTTGAAGAGTACACCCTTTGCTCCATCGATAGACACCTCAATTAGTGGCGACTCAATTGCCTGTTGAGCTGCTAACGCTGCACGCTCTTCGCCGCTAGCACGACCAATTCCCATCAGCGCAGAACCGGCATTACTCATAATCGCCTTCACGTCGGCAAAGTCAAGATTAATCAATCCATGCTCGGTAATCAGTTCAGAAATACCTTGAACACCCTGTCGCAGCACATCGTCTGCTATTTTGAATGTTTCAAGAAGTGGAGTTCGTCGATCGATCGTTTGTAGTAGCCGATCATTAGGAATCGTAATTAGCGTATCTACCTGCCGACCAAGATGAGCAATCGCCCAGTCGGCGTTTTGTCGCCGCTTTTCGCCCTCAAAGCTAAATGGTTTTGTAGCAACACCAACCACAAGAATACCCATCTCTCGGGCAATCTCGGCTACAATATGGCCAGCACCGCTTCCGGTGCCGCCACCTGCTCCGATTGTTACAAAGACCATATCTGCGCCTTCTAATGCATTTTTAATCTCATCACGTGATTCGCTAGCAGCCTTTTCACCAACCGAAGGATCTGCACCAGCGCCCAATCCGCCAGTTGTGTCGTGACCCAGGTGAATTTTTACGTCCGCCTTTGAATTATGCAGCGCCTGCGCATCAGTGTTCATTGCAATAAATTGCACTCCACCGAGCCCAGCCTCTTTCATTCGATTAACGGCCGAACCGCCGGCGCCACCCACGCCTACCACTTTTATGCTGGCAAATGTCTGTATTTCACTTGGTTTTACTTCAGGCATCTAGTTACCTCTCCCACTATATTGTAATCATCTTTTAGTATAACAACGCTGACGACGGCAATCAAGACGCCTTAAAACGATCAAAGAACTTACTGATGACTGATTTTGTATTTTTTCCGTCTGCACCAGACTTTCCTGATGAGCTTCCTGCAGAACGAGATGATCCTCCCGCCTGTTGCATATCGGTAAACATTAAGCCAACTGCTGCGGCAAATCTTGGATCCTCGAGCTGATCGGCAACACCGCCAAATCCAGTTGGTTTTCCTTTCTTAACCGCAAGCTCCAAAGCAGATTTTGAGTACTCTACCAACTTCTTCAAGCCTGACCCGCCACCAACAATCACAACGCCATTTGGCAACTTACCTTTTCGCCCTGCCTTCTTTAGCTCTGCATTAATTGCATCGAAAAGTTCATCAAGCCGTGCTTCGACGATTTCATCAATGTCGGTGGTAGAAAAATCATATGATTCTTTTTCGTGCTTTACCGAAACTGTTTTTGCTTCACTGCGCACCACTGCAGAGGCGTGCTGTTGCTTTACCTTTTCGGCTATTTCAGGGTCTGTTTTTAAGCCTATTGCCAAATCATTCGTGATATTGTTACTTCCCACCGGAATAACAGAGACATACTGTAGCTCTCCTTCTTCGTATATTGCCATGCTTGTAGTTGCGCCGCCAAAGTCAATCACTGCAACGCCATTCTCGAGTTGCTGCTCGCTCAGCACCGCACGAGATGCCGCAACCACACTTGGAAGAATAATCGTTGGTTGAACCGAGGCCTGCTCGGCTGATTTTTCTAAGTTTGAAACATGCGGACTCAAAGCCGAAATAACATTCGCGTTTATCTCAAGTCGAGTACCCGTCATACCAATCGGATCTTTTATGCCGTCTTGGCCGTCAAGCCGATAACTAAATGGGATCATCTCAAGAATTGTACGATTAGCTGGCACTTTCCCGGTTGTTGCAACATCCTCGACTCGCAAAATGTCGTCCTCGGAGACTTCATTGCCTGCTGAAGTTACGGCAATCATACCGTCTGCCTTTGTGCTTAGAATATGCGATCCATTAATGCTCAAAGCGGCGGCATCTACCTGATAGCCACTCATGCGCTCAGCTTCGCCGAGTGCTTCGTCTATTGCCTTGCTTGGACCGGCCAAGTTAACAACCGTTCCTTTTCTCATTCCAGAATTAGGAACCTCACCCACTCCAACGATTGTAGGGACGCCAGTTTGTACATCGACATGGCCAACAACGCACCGTACAGTTGTCGTACCAATATCAATGCCAACTGCATATTTAGAAGTATCTTGCATACAAGCATTATAACGCTTATGAAATAATTTGCCAAATATAAACTACTGGCCGCGAGTATACATACCGCCATGATAAAGCGCCGCCAATTTTCTTAGTAGTTTTCTATTTTACCTTCCGAAAACGCCACAGCCCAATGAGCGCCGATGTAAAGAGTAACACCTCAGTAGCAATGCCCGCCAATGAAAAACTGGCAATATTATATGTTAGCCACAACGGCGAGGCCACCAGGCTAGATTTTCGCATAGACTGTTCATTGCGCTGCCAAAAACCAACCGTACTTACAAGCATTGCCACAAGCGGAATGACACTTATTGGCCCCTGCCAGCTAATAATCGTTACGCCAATAAAAAGCAGCAATACTGCAAAAAGTGGCCAAATTGGCCGCGTTTCTTCGTGATAGCGATTAAATAAAAAAGCTCGAACTGCACTGATAGCGTTCAAAGCAAGTCCTGTCATAGCCCCAAGCAATCCAAAATGAACAGCAAACAATATACTGCCCGCAAGTTTTAGTCGCAGAATATTCTTGCGATATCTTGGTTGCATCGATGCAATAGTAAGTAATAGCGCCAAAAGACCAACGATTTGAGCAATAATTACTACCGTAGAATTTCCTAAATCAATCACCCATCTTCCCACCCGCTAAATTAGCGTTACGGCTTCTTTCCTATTGTTTTGTTATGATTTCGGCACCCGTTTTAGTAATAAGTACCGTGTGCTCAAAATGAGCCGCTAGGCTACCATCTCGCGTACGAATCGTCCAGCCATCGTCTTTGTCGGTTTTTGTGCGCTCACCACCAAGTGTGGCCATTGGCTCAATCGCAATAGTATCACCGGCATGTAGAACCGTGCCTGCGCCACGTATTCGAAAGTTTGGCACGTCCGGGGGCATATGCATCTCGAGTCCTACGCCATGCCCAACCAGTTCACGGACAATACCAAGCTTTGCCTTTTTTAGCACTGCTTCTATTGCTGCGCCGATATCATTCGTCGTCGTACCGTCACCATGAATTGCCTCGATACCTGCGTATAAACTCTTTTCTGTTGCTGCGAGTAGGTGCTTTATGGCGCCTTTTGGCTCCTCGCCCACCACCATCGTAAAGGCACTGTCGGTCTTCATGCTTTTATAGGTAATAACAAGATCAAAACTCACTACATCACCCTGCTCAAACTCGTAATCGGTCGGCACACCGTGCACGATGGCATCGTTTGTACTAATACAAATCACGCCAGGAAAATCTGGCACAGGCTCACGATACGTTGCACTCGCGCCATATTCGGTGATTTTTTTTGCTACAAAATCATCTACTTCCAGTTCACTAACACCCGGTTTTACAAACCCACGAATATCGTCAAAAATTCGCGCTAATATTTTGCCACCTGCACGCATTGCGTCTAGCTGAGCTGGCGTTTTTTCGCCTGTAATTATTGGCATGCTTTCGTGACTTCGTCGTAAATTTTATCGTGCACTTCGCCCGCTGAACCAGTGCCATCAATGTGCACAATCTTAACGCCACTTTCGGCAAAACGACCGAGTACTGGGTACATTTTTTGACGATAAATCGTCATGCGACGTGCGATCGTCTCTGGCGTATCCTCCATACGAGCACGCTTTTCAAGACGATTCATAATCTCACCCTCTGGAACCTCCAGAGCAATCACAAGCTCGATCTGCTCGCCAGTATCCTCCATATATGTTGCCAACCATTCGGCCTGCTCTTTTGTACGAGGAAAACCATCTACGATTGTGCGCGGGAACTTTTTTGCTTTTGCATCTTGAATTGCTTTATCAAACACGTCATACGTTAGCTCATCGCTCACAAGTTCACCACTTTTTAAAATACGAATTACCTCTGGATCATTGCTGTCTCGTAGCATTTCACCTGTCGAGAGCCACTTCCAGCCCATTCGCACCGCCAACATCTGTCCCTGCATGCTTTTTCCAGCACCAGTAGGACCAAATAATAAAATCATCCCTTACTTAATTCCCTTTTACTTGGTTAGTTCTTCTTTTGTGATACGCGCCACGGTTGCGCCATCGGCAGCCGTACCAGCCTTAGCCTTAACACCACCGATTACCTGCCCCATTTGTTGGGGTGTTGTTGCACCAGTTGACGCAATTACCTCTTGCACGAGTATTCGAATTTCATCTTCACTAAGAGCTTTTGGCAGATACTCTTCTAGTACTGCAATCTCTTTCTCCTCAGACTCGGCCAACTCTGGACGACCGTTATCAACATAGAGCGTAATGCTTTCTTTACGCTTCTTTACTTCACGAGCGATAATTGCCTCAACTGCTGAATCAGCTAGACCTTCTTCACGCTTGCCGCTATTGACTTCTTCGTTTAGAATTGCAGCCTTTAGGTTGCGCAACACCTCACCCTCAAAACGATTGCCGCCCAGGAGAGCGGCTTTCATGTCGTTTTGGATACGCTCTTT
>CAZENS010000023.1:0-8452 GCA_964513905.1 uncultured Candidatus Saccharibacteria bacterium | reverse complement strand
GAGCTGAAGATTACGAAGAAGATTCTGGAAGAAATTCCGGATGCGATTACTTTTCGCCGAGTAGGCGAAAGTGTGTTCTCGGCGGCCAAGAAGGAGGCTCAGGCCTACTTCAGGCTGTTCAACCGGCCTTTGAACGATGTCGAAGTGTTCGAGCCCGCTCAGAAAGAGGCGTTCCGCATCTACGACGAGGCTCGAAACGCGCTGCGTGAAAGCGGAAACGTCGTAGCGTACTCCGCTTAATAATCCGCCAAATTGGCGTCGTTATCCTAAGGGTAGCAAGAACCCCAGATTTTAATCTGGGGTTTATTCATTTCTTGGCTATTCTACGCTTCAGCTTCTGCTGGTTCTGCTGTATCAGCGGCAACGTCTTCTTTGGGTTGATTTTTTCGTAGTTTTTCAGCGTTTCGGATTGATTTCTTCTTAGAATCTACCGGCTCTTTTACCCATTTGGGTAGCTTTACACCCGCTTCTTTCAATAGTTTCACAACTCTTGGGCTTGGTTGAGCTCCGGTATCAAGATACTTCTGCGCATCTTCTTTATTGATATTAGCCTCTTTAGTGTGAGGGTTGTATGTACCAATATGAGCAACGACGCGACCACTTGACGGGTGGCGTTGCGCTTCTTGTACTGCTACACGGTAAACTGGGTATCCCTTACGACCCACACGTTGCAAACGAATTGCGAGCATAAAAACGTTTCTTCCTTTAACTCTTTACTTTAAACTGTATTAATTCTTCACCCATTTTACACTGTTTTGGCGTATGCGTCAATTGTATTAGTGTAGTAAATACCCTATTTTTTTTATTTTTGAGCCACCTTATTGCCAACGCCCTGCTCTGCATATTTCTCAAGTGCAGCACGAGCTGCTGCTTGCTGAGCATTCTGCTTACTTGGACCAACGCCCTTTCCCATCATCTTCTCGCCTACGTACACCCCAAGAGTAAAGACCTTATCATGATCTGGACCGACTTCATCGAGTACGCGGTACTGCGGAGTAAAGCCATCGATACGCTGACTCACCTCTTGCAGGTGGCTCTTTGGATCACGCCACGTCCCTTTCTGTAAAATATCGTCCAGCTTACTCAAAATATGTGTGCCGATGAACTTTTCAGCCTCTTCATAGCCCTTCTCTAAATAAATGGCACCAATGACCGCCTCGAACGCATTTGCGAGAATTTGTTGCCTAGCACGCTCACTCCCCTGCTTTTCGCCTCGACTCATTCGCACTAGTGGCTCGTACCCCAGCTTTACCCCTGCCGCACCGATACTTTCAGTACGTACCAGAGCCGCGCGCCAACTTGTCAATATCCCCTCTGGCTCGGTGTAATTACGAAATAAATAATCAGTTACCGCCAGCTCTAAAACTGCATCACCTAAAAACTCTAGACGCTCATTATGCGCATGAACGCTCTTCTTGTGCTCGTTAACATAACTTCGGTGAGTCAACGCAGTAATCAGCGTATCGATATTTTTGAACTCAAACCCCAACTTCTCACGAGCAAATTCTTGATACGGCGCCTTTTGCATACCACTCACTACAGGTTACCTTGTCTGATTTTCTTCATTGCAAGCAACATTAGCTTGCCAATATCTTCATACTCAATCGCATCAAGTGCATCATGAAAAGCAAACCACTGTATGCCATTCATCCACTCTTCTTTTTTAATGGCATCGGTATCGCCCTTTGCCTTCACTAAATAAATTTGTGTTGTCATTAGGACAAGTTTTTCAATCCGACGATAGCGAAAGTGAATTTTTCCAAGCCAATCTAGCACATCAACATCATGAAGCCCAGCCTCTTCTCCAATTTCTCGCCTGGCAGTTTGCTTTGCGGTTTCACCTTCTTCAATATGACCTTTTGGAATCGTCCAGCGATCTTTTGCATCCTGAATAAGTAAGATCTCTATCTGACCAGCCTCATTTCGCCGAAAAACAATGCCTCCTGCAGTTGGTTCACGAACAATTTCCTGGATTGATGGTTTTTTTCTATTAAAGTATTTTTTGAATTTATCAAACTTCGGCGTGCTTGTCATCGTTTTGATCCTCAACAAGCGTTCGATATGCAGTGCCTAACACTCCATTTATGAACTTGCTTGAATTATCAGAACCAAACGATTTTGCGAGCTCAACAGCTTCATTAATTGCAACACGCGCCGGAACTGTATCCTGGCAGTGCAGCAACTCATAAAGCCCTATTCGTAGAATATTCCGATCGATTCGAGCAACCTGAGCTAGTGGCCAATCGGGCGCAAGCGGTTGTAGCGTTGCGTCTAGCTCGGCAGTTCTACCTAAAACTCCGTCAACAAGACTATGGACAAATTTCGTATCACCAATCTCATCTTTGTAGCGCTCTAGATTGCGTGTTATTACCGCCGGCACATCAACAGAAACCTCGTCTGAGTGACGAAATTCATATTCATACAAAGTTTGAAGTGCGACGATCCTACCTAGGTGGCGATTTGAGGCCATATCGTTGGTTCTTTCTTGCTATTATGTTTATCTAAAGCCTGCGTAATTATTACGCAGCAACTTTTTTCTTACCAGTTTCACGCTTTGTAGTGTGAACTTTTACTGGTGATGTAGCATTTACACGTCGTGCTAGTTTTAGCATGAGGTGGCTACGGCGCAGACCGGTTTTACGCGGACTTGTTTGCTTTTTTGGCTGTGCCATGAGTAGAAAACTCCTTACGTTTATTTAAACAATTCACTAAGTACTATACACGATTCTAAAAAAAGTTTCAAGAAAGCATTGACATTATATAATGTTTATGTTAATATTAAAAGCATGAGTAAGAACCAGTATCCACGAACTAATCAACGCTACGAGTCAAACACTACACATGCAAATCATGAGCGTAGATCAGAAAATAAAAACCACCTTTCAATAGCTAAAAAAGTTGGTATTGCAGCGTTAGCAGTATTAGTCGCAAAAGAAGGAATAGACGCGTTTCAAGATAACAACTACCAACAAGACTACGGCGGAAATAAGATTTCAGCAGAATCCATTTCTATACAAGATCACGCGAAGATACGGAAGGAGCCTGTTGTCTCGGGGTTTGATTTCTCGAATACACTCACAACTCTTGACTTCGGCGACCTATCCGGATCAGATGCCGAACTTAGATTCACCCCAGGCTCAGATGTCTATCGAGTAACAAGCCAGGGAGACGGCGACTGGTATGGCGTATCGATCGATGACCTATCTGAAGCAATACCAAGCATTGCAGATGACCTATCAAAAGATAGTGACGGTATTGCTTGGATAAACCGGCAACGTGCCTCAGTTGAGGAAACCTCGCCAAGCTCAGAAGCCACAGATGACGATGCGCCCGTAATACTAAAGTAGCCCCTAAACAACAACGATATTGATAAGCCGGCCAGGAATATAAATAATCTTGGTCGGTTTTTTATCGCCTACAAACTGTGCAACATTTTCGTGAGCCAACGCGCTCGCAACGGCATCTTCCTCGGAGGCTTTTTTAGGCATAGATATCTTGCCTCGGAGCTTTCCATTTACCTGTATAACCACTACCACCTCGTCTGTCGTAAGCTTTGTATCATCCCAGCCCGGCCAATCAACCGTATCTAGCATCGTACCATTGCCCAATTGTTGCCATAGCTCGGCAGACATGTGCGGCGCGAAGGGCGCCAGTAGCTGCACAAGTACCTGAATTGGCTCTTGCCACTCCTGCGAAAACCCATCTACTTTCAATTTATACAGTTCGTTCACATACTCCATTAAAGCTGCAATTGCCGTGTTAAAGTTTAGCCTCCGAACGTCATTTGTTACTTTTTTAGCAACCGAATGACGCAATGCAACAAGTTGTGATGCATTTTTACCGTCAATCTCCTCGTTATCTGTAGAATCGATAAACTCTTGCGTAATTGTCCAGGCGCGATTTAGAAACCTGTATACACCAGCAATCCCCCGCTCACTCCAGTTTGAGTTTTCATTAATCGGACCCAAGAATAGCTCGAATGTTCGTAGGGCATCTGCACCATACCCCTGATTAATCACCTCTAATGGATCGACGACATTACCTTTGCTTTTACTCATCTTCGTGCCGTCTTCAGCATTAATATAGCCATGATACACGAGTCGATTAACCGGCTCTTTAAAACTAGTTAATCCTAAATCATAAAATACATGTGTCCAAAATCGTACATATAGCAAATGTGCCACCGCATGATCACCGCCCACATACATATCCAGTGGCGCCCAATAGTTTACGTTCTCAGGTGCCCAAGCGGCGTTCTCGTTAGATGGATCCGTATATCTTAATAGGTACCAACTACTGCAGGCGTATCCATCCATTGTGTCGGTTTCACGCTTGCCAGCTACCCACATTTCTCCGTCTGGCTTTGGAGTCGATGAATCTTTTGTTTCGCCAGTTTCTACATTCACCCAAACATTGACCCACTCCTGAACATTCTGCAGAACAGAACCCTCGCCGGTCGGCGCATATTCTTCAACATGCGGAAGCTCCACCGGCAAACAGCTTTCAGCCACCGCAATGGCGCCGTGATCTTGCGTATGAACAATTGGGATGGGCGCACCCCAATATCGCTGTCGACTTACAAGCCAGTCGCGCATCTTGTAAGTAACTTTACCTTCTCCAATACCTTGTTGTATCAGCCAGGCAATAATTTCCTCTCGCGCCTCACTAGACTGCATTCCGCTATAGGCGCCAGAATTAATCAGCTCACCCTCTCCTGAATACGGCAGCTCATCACTACTGCTATCTGGTCGCTCTATCACCTGCACAACTGGCAAATCAAAGGTTTCGGCAAACTCTAAATCTCGCTCATCATGAGCTGGAACCGCCATAACAGCACCAGTTCCGTATCCACCAAGCACGTAGTCCGCCACCCAAATCGGCATCTTCTCTCCTGTTGCGGGATTAATTGCATACGATCCAGTAAACACACCGGTTTTACCTTTAGTATCGCTCATTCTATCTATCTCGGACTTTTTCAACGCCTGTGATACGTACTGCTCTACTTTTTCTTTTGCATCGCCCGCAGCAAGCTTTTCTATTAGCTCATGCTCGGGAGCCACAACCATAAATGTTGCACCGAAAAGTGTATCTGGTCGCGTTGAGAATACCGAAATTTTTTCCTCAGAATTAGCAATTTGGAATGTTATCTCTGCACCTTCGCTTCGACCGATCCAGTTTGTTTGAGCAGATTTTATCTTCTCTGGCCAGTTTAGGTCAGGAATCTCATCCAATAAAGCATCTGCATAATCAGTGATCTTAAAGAACCATTGCTTCATAGATCGCTTTTCTACAATAGACTCGCAGCGCCAGCACTTGCCACCCTCTACCTGTTCATTTGCAAGCACTGTTTTATCAACTGGACACCACCACTGATTTGCCTCTTTTTGGTAAGCAAGGCCTTTTTCGAACAGTTTTGTAAATATCCACTGTGTCCACCTATAATACGACGGATCGGTTGTATTAATTTCACGACTCCAGTCAATGCTAACACCCATTCGTTTGATCTGTTTTGTAAAGTTCGCAATGTTCTGTTTTGTAACATCCGCTGGGGCTGTACCCGTTTTAATTGCATAATTTTCAGCAGGTAGCCCAAACGCATCCCATCCCATGGGGTTCAATACATTACGTCCGTGGGCTCGCTGAAATCGTGCAATAACATCAACAATTGCATGCTCAAACGCGTGACCCGCATGCATTCCAGCACCACTAGGATACGGAAACATTCCTGAAATATAAAATTTAGGTAGTGTTGTATCGTTTTTTGCTACATAGCGATTGTCGGCAGCCCATATGTCTTGCCATTTTGGTTCTACTTCGGATGGATTATAGCGCTTCATATTAGCCTATTATACACCAACTAGGGTGCCCCGTATCAGAACGGGGCGTTATAAGGCGTTGCCTTACTAAAGTGCGGAGTCCGATGTCACAAAAATCGATCGAATCTCTTTCATAACTTCTTTTACCGGAATTGTCTCTTTCGGAACATCAATCTTTACCGGGCTCGTAAAATCAAACTTAATGTCTGTTTTCATATCAGCATCGTCCTGCCTGCCATTCACCGATACATTTCTTAGATTATGAGACCAGCGATCAACCCAGACTTCGATTTTGTCTACAGATGACTTGTTTTCATTTTTTACTTCCACTGATTGGCTCTTTTTATTATCACCCACGCAGGATTTAATTTTCTTAACAAGCTTTGAACCTTCCGTAGCGTCCTTAAAAGCCTTCAACTTTGTCTCGTCAACAGACACTTCATACCCCAAAGCCCCGTCCTTGCTGCCAAGTTCTTTGTCTATCTTAATAAACTGGTTTTTACTATACGCCGATCGGATTTCACTCGTAGCCGTTTTATCTTCATTTAACATTGTGCTTAGTTCATTCATACACGTTTGCAACTTATTAGCATCTTTATCGGTAGATTTAAAATCGTCCGGCGTAACCAAAATCCACTTGTCGTCGATTTTGTCTATTAATGGATTAAACCGGGCCTGAATATCATTCTTCATTGCAGCCACACTTTCGGCTCGTTGCTCAGCAGGATATATCGACTCTACCGACGATAAAAATACATCAATATAAGCATCGACTACATTTTGCAAGCTTGTTACCTTAATATATATATTTTTATTTTCGGCAAAAATAGCTTCAGCTTTTGCTTTAATCTTATGATCGCCTGCCGATAGATTCACGTCCACCTCGCCCTTGCCCGCATTGCCGACATTTGCCAACGTAAAGTCAATCTTACTACTCTGCTTTACGCCATCTCCTGCACTGTTAACATTCATATACCCAGATATAGTCGACTGGTTTGCCGCTAGCATATTAGAAGCCGCATCTGTAATAACCTTCTGTGGGTGCTGGTACCAGAAGAAATAGGCACAAACCGCACCAGCAATCAAAAGAAGTACACCAACAATACTCAATATTACTTTCTTGTTTAAAGATTTTTTATTTTTTGAAGAGCCAGACTCTTTAAAATCTGGTCCTTTTACTGATTCATCTTGCATGGTATGATCCTATTTTTAATACTTATGCTTAGAGTATAGTGCACCCCCTACCGACAGGCAACGAATCACTTTCGACACTAGGTAAATATCAGTTAAACTTTAGAACTTAGAGAAGTACTTTGTCTTTGCCTCGAGCCATGCAGGCTCTTGGCGCACAAGCTTTTTCGTGTCGTCAACCGATCGAAGCAATATCTTCACACTCTCTTCTACGAAAATTCCACCTTCTGATCCTTTAGCAAGAACTATCGCGCCTTGCTCTAGCTTGCTGTGAACAAAGGAGCCCGCGCTA
The DNA here is from genome assembly GCA_964513905.1 of uncultured Candidatus Saccharibacteria bacterium. Taxonomy (GTDB): domain Bacteria; phylum Patescibacteriota; class Saccharimonadia; order Saccharimonadales; family Saccharimonadaceae; genus CAMEGH01. The sequence goes on along the minus strand of CAZENS010000023.1, from coordinate 1,153 downwards.
ATTGCATCTGAAAAACTACGCACAAGACAACCATTTTGCTGAGCCATGGGCGCAAGATACTTAGCCGCCTCATCTCCTACGGTTACGACCCAGTCAAAAATCTCTGGACGACACATTCGTCCAATCTTCTCGTGTTCGGCCGCTGAAGACGGGCCAAGCTCGTTCATGCTACCGAGTATAGCTATCTTTTGTGGCGCCGATAGGTTTGCTACCGTCTGTATCGCAGCAGCAGCCGCTGCAGGGCTTGAATTGTAAGTATCATCAACAATCAACGAACTTTTCATTCCTGGCAGTACATTCATTCTTCCTGCGGCAGGACGAATCATCTCTATTCCAGCAACTATTGTCTGAGGTGGAATTCCAAGTCGCACAGCCACCACCACAGCACCAATAATCGGACGAAGATTGTGCTCTCCAACAACCTTTACTTTTGCGGGCAAAGGGCTGCTAAACTCCGGACCAGTAAAATATCCTTTATGGCCATCTTCAATCGAAAAGTCTTCTCGCTGATACGAATACTCAGACATACCACTTGTTCCATATGTTGAAATATTTGTATTCGTTAAATACTGAGCGAACTTATCATCAATATCATCACGATTAATAATCGCCATCTTGCTAAAATTAGCAAGGCTGAGTTCCTCTGTGGCAACTGCATCAATAGTTCCAAAATTCTCCATATGCTCTGGTGTTACAGCAGTAATAACCGCTATGTCTGGATTAAGATACTTCCCGAAACTTTGTATGTCGCCAGGCTTATCTGCACCGAGTTCTTGAATAATAATATCGACGCCCGCCGGTTCTTTAATTCGTTTTTTTGCTAGCTTAAACACCTTTAGCCATTCAAAAATACTATGCACATCCTTCGGGTACGGAATATTCATAATCGCCAATGGTGCACTCAACTCTGTGTTGTGATTACCCTCGTGCATACGTACACGGTACTGCTGGCTAAGGATTGTTGCGATAGCAAGTTTCGTACTGGTCTTTCCCACACTGCCGGCAACACAAACCAGTTTTATGTCTGGATGCGATTCAAGATATTGTTGCGTAAAGCGCTCTATCTTTTTTTGTATATAATTTTTGAACATCTCCTTATAGCATAACCGAATCAGCGCACATTAAGCAAGCAGTCGCCCTTTATAAAAAATAG
>CAZENS010000022.1:4776-9591 GCA_964513905.1 uncultured Candidatus Saccharibacteria bacterium | reverse complement strand
GTTGTATGGCTACGTTTACATCCAATTAACGCCACTCTAATACAAAAAATATATCATATCAGATATATATTACAACATATTATTGTTTAATTTTCTTCTTATGTTTGCTATGCTAGTACATAGTTTACGAAGATTACATAAAGTTTACTCAAAGGAGAACAGTAGCGTATGGAGCAACCGAAGAAAAATGATCACATCCCAGAATATACCGAAAATATTTTAGATTCCAATAAAGAGGGGAGACTACAAGAGTCTTCTACGTATAAAAAGGCTATTAAAAATATCCTGCATAAATTTGTAAAACCGCTGAGTACGAAAGACAGTATAGACTCAAACTGCCCAAGACAACGCCATGCAATGCATACGGGCATGGCAGAAATGGCGCAAACTGCAACGAATCCCGGTGGACTGTACTACTAATATCGTATACCATAGCCGGTATTCATATATACATCCTAAAAGTATAAGCTTCCAGATATTAGGACTCCACCTCTTGTAGACTTCACTAACTAAACGATATATACTGTTAGTATATGAAAAAATCTACTCGCCGAACCTGGATCAGGCCATTACTTTCGTCGTTAATTATAATCACTTGGGTTGCCCTAGCCGGAATCGGTGGCTCATATTTTGGTCGTATGGAAGAAGTTGCCAAGCTTGATCTTGCCGCCTTTTTGCCAAATAGCGCCGAAGCTACGAAAGTTAACAATCAGCTAGAACATTTCTCTAACACTAGCAACGACACGATTCCTGCTATTTTAGTATTTGAAGCGAAGAATAATAAACCTCTTTCAAAAACAGAAAAAGATAATATTGACTCTTTTAGAAAAACACTCGAAGAAAAATCCTACCTCTCCCAAGAAGCGCCGCCAATCATCTATTCTGATGAAACAACGAAAGATCAAGCCGCACTACTAATTGCACCGCTAAAAGAATCTCTCGACATGAAAGAAGCGGCTCCAGAAATTACCAAAATTGCAGATAAAGAAGTTCCCGGAGTAACATTTGAGGTAACCGGACCAGCTGGTTATTCGGCGGATATCGGCACCGCGTTTAGTGGTATTGATGGCATCCTCCTAGCGGTGACACTTTCGGTTGTTTTTGTCATTCTGCTTATCGTGTACCGATCACCGCTTCTACCCTTAATCGTACTTTTAACGTCATTAATCGCCCTGACCGTCAGCGTGTTAACTGTCTGGAACCTGGCAAACGCAGGATACGTAACATTAAACGGCCAAGTTCAGGGAATACTATTTATTCTTGTGATTGGCGCCGCAACCGACTACTCACTTCTGTACGTTGCCAGATATAGAGAAGAACTGCTCAACCATAAAAAAACATGGGTCGCGAGTAAAAAAGCACTTCGCGCCTCGTTAGAGCCAATTTTTGCAAGCGGTGGAACAGTAATCGCCGGCCTGCTGTGTCTACTGCTCTCAGATCTTGATTCCAACAAAGCACTTGGCCCAGTTGGGGCAATTGGAATCTTGTTTGCGATCACGAGCGCACTAACTCTATTACCGTCGCTGCTATACCTTGCTGGCAGAAAAGCATTCTGGCCGTTTGTGCCAAACTATAACGCAAAAAAATCGAACACTACCAAAAAACGAAATGTCTGGACTCGCATAGCCGACTGGGTAACACGATATCCACGAAAAATTTGGACTGCAACAACAGCGTTACTTCTTGTTGGTTGTATCGGCGTACTTCAGCTTCAAGCAGAAGGTGCATCGCAAACAGATATGGTGCTTGGTGAATCATCAGCAAGAAATGGCCAAGCTATCTTAGATAAACACTTTGCAGGCGGCTTGGGCACACCGGTTCAGATTCTTGCACCCACCGAAAAAACCGATGAAATAATCGCTCTACTTGATTCACATAACGCAATAGATGCGGTGGCACTATCCTCAAAAGAGTCTGACGCAGGCCAAATACCCGCTGGAAAAGAGAAACAACGCATACTCGATAAAATTCGTGAAGAAGTATCTAAGGAGCTCTCGAATGCGAAAAATGAGATTAACACGGCAATTGACGCCCAGACTGCAGGCATGCCGGAGGAATTTGTGACTCCAATGAAAGAGGCTGCTTACGACAAGCTGCCAGATATTGACGACACTGTTGCCGAAGCATATCCGTTCAACGACCAGTCTCCGACTACGCACAACGGCAACAATCTTATAAACGCTACTCTAAAGGAGTCGAGCGAATCAGATGCAGCGAAAGATACTGTACGTGATATCCGCAAAAAACTGCACGCCATTAGCCCAAATGTTCTTGTTGGCGGCAATACCGCAATTCAAGTTGACGGAAACGACACTGCCATTAGAGATCGAGGGCTTATTATCCCTGTAATCCTTGCAGCGATTACTGTTATTTTAATGGTGTTGCTCCGATCAATCGTAGCTCCGCTATTCTTGCTTGTTACCACAGTACTCTCATTCGGAACGGCAATCGGCGTTTCTGCGCTGTTATTTAATCACGTTTGGCATTTTCCAGGAGCAGATCCATCAGTAATACTGTACGGATTCGTATTCCTGGTTGCGCTTGGCATTGACTATAATATATTCCTTATGACTAGGGTGCGCGAAGAATCACTAAAACTTGGCACTCAAAAAGGTGTTGTTAAAGGCCTGATTGTGACAGGAGGCGTTATTACAAGCGCGGGTGTTGTTTTAGCGGCAACCTTTGCAGCACTATCCGTAATCCCAATAATGTTCCTTGCGCAACTGGCGTTTATTGTAGCGTTTGGTGTTCTACTCGACACCATCATCGTTCGTAGCCTGCTAGTTCCGGCCTTTATACTTGATGTGGGTAAAAATATTTGGTGGCCATCAAAAAAATTAACAAAAAACGGCAAAAAATAAGCTCTTTGCAATCATTTGCATATACCAAGAAAAAAACTATAATTAATACATAACCATTCGAAATAGGGGGCACTCATCGAAAAGATAAAAATTACACGGTTCTGGCATAGGCGTATTTCTGAGGCGTCTTTGCTTGTATCGGGTATTGTCCTCGCGCTGTTCTTCTGGAGAATGTTCTCGAACGGACCACTTGGAGCCTCGCTATACGTTCCCGATACAGTTGCCATTTTTGCAGGGTTTTCTTTGGCCGTAAGCTTTGTGCTGTACCTATGGGCTCCACAAAAATACACAACACAGGCTAGTGTCGCTACTTTTCTACTACTCCTAGGACTTACGAGTACACTCATTGTGCAGAGTGGCGGGGTACAATCACCATTTGTTGCACTTTGGTTTGTGGTTGCAGTTTTTTCAGGCGCTTTTGGTTGGTGGGGAATAGGCATAATACTTGCCCTAGCCAACTCATTCATACTCTATTCATTCTTTTACAATAACGCTACGCACTCCGATGTTATCGTTGGGTTTTTATCTGCTACCATGCCCGTTATAGTTAGCTACTTATTGTGGAGTGAACGATCACTCGGCGATTACTCCCAAGATCATACCGTAAAAAAACTCAATAAAAGCCTGGAGCATGAATCGCTAAAATCTGATGCGATCATCCAATCTATTGGAGATGGCGTTATTGTCGTGGAGCAAACCGGTAAAATTACCTTAATAAATCCTGCCGCCCAAAGAATGACTGGGTGGCCAGAAGAAGACGCAATCAATATTCACTATGGATCTGTCCTTAAGCTGGAAAATGAGAAGGGGAAGCCACTCGATAACGATCACGACCCTATTTTAAAAACACTCAACACGTTTCAAGAATCACGCGATAGCAACATCGTCATCCTGACGAAATCCGGAAAACATATTACAACCTCTTTCTCGGTCGCAGCACTTGGAAGCGGGGGAGAGGGCGCAATTGCCGTTTTTCGTGATATTACAAAAGAGAGGAAAGAGGAGCGAGAGCAGGCCGAATTTATTAGCACTGCCAGTCACGAGATGCGCACCCCTGTCGCTTCGATTGAGGGTTACCTTGGACTAGCGTTAAATCCAGCAACCGCTCAAATTGATGAAAAGGCAAGAGAATATATAAATAAAGCACACGAATCCGCCCAACACTTAGGCCATCTCTTTCAAGACCTTCTTGATGTGAGCAAGGCGGAAGATGGGCGATTACAGGAAGATCCTATTGTTATTGATATTGTTAGTTTCGCGCGTGACGTTCTTGAGTCCCTTACTCCAACGGCAAATAAAAAAGGCCTATCCGTTCAATTTCGCCCTGACGGATCAAAAAGCACTACTGGATCTACGACCATATCGCCCGTTTTATATGCGTACGCCGATAAAAACCATCTACGAGAGGTAATTGCCAACTTAATAGAAAACGCCATTAAGTATACCCCAGAAGGCAAGGTTGTTGTTGACACCACAACAACTGGCGATTATGTTCGGATAGCCATTGAAGACAGCGGACTAGGTATACCATCAGAAGACTTATCTCATCTATTCCAAAAGTTCTACCGCGTCGACAATAGCGATACTCGAGAGATTGGCGGAACTGGCCTCGGATTATATCTCTGCCGACGTCTCGTAGAATCTATGAACGGCAGAATCTGGGCGGAGAGCGAACATGGCAAAGGGAGTCGGTTTTACGTCGAAATACCAAGGCTCGACCACACCAGAGCTACACGCATGCTTGAAGACGAAGAACGACGAAAAACAGCTCAAAACAACCTACCACCGCCTACCACACCAGCACCAATTGCAACTCCCGTGCCCACTCCAGCAGCAACAATGCCTCTACAAACACCTGTTCCAATGCCAACAATACCGCCTGAATTAGTGCCACAAACTCCACCGCCTACCACACCAGCACCAATTGCAACTCCCGTGCCCACTCCAGCAGCAA
>CAZENS010000022.1:0-4676 GCA_964513905.1 uncultured Candidatus Saccharibacteria bacterium | reverse complement strand
CCACCGCCTACCACACCAGCACCAATTGCAACTCCCGTGCCCACTCCAGCAGCAACAATGCCTCTACAAACACCTGTTCCAATGCCAACAATACCTCAAACACAGCGCAGAAATACGCCCATTCTAACGCTAGAGAGGAACAAGGACGACTATCTGTCTCGTCGATAACACATTAAACCACAAGAAGTATAGCTTTTTTAAATAACATTCGGTACAATAGGGGTAATATGACAAAGATTTTACTAGTAGAAGATGATAGAAGTTTACGAGAGATTTATGGCGTCCGCCTACTTGCAGAGGGGTACGACATTGTTTCGGCAGGCGACGGTGAAGAAGCCTTAGCAATGGCAATTAAAGAGCGCCCGACGCTGATTGTTAGCGACGTAATGATGCCGAAGATTAGCGGATTTGACATGCTTGATATTCTTCGCTCAACGACTGAGACAAAGGACATTAAGGTTATTATGATGACCGCCCTTTCAAGCGACGACCAACGCGAAAGGGGCGAACAGTTAGGTGCAGATAGATATCTTGTAAAGTCACAGGTTGGAATTGAAGACGTAGTGCGAACTGTACACGAAGTACTCGGAGATACTCCTGGCGCTCAGACTGCTACTCCAGAGCAAACTATGCCGCCTCAACCACAACAACAAGTCGCTGAAACACCACTACCAGCTACGGAAGCACCTCAGCAACCTAGCATGCCTCAACCAACAGCTCCGTTCACGTCACCTCGTCCTGCAACACTAGGTGAACGTGTCATTCAACCCCTTAGCACCGATGAATCTATGTCACAGCAACAACTAAGCAATAACCTCGCTGATCGTATTGATGCCGAGCTAAATGCACAACTCTCTCCAGAGCAAACTATGCCGCCTCAACCACAACAACAAGTCGCTGAAACACCACTACCAGCTACGGAAGCACCTCAGCAAAACAACTTCCAGCAATAGCAAAATCGCTGTCTACAATGCAACCAGAAGAATCTAAAGAAGTGTCCGAAAGACTTAATAAATACCTAGCGTTTCACCTAGGTATTTCTCGTAGAAAAGCAGATGAGCTTATTGCCCAAAAAAAAGTTACGATCAACAACACAATAGCAACTATTGGAGCACGGGTAACCCCCAGTGACTCTATTCTTGTAAATTCAAAGAAACTAGAGCCAAAAATTTCGTACACCTACCTTGCATTAAACAAACCACGAGGCTACGTTTGCTCACGTAAAAAACAAGGTAGTAGCCCAACAATATACTCGCTACTTCCAGATAAATACCATGCGTTGAAACCAGTAGGTAGGTTAGACCTTGATAGCTCTGGACTCCTGCTACTAACTGACGATGGCGATTTTACCTTTTCCATGACTCATCCAAAATTCTATAAGCTCAAAACGTACCTTGTTACACTCAATAAGGATTTAGCACCCCTGCATCATCAAATGATAAATGATTACGGCATACAGCTAGACGACGGGCCAAGTAAATTACAGTTAGAAAAACAAGAAGAAGCAAGCAGTAAGAAGTGGATTGTAACAATGAGCGAAGGGAGGAATCGCCAAATACGACGCACCTTTTCATCAATCGGCTATACGGTAGTAAAACTACACCGAATACAGTTTGGAAAATACAGCATCGACGCCTTAAAAAGCGGTAGCTATCAGCTAGTTGAAAAAAGATACTAGACAAATATTAATTTATGTGATATAAATATACATGTACATCGTCCTCTAGAGAAAGGAAAGTACGATGTCCGTGAAGTACCTTCAAAATCCCCTGCATCGCCATGCGATGACCAAGGGAGACGTCCTGAAGAACGTGCATTTTTGCACGTACGACAGGAACGGCAGTCTGGTCGAGAGCGGGTATTTTACCTGCAATGCGTCCCAGCGATTCATCGACGATCTCGTACCGGTCGTCGTCAACGGAAGCCCTACCAACAGGATGCTCTCGGATATGGGAATCATTCAGACTTCCAACCACAAATGGAAGTACAGGTACACCCTGCACGGTTAAGTGCAGGCTCACAACCCACCAGTTTATTTACTGGTGGGTTTTTCTCTTGTCGCGCTTATGCTCGCTATACTTACGCACTCCTGATATAATAATCAGAAGTTATGTCGAGCAAGCTTCCCACTGTAGCAATTATCGGACAAGCGAACGTAGGAAAAAGTTCGCTTTTTAATCGCATGGTGCGCGCTCAGCAGGCAATCGTAGCACGAGAGGCCGGAACAACACGCGACAGCGTGCTTGGAAAAGTCGAGCATAAATATCATCAGTTCTGGCTTGTTGATACTGCAGGGCTAAAAGATGCAGACGATGAATTCGAAGCAACAATCCAAGAACAAATCGCCGAAGCCTCTGAGGCAGCCGACGTAATTCTTGTGGTTGTCGACAGTACACTCCATTTTTCTGACCAAGACAGGCAAATAGCAAAAAAAGCCCTAAAGAGTAAAAAGCCCGTTATTCTCGTATTAAATAAATCCGACCTAAAGGGCAGCCTTCCACCAGATAACTTTGAACGCCTAGGCATAAAGACAATCATTCGTACTAGCGCAGAGCACAATCGCGGCGTGCTTTCGTTACTAGACACCGTTATTTCGCACATTCCAGCAGAAAGTGAAGACGAGGCCGACGACGTTCTTCGGATTGCGCTTATTGGGCGGCCAAATGTCGGAAAGAGTAACTTATTTAATGCACTGGCCGGCAAACAGCAGGCTCTTGTCGCCAACGTGGCAGGAACTACCCGAGACATCAATCGCGTTCAAGTCCGCTACAATCAACAAACAATTGAATTTTTAGATACCGCCGGAATTCGTCGACAAGGCAAACAAGAAGTCGGTATCGAAAAGTTTAGCGTCCTGCGCACATTACAGGCAATAGAAGAGGCCGATGTTTGCTTTTTGCTGCTCGACGTGAATGAGCTCAATGTGTCACTTGATCAACGACTAGCGGGTATTATTAACGAAGCTGGCAAGGGGTTGGTTGTTGTTATCAGCAAGTGGGATAGTGTCGAAGGAAAAGATGCCTATACGCGCGATGCACTTGCCCCTAAGATTAGCTACCACTTAAAGTTTGTACCTTGGGCGCCACTTATTTTTACCAGCAGCGTCACCGGACAGAACGTTACGAAATTATTTGATCTAGCGCTAGATATTCAGCGACGTCGTAATCAGCCAACTAAAACTCGTATACTAAATGACCTTCTTCAAAAAGCAATCCAAAAACATCCGCCAGCTGGATTAAAAAATACCCACCCAAAGCTTCGTTATATTGTTCAAACTGATACGAATCCACCATGGTTTGTTATTTATGGTAGCAACCTTAAGTTTGTACACTGGAGCTATAAACGCTACCTTGAGCGGCTGATTCGGGAAAAATATAACTATAATGGATCGCCCATTAAGCTGTCATTCCGCGATGAAAAGCAAATTAAGACAAATAAAGAACGTATCAAGCAGGGCAAAGAACCCGTGACGAAAGCCTACAAGCAAGCTTTAAACTCTGAACTGCCAAACAAACGCGCCCAATGAGCCTCCTACAGTCCGCAACTCACCTCTGTGATACAATAAGTTTATGAAAATAATTCTAGCTCAGGGAAATCCTGGTTTACAGTACGCCAAAACCCGCCACAATATTGGCTGGACAATCCTTGATGAATTTGCCCTGGCTAATACCGTTTCGTTTAGTAAAAAGTCAAAACTCTTCTCAGAAATAGGGGAGTATACAATAGAAGACACTAAAGTCCTTCTTGTAAAACCAGATACTTTTTATAACGAAACGGGTAGAGCGCTTGCAGCTATTACTAATTTCTTTAAAGTCGACCCGTCCGACATACTAGTCCTACACGACGACCTTGCCTTGCCATTTGGAAAAATTCGAGTTCGAAAACAAGGAAGCGATGGTGGCAATAATGGTATTAAATCCATCAATTCACACATTGGTCCAAACTACACAAGAATACGCATCGGAATCTCAACCGAACAAAAAGTAGCTGTGGGTGATAGTAATTTTGTACTCTCAAAGCTAACGACTAGCGAGCAGGCTGATCTAAAAAAATATATTACCCCTAAGGTAGTTGAGCTAATGCACCACTTTGTTACTGCTGGCGATCTAGATGAAGAAAGCATGCAGCTAATTCCTCTACTTGCTACCTCTCAAGATTAACGCAAGCCTTCGGTTGCACGCGATCATACCCGGCCGACGACCAAGCGGCGGTCCCTCCAGTTAGAAATTGCGCGTCTAGCCCAAAGTTATGAGCAGCATGCGCCGCCCTCATGCTACGAGCAGACCTTGCGCACACAAAAAGATAACGTCGCCTTAAGTCATCTCCTCTTAATTCGTTTAGCCACCCTTCAATATTTTCAAAATCTACCCGTTCACTGTTCGGAATGTGGTGATCGTCATACTCAACCTGACTACGAACGTCTATTACTGAATACGCCTGTTGCGTATCGCTGTTCATTGCGCTATACAGCTCGTCGACAGACACCTCTTTAATATCTGTGTTAACGTTAATGCTGTTATTATTTCCGTTCGACCGGTTATCGATCGCAGGAAATCGATCTTCACCCAATACCTCAAAGTACTCATCAACATACGGAAAACAGCTGTCAGGACAAATAAATACGACCTGTTTATTACGCAAAGAATCTTCGCGCCCACTATCAATCGTTTGTTGAA
>CAZENS010000021.1:0-9742 GCA_964513905.1 uncultured Candidatus Saccharibacteria bacterium | reverse complement strand
ATGGTACCGCGGACCGGACTTGAACCGGTACGTCCTATTGGACATCAGATTTTGAGTCTAACGTGTCTACCAATTCCACCACCGCGGCATTTTGTGTAAAAACACAAGCAAGTGCGCGTTCGTGAGCTTTGCACCGCTTATGCAAGTATTGTATACTAGATAGAGAGAAAAAACCAGTATGGACCCGAAAAAAAATCACCAAGATCCTCGAGCGACGCCCCTGCAGCGCAGGGCTTCTTCAAGTGCAAGTCATACCAGGCAACGAGAAGCAGCACTGTCACTCGTGAGAAACGAAATTGATTCGATTTACAACGGAACAGCTAGTCAAAAAACGCCAAAAACAGATGCCTCAAAAAGTACCCCAGCTACAAATCAAGCTAGCTCAAGCACCGCAGCACTCGACCCCGAAGCGGAACGATGGCGCAAATACCATAGCGCCTGGCAAGATTATTACCGAAAATACTACGAGCAGTACTACATGAACGAGGTGCAGAAGAAAGTATCTTCGTCTATAGATAGTCAAAAAACTACTACCACAGCTTCGACAGAATCAACCACGCAAAATCAGCCAGAAAAAAGCGACCCTTCATTAGTTACGCAAGACGAAGCACTGCTGGAATTACGTCAAAATATTATTAAAACCGCACAAGAATCTGCCACAAAAGTCCGTCGCAGCAGGCATTTTATACCAATTGCAGCTGCCGTTATTGTGGTGCTTACTGTAACATTGCTTCAATATAACCAGGTTTTAATTGCAAACGTAAAGGCATACATGTCTCCTGGCAACATTGAGCCGCAAAATATCATTGTTAACCCCAATGCCGACGTACCAGTTGGGCCAGAAACAAAAATGATTATTCCTAAAATCAACGTTGACGCTCCTATTGTAATGAACGTTGGGCCGAGCCACGAAGAGCAACTTAGCGCCATGGCAAATGGTATTGCGCACGTACGCTACCCTGGGGCATCCGCAGAACCAGGACAAGTGGGGAATTCTGTTTTTTCTGCCCACTCAAGCAGCGATTGGACAGATACTGGCGCATACAAGTTTATCTTTGTTCAGTTAGAACGACTCGCCGTTGACGACGTAATCTACATAAATTACAAATCTAAACGATATAGTTATAAGATATACGACACAAAGGTTGTTCAGCCTACCGAAATTAACGCGCTAAGCTACACTGGCAACGATCCAATTATCACCCTTATTACCTGTGTGCCTCTTGGAACCGCAGAAAAGCGTTTGCTAATTTTTGCAAAACAAGTAAGCCCAGATCCTCAACAAGCCCCAAAAGCAAATCCAAAAAATGAACCTGCGCCGGCGCAATCAGCCCAAATGACCGGAACTGCGCCAACATTACTTGAGCGTCTATTTGGCGCTAACTAAACATAGTTTTGCTACAGCATGCTCTTAACGAGGATTACTTATATCTAACAGCTGCACACGCACAAGATGCCGTTTTGTCCCGCTCTCTTGAACAGCATATAAATATTTACCAGTTGGGCTTAACGTAGCACCAAACTCTGGATTCATAGGCAGTATGTTGTGCTGGTTTGCACCATCAAATTCGTATGTTCTAAGATATCCATCTTTCTCTGCCCATAGCAAATATCTATCCAAATAACGAAGCTCTTGCGGCTTGCTGGCCGTATCCGACTGAAACTCGGTTGTTGCAAGCCTGTTTACCTCTAAATCATACGTTGCGAATGACCAACCGTCCTGGATAGTAGCAAACTGTCCGTTATCCGTTATGCGTGCCGATGTAATTGGCTTGCTTAAATTGTACGTCTTTACCTTTGACCTATTCAGTACGGTCGTGCTCTTTTCGGGAAGCTCTTTCGACTGAGTAAGTACTGCTTGTTTTCCGTGTGTAATCAAAAAGTAATACTTATCATAATATTTCCCAATCGAAAACTGTGCATGATTTTCACCATCGAACGGCACCGCCTCAACGACACGTGGTTGCTTGAAATCCTTACGGACGTAGCCAATTTGTTGCGTTTTTTGATCAGTCGGCAGCGAGACAAAAAGCACATAGTCTGCATACAAGCTAAAACTGTGCACCTTTTCAACCAATGGTCGACTGAGCGTTTCTGCATCTATGTCAATTAACCGAACGGCTTGATCTACCAGCGCATACAGCTTAGAGCCGGCATTATTTGCAAAGATAACATCTGTCATATTAACGCCGAATTTCTTTGTTAAGTTGATCGACTCCTCTGGTTTTTCGTGATTTATCAGTAACCACTCCTCTTGATTATTTCCGTAGCGATGGCTTAGCAGTATTTGTTTCTCGTCACCGCTCCACAGCTCAATCTTAAATGTTCCCACTACCGGTTTTTCATCCTGAGAAGTAGTATAGATATCCGAAGGAACTGAAACCGACCGAAGTTTAACATCCTCCGAATCAAGATTTGCAATCGACATATCTGCAGAGCCAGGCTTTGTAAGAAACGCGTATCGCTTGCTACTCCCCGAAGAAAGACCGTCTGCAACTGTAGTGGGTAACTCCAGAACCTTCTTTTGTGTTAAAACTCGTGGAATCAGACGGGGATACATGACCCATGTAATGTTACCAGCCTGAATTGGAGCAGTTTTTTGCCATGGTCTATACCCATCTCTCTCGATCTGCAGCGAATAATCCCCGGGCTCTGAAACAATCTTTGCTGGCGTGTTCGATGGATGCGGATGACCGTTTATCATTAGCTTTGCCCCAGCTGGTCGGCTGCTTACCTGCAAAATACCACCTTGCTCTAGGTGGCCTTTTCTTTGATTGAAGCTATACCCCAATGTAATTCCAACTAAAATAATAACTCCAATTATAACGACAATCATACTGATAATTATGCCGATAAATCGCTTAAAGATACGTACTCTTCTAGACGGTGCATGATACATAAGAGAAGTATATCAAAATATTGCCATTTTTTCATCGTCCATGCTATAGTGGTGTCAACGCAAATTATATACATGAGCGCAATTGGGTAGAATTATTAATTTTGGGGGACTATAATGTCGCAAAAACAAACTATGACTATTAACGGACGTGAATACGATCTGCAGACAGGGATGCCCATCGTTAAATCTTCCATCCAGCCAATTAAAAAATCTCAAAATCAAGTCGCTCAGCAAAATAATTACCAAAGAGGTGTTGCGAAAGCTTCTAGCATACACAAAAAAACCCAGCGATCATCAACACTTAATAGGCATTTTGTAAAAAAATCTACCCCAAAAACTTCACAAGCTGTGCAAAAAACAGCCCCCGCTGCGCAACCACAACAAATCATAAAAACACATTCTCGACGACGTATTGATGGCATACGCCCGCTACAATCAAACGGTTCAGCCGCTAGAGCGAATCGAGCACTTGCAAATTCAATCAAGAAGAAAAGCGGTGTCGCGCTAAAGCCAGTCCAATCTACTCCAATTATTTCACTAACAACGCCTGTCCAAAAAGCTCAAACAGAAACACCAATGCCGCACCCAATCGTCGAAAGGGCACATCAAAAACACGCCCAAAAGAAAGAGGTGGCAACGTTGCAACAGCCGACGCTGACAGCTAGCGTGCTAAAACAGGCGGCTATCGATGACGCCATGGCAAAAGCCCCAAAGCATCACGCCAAACAGCACAAACAATCAACAAAAAGCAAAAGATTTTTTGGAATTGCCTCTGCCTTTGCGGCACTCGTCCTATTTGCTGGCTACCTTACGTACCTCAATGTTCCGGATTTATCTGTACGCGTTGCAGCTGCCCAAGCAGGTATCGATGCCAGCTACCCAAGCTATCAACCAGATGGCTATAAATTAAACGGGCCAGTCGCCTTTAGTGACGGAGAAGTTAGAATGCAGTTTGCAGCCACTACTGGAGACGGAGACTTTACACTAAAGCAATCCCGGAGCAGCTGGGACTCTAATGCACTGCTAGAAAATTATGTGAAAGATAGGTCGGACAACAGTTATACAACCTCTCAGGAAAAGGGGATTACCGTATACAACTTTGGAGGAAACGCTGCGTGGGTGAGTGGCGGAATCCTTTATACGATTGACGGAGACGCTCCTTTAAGCCCGGATCAGATACGAAAAATAGCAACAAGCGTTTAGTAAAATAGGAAAATACAGTGAGAAAACTAGCACAAATACTTTTATTAGCTGTTGCGACCTCTATGGTTGCCGGCCTTATCTTTAGCCCATCGTCTTCAGCCACTCAACTAAAAATCGACGCACTTGGAGACTCATTTACTTCAGGTTACGGAGCCGATAGCGAGAAGTGGGGAATACCTGATTATAGCGTCTACGACAACACTACTCGCATCAAAGACGTAAACGAATGCCATCGCTCAACAACATCGTACCCTCAAGTTATTGCAAACTCCCTTGGTGCAGACCTAAACTCGGCCGCTTGCGCAGGAGCACAAACGGACCACATACTAAACACCTATCAACGAGTAAGTCCGCCTCAAATTGAACAGCTTCGACCAGACACAGATATCGTCATGCTCACTGCAGGCGGAAATCCAAATTTTATGCCATTATTCGAGTGTACTGTCTCCGACATAAAGAAGTGTCGCCCTTCGTCTACCGCCTACCAAAACGCAATTACCGATTATACAAATGAACAGCTAGGCGTGCGCCTTGATCAAACGTACCAAGCAATAAAGCAAAAAGCACCGAACGCACAGAAGTATATTGCAGTCGGCTATCTCCCGTTCATGCCACGCCACTCATGGGAGATTGGAACCTGCGCAGCTTATATTAGCAATATACCGTACCCAGGCGAAGCAACCGAGCTCAAGCTCCTTAATACAGCAATAGACTCTGTAAACCGGGTAATAAAATCCGCTGCTGAACGAAATGGTTTTACCTTTGTTGACCTTGCTGGACTTGTAACTGCTCACAATAGCGCCTGCGGCACCCCTGGACGAGCGCTCGCACACGCTATTCGAACTGATTTTCTAACAAACGAAGGTGGCTATAATTATAGCTTCCATCCAACAATTAGCGGTCATAGGGCGATGGCTACTGCGATAATTAATCAAGCCGGGCTCTAAAGCGACTCTAGACCAAAAGTAGCCTGATATCTGATACAATGTCTATATGACAACTATTCGGACTCGATTTGCACCCTCGCCAACTGGCTATATTCATGTTGGCAATGTTCGCGCAGCACTTTTTCCATGGCTCTTAGCGCAACAGCAGAACGGAAAATTTATCCTTAGGATTGAAGATACCGATCAAGCGCGTTATGTTGATGGAGCAACCGATCGCATACTAGATACCCTAAAGTGGCTTGGAATAGACTGGGATGAAGGACCCGAAAAGGGCGGAGAGTACGGCCCGTACTATCAAACTGAACGAAAAGATATCTATAAAAAATGGGCCCAAAAGTTAATAGACAAAGGACTGGCCTACGCCGATCCCTACACCCAGGAGGAAGTCCAAAAGTTTAGAGATGAAGCAAGGGCTCAAAAAAAGGCATTTCTCTACAGAAATCACAGGCCGCACAACCCGCCAGAATGGGACGGCAGTCAGCCGTTGCGATTCAAGGTTGTTAATCCAAAGCGATACACCTGGAATGATCCCGTAATGGGCGAGCTATCTGCTGGCGAAGAAGTACTTGACGATTTTATACTTATAAAAGCCGATGGTTTGCCGACGTATAATTTTGCTCACATCATCGACGACTTTGAGATGAAGATTACACATGTCATTCGCGGGCTTGAATATATTTCATCAATTCCACGCTACCTAAGTCTGTACGAAGCGCTAGAAATTACACCACCAGTGCTAGCGTGCCTCCCACACATTATGGCGCCAGATGGCAAGAAAAAACTTGGCAAGCGTGATGGAGCAAAAAGTATAACCGAATATCGTACCGACGGAATACTGCCAGAGGCAATGCTAAACTTTCTTGCCAGCATGGGCTGGAACGACGGCACAGAGCAAGAAATATTTACAAAAGAAGAACTAATAGAAAAATTTAGTCTTGAGCGCGTGCAGAGAAGCGGCGCACGCTTTGATGAAGATAGGTTAATCTGGATGAATGGACAGTGGATTCGGCGAGTATCACTTGATGACCTTTACTCACGCGCAGAAAGGTACTGGCCCGCAAGTGCTGATACCGCTGACAAATCATATAAGATGAAGGTTTTGTCGCTAATCCAAGAAAGATTAAAAACACTTACCGACATTCCCATAATCACCAACTACTTCTTCACGGAACCGGTCACAAATTTGGAACTTTTTGAGAGTAACAAGCAACTTAAAAAAATACCCGCAGAAGAAAAAATAGCTCTATTACAAACCGCAGAAGAGAAGCTTTCTCAAATCGAAAAATGGGATGCAATGTTGATTCAAGAATCTTTGAACGAACTCCTGACGCAAACCGGTCAAAAGCCAGGAATCTTATTTAGCCTTATTCGAATTGCAACAACATGGGCTCCCTTTAGTCCGCAACTGAATGAAACACTCGAGCTGCTTGGCAAAGATAAAACGGTGCGCAGAGTAAAAGCAGCAATCCAAGCAATTAGTTCGTAGTTGTCACTATTCGAAAAGTCAGATTTTAGTGTATACTAAGCGTAAGCATGGACAGAAATAAACAAGATACTATTCCATCTAACAAAAAAAATAGAAAACCTCTTACGGCCAAGGTTCGGTCGTGGATGGCTCAGCACAAGAAAGCGACTGCAATTATCGCAGTCATTGCGACCGTACTATTGACGATAGCTACGGCTTTTATTATTTTTTACAACAAACCGCTCAGACAGGCCGCGATTCCAACAACCGAACCGAAAGCACCCGAACAGCCAAAGAAAAAATACTATTCTGCACTTACTGGGCTCGAACTCCCATCAGAAGCTGACACAAAAAAGCCAATCACCTCAATTATGATCGAAAATAGTCCAGCAGCTCGTCCACAAAGCGGCATGCAGCAGGCAGAGGTTACTTACGAGGCAATTGCAGAAGCCGGTATTACACGATTTTTAAATATTTATCAGCAGAATAAACCTAGCCTTATCGGCCCAGTTCGAAGCCTGCGGCCATATTTTGTAGAGTGGCTTGCTCCTTGGCAAGCAAGCGTTGCACACGTTGGAGGTAGCAAACGATCACTCGACGAAGTGCGCAACGGATCATACCGAGATATTGATCAGTTCTTTAACCCGGCAACATACTGGAGATCGACCGACAGATATGCACCACATAATGTATATACCAACTTTGAAAAAATTGACGCACTTAATGCAGAAAAAGGCTACACCACATCAGAACCAAAACCGTTAAAACACACATCTACAAAAAAACCAGCAACCATTTCTGCATCGACCATAAATGTAGTAATGAGTAGCGCTACTTACAATAGCAGCTGGCAATACCACGCAGAAAGCAATACCTACCATAGACAGCAGGGAGGCGAACCCCATGTCGATAGGGAGGCGGGGCAAATTAGCAGCAATAGCGTTGTAGTATTAAAAATGCACATGGATTTGATAATGGAGGATGGCTGGCGCGAGAACTATCACGTCTCGGGAACTGGCGACGGTGTTGTATTTCAAGATGGTCATGCCACCGAAGTCACCTGGCATAAGCCAGCGCCAGCTGAACAGCTTTTCTTCACCGACAAAGCAACCGGAAAATCATTTCCTCTTACTCGCGGAAAAGTTTGGATTACCGCTATCCCTGTCAATAAAGGTGGAGCAGTTTCGTGGCAATAAACACTGAACGTCCTATTCAAGATTTTTTCACACGACATAAATTATATGCAGTGATAATTACCATTTTATTTCAGCTAGTTGTTGCCTTAATATTTGCTACAGCGTTACATCTTTTGCATATTCTTTCTGTCGACGACCCCTTGTTTTGGACGCTGGTTCTGTTTGTATTTATAATCGGTACCGGTATCAATCTTGTCGCAATGACTGTTCTTATCGAGCCGCTTAAAGGTATCAGCCTTGCGCTCTCCCATATATCTGGAGAAAAGCTCAAGCGAAAGCCGCCAAACCCAAATACAAAGTCTTACCTTATTAATGGCACCAAACCACTCTTAGAGCTAATTTATAGCCTCGACGGAGAAGAGGATAGACTACCAAACCAAAAAAGATTACTGGAGTCTGCACGTATCGAAGAAGGACTTTCACGCTCCCAGGTTGGCGTCATCTTTCTAGATAAAAGGGGGCGGATCGTATTTGCAAATTCACGGGCACCCGTAAAGCTAAACTCAAAAGGAAATAAAACTATCGCCGTTGACTTCAATAATGGTGATTTACTAGACCTGCAAGAATGGCTCGCCGACTGTCAAAAGAACTCTGTGCATGCCGAAAAAATATGGTCCCGACTTCACACAACGCTTCCTGCAGCCCAAAAAGAGCGTATTTTTGATGTAGCTGCCTCTTACTCAAAAGGTGGAGCAATTGAAACCGTGTTATATTTTATTGACAGGACGGCAAACTACGCAAATGACGAACGAGATTTGGACTTCATCGCTTTTGCAGCACACGAGCTGCGCGGCCCCATTACCATCATTCGTGGCTATGCCGAGGTACTAAACGATGAGCTATCCGAAAAACTAACAGATGATCAAAAAATATTGTTCGAAAGATTAACTGTTTCTGCAAACCGACTTTCTACTTACATCAACAATATTCTTAACGTTTCGCGCTACGACAGAAGTCACTATGCCGTCCACCTAAGCAAGCAAAGCGTCTACCAAATGTATGATTCAATCTCTGACGACATGGAGTCTAGGGCTGCCTCGCAAAACCGTATTTTGCAAACAACCATCGACCCAGATTTACCCTATGTTGCCGCCGACCCAGGAAGCATATCAGAGGTGTTTTCTAATCTAATCGACAACGCTATAAAGTACAGTAACGAGGGGGGAATAATAGAGGTATATTCTAAAGTTGCCGGCGACTTTGTTGAGGTATCCGTAAAAGACCATGGCATCGGAATGCCAGACGGCGTTGTCCGCAACCTCTTTCACAAGTTTTATCGTTCGCACCGCTCACGCGAATCAATTGCAGGCTCTGGAATTGGTCTCTATATATCAAAGGGGATTATTAAATCTCATGGCGGAACCATCAGTGTTACAAGTAGCGAAGACCGTGGATCGACGTTTACCTTTAGTTTGCCGATCTATTCAACCGTTGAAGAAAAACTGAAGAAGAGTAATAATAGCAATAAGTCTATTGTGAGCAAAAAGAAAACCTGGATTAGTAATCATAATATGTATAGAGGATAAACTATGGCCATAAAAACAATATTGTGTATTGAAGACGATCGACTCATTGGTGAAATGTACGTGCGAAGCCTTGAAAAGGCCGGGTACACCGTTGACTGGATTATTAATGGTAGCGATGCTATTGTTGCCGCAAAAAATAAATCCTACGATTTAATTCTACTAGATGTTATGCTTCCTGAGCACAAGGGCAACGAGATATTAAACATCTTACGTGGTAGCGACAAGGACGAAATACCTAACTCAAAAGTACTTGTCTTAACAAATTTTGAGCAAGACGAAGAGGCAAGAAGGGCTATGGAATTACAGGCAGATGGCTACCTTATAAAAGCAGATATTACCCCCCGAAAATTAATTGAGATTATTCAGCAACTCGACAAGGAGGAGTAGGTGACAGCCAAGCGCAGGTATGCTATACTATGCAGTTGTTGTGGCCTCATCGTCTAACGGTTAGGACATCAGGTTCTCATCCTGGCAATCGGGGTTCGATTCCCCGTGAGGTCACCAAA
>CAZENS010000020.1:0-10019 GCA_964513905.1 uncultured Candidatus Saccharibacteria bacterium | reverse complement strand
TGCAGGCCGCCGAGGCCAACAAGTTCCTTGGCCAGATCGATAAGGTTTGGCTGACAAATTTTGGCGATGTGCGATACGAGTCGCTCGGTATGATCAAGAGGTATAGCTATATGGTCAAGGATAACTCTATGATCAAGGAGTATAACCCCAATGAAATGCCGAAGTTGACGAAGTTCGGCACCCAGCCGACGTTGGGCCAGGCGCTCGTCATTCAGATGAAGTCTGGCAGCGTTTTGGTGCTGCGTGCGGCGTGCGGCCTCCAGCCGTCGTTCCGTAACGAGATTCCCAACGTTGCCCCCGCCCCGTCGCAGGAGCAGCCGCAGGAAGCTCAGCAGCCGGTGCAGGGCAACCAGCCGACCGGTGGCGCCAAGCCGCCGGCGGTGACCAGCACCAGGCCGTCGACCCCGAAAACGACGAAGACGACTCCGACCACGGAACCGTCCAAGCCGTCGACGAAGACGACGACCACCAAGCCGAGCACCTCGACCACGAAGACGACGACCACCAAGCCGTCGACTTCTACTCCGAGCACGGAGCCGAGCACCTCGACTCCGACCACGGAACCTTCGGAGACGAAGAATCCGTCTGATGGACCGAGTGCCCCCAGTGGACACACGACAGCGTCTGCTCCGCCCTCGAGTGAACTCGAGACGACGGAGCCGACTCCGGTTAATCCGGAAGAGCCCGTCGACGCTCCGGTCACGGGTATCGATGCACCGGATGCGAATCCCAGTGAAGATTGGGCACCTAGCACCCCGGTGGAAGGTGCCGGCGGAAACGCCGAGTCGCAGGACCCCGATGGCGGTAGCACCAACTCGGTGCAGAACACCGCGGAACCTGCTCCGGCAGAAGCCGCCGCACCGGCAGCCGAAACTCCTTCGGGAGAAGACGCTGCTATCGGAGGCAACCCCGCTCCGGCGGAAGCTGCCGAACCGGCGCAGCCCGCAGTTGAATCTCCTTTGGGAGAAGATGCTGCTGGCAGCGATTCCGCTCCGGCGGAACAGTCGACCGACATTGAGGAGATTGAGCAGGTGAATGCTTCTTTTGAGGTAACCACCCCCACCTATCTCCTTGCCATCGTGGTCGGACTGGCGGTGTACATCGCATACGTGCGCACGTCGAATCGTATCTCGGCTCGAAAGGGTGAATGAACTACCTACAATAGGTAGCTCATCCCGTTAAGTTAACCGGTGTGTATTCCGGAGAGTCTCCGTTCTTTATTGAACGGTTGACTCTCCGGAATCAACCCATGTTTTGTAATAATCTGACTTGTTGTACATTAACAACTAGGATAGTATCTTGCTTATGCTCAAAATTATTATATTAAGTATTTACTTAGTATAATAATTATTTTATAATTAACTAGAAAATTAATTTGGCATGTGGAGTGCCAGAAAGAGGAGTATTAATGAAAAAATTACTAGCAGCGCTTAAGCGTGCACCACGACGTGTCGCCGGGCTTGCAGTAGTAATAGCAGCCGTTGCTGTGCCTGCCGGGCTTTTGGCCTGGGGTCCAGATCGACCAACCTATACACTACAAAGTCCTGCTGATCACGTTACATTTAACTCAATCACCGATAACGCAAAGCATGGCGATGAGCGAAACTTTGTTCAAATCCGTGAAGCAGGCGCAGGAAATAAATTTGGCGAAAACGTCACCCTGCAACCAGGAAAAGAATACGAAGTATACGTATTCTTCCACAATAACGCAAAGAGCTCCCTAAACACCGAAGAGCACGGTTTTCGGGGAATTGCACAAAATGCGCAAATGCGCGTTCAGATGCCAGCAACTGTAAAAGCTGGCGAAAAAGCTCGTTTTACCGGTTTTGTTAGTGCCGATAACGCACAACCAAAAACTGTATGGGATGAAGCATACGGAACAAGTACTGCCGATATGGCACTTCGTTACGTGCAAGATTCAGCAAAAATCACCAGCCTTGGTGGTGTAAATGGACAAACTATGCCAGATAGCCTATTTACAACCGGCGCACCGCTAGGTTTCGATAGCCTAGACGGCAAGCTACCTGGCTGTAATGAATTTTCTGGCTACGTTATTTACAAAGTGCAGGCAGTTCAGCCAAACTTTGAAATAGAGAAGCAGGTTTCAAAATCTGGCCAAAATAACTACACAGAAAATGTAGCAGTTGCGCCAGGCGACACTATTGACTATAAGATTCAATACCGAAACACAGGCCAAGTGCGACAAGATAACGTGATGATTAAGGACGTACTACCAAAAGGTGTTAGTTACATTCCCGGATCAACCTATATTTCTAACAGCACAACTAACAGCCAATGGAAGAATATCTCTAGCAATGAAGTTACTGTTGGCGGAATCAACATCGGAAACTACACTCCAGGTGCAAACGCTTACATTAAGTTTAGTGCCAAGGTTGATAAACTAGACGAGCTTGCCTGTGGAGTAAACACACTTACCAACACCGCCTACGTTAATACAGCAAACGGCAACAAGAACGACACAGCTGATATTACCGTAACGAAAGAATGTCAGGAAGCACCAGTTTACACTTGTGATGCCCTAGCGGTAAATAAAATCGCGACCAACACCTACAAGTTTGAAACTGGCTATACTGTAAAGAATGGTACGTTCAAGAGTGTTACTTACATTGTACGTGATGCTAGCGGTAAAGAAATCCACCGCGTAAACGGAGCACCAAATGCTGCCGAATACACACAAGCAACGCCAGGTAAATACACTGTTGAAGCAGTTGTTACCTTCACCGTTGGTGGAAACGACGTCGTAGCCGATAGTGCAAAATGTAAGAAGGAATTTGAAGTCCCAACCCCACCACAACCAGGTGAAATCGAAGTATGTCTTGTTGATGAAAAGAAGATTGTAACCATTAAGGAAACTGACTTCGATAGCAGTAAGCATTCAAAGAACCTAGCAGACTGCCAAGAAGCACCTACTACCCCTACGACACCTATGTGTGAAGTTCCAGGCAAAGAACATTTGCCAAAGAACAGCCCTGAATGTATTGAAACTACCTTGCCGGTAGCTCCAACCGAGCTTCCTCGCACCGGTGGAATCAGCGCACTCACCACACTTGGGTTTGGTGTAATCGCTATTGCAGCAGGATACTACTTTGCGGGTCGCCGCATCCTAAACTAGAGACTGACCGCTCATATCTTTTCTGAAGCGTCAGTTTCAGTCAACCATCACCCCCTGGATTACTAGGGGGTGATTTTGGTATACTAGGCGCATATGAGCAAGCAAAAAAAGAAACGCAACAAACGCTACACCGGCAAAGATGCGAAGGATTTTTCACCACAAACAATTAGAGTTACTGCAGTAAAGCGCAGTAAAACAGGGCAATGGTGGCACGAAAAAAAGCGTAGCGTTATCGCAATTAGCGCAACTATAGCAGTTATCGCAATAATACTGCTACTTATTTTTGAGCTTGTGCGGCTTTTCTTTGTTTAGCTTTCCCGCCGTCTACATCGGGTAATTCAATTGGAAGCGTAAATCCGAATACACTCCCTTCATTTTCTGTTGATCTAAAGATCATATCGCCGCCATGTTCATCTATCACACGCTTAGCAAGATATAGCCCTACGCCCGTTCCATCAGGGCGCTGTTTTTTTGCATTATTCGCCCGGTAAAATCGTGTAAAAAGCCTTCCTTGCTCGCTTTTTGGCACTCCGATCCCCCTGTCTCTAACCGTAAATCGAATACTTCCGCCATCTCTTGCTAAGCGCACTTGAATCTTTTTATTAGGCCGGGAATAGTAAATGGCATTATCAATAAGATTCATCACCACCTGTCGTATCTTGCCACTATCTGCCAATATTTTTTCTGGCATGTCTTTTCCTACCGCTAGCTGTAATTCTAGAGTTCTATTTTCGGCCGTACTTGTTAAACTTCCAACCTCCTCACGAACAATCTCCTCTATATTTGACGGCTCTTTATCTATCGAAAATCGCCCCGTTTGCAAACGAGATAGATTTAAAAAATCTTCAATTAGCGCAACCATACGCTGACTACTCACAAAGGACTCCTCTAGCAACTTTCGCTGTGCAGGCGTAACATCGCCAGCGTCACCGTCTAACACCATACTTAGGTATCCTTTTATGCTTGTGAGCGGAGTTCTTAACTGATGCGAGGCAATGCTCAAAAAGTCATTCTTTACCTCATCAAGATGATGAAGCTGCCGATTACTACGACGAAGATCACGCGTGGCACGTGCTACTTCGTTACGCAGTCTATGATTAAATCTTTGAATTTCTTCAAATCGCAGTGCATTCTGAACAGCCAATGCCAGCTCATCGCTAGCTACACGTAGCATTTGCATGTCATCGTCGTTGTATCGCTCGCCACTCTTTCGTTCGCCCAAAAACAGTACACCAAGATGCTCACCACGCAGAACAAGTTGCACAACGACCGCTGCATCAGCGCCATCAAGCACGCGCCGCTCCTCTAAAGAAATAACATCATTGCTTCTTACAATTTGCGGCAGTTCGCTTAATTTATCTTCAACAATCGCCAATTGCCGTCGATACTTTGCCTGAAGACGCTTACCGGACATGTTTTTTCCGTAATGATAGGTTTTTCCGCTTGCCGAAAGAATATATAAAGAGCCATATTCCGGTTGAATCGCACGACAAAGCGTATCAACGGCCTGCCGAACAAGCTGTCGTAGTTCAATCTCACTAGCGGTGATCTTTGTTATCTCTTGTAGTGTTTTTCGAGAGTCGTAGTTGCTCCTATAAAAAATACTGTGCGTAAACCTATCTAATACTTTTCGCAACGGACGAGCGGATATCACAAGAATCACCGCCATAACAACGTAGAATGTTAGCTGCAGCCGACTCACGTGCGCGTTCGGAAACAGCACCTCGCTACTAGCAAATAGCACCGTTGCATACAGTGCCACGGTCACTCCCAACATTGACATGTACGCCGTCGTTCGCGCTAATGCTGCACGTACGTCGAACAGACCCTGTTGAATAGTGATATAGAAAATATACGCCGTAAATAAGGCCGCAAAAGGAGGGCCCGCCCAAATTAATTCGTAATTGTTAAGCGCTGGAAGAAAGAGGTTAAATACCATTCCGCCAATAAGGGCTACAATCGAAACGACAATAACACCTCTGGCTTGCCTTGCAAGCACTACCTCGCCCTTGTTTTTTACGCGATGATAACTTGATAGCGACAACAGCAACGACCCCAACGATAAAAACAAAAATACTGCGGTATAAAATGAGTAGCCGTACTGCTGCAACTGCACCTCTACGCCGTTCGCACCGCTAACAAGCTTTAGTAGCGTATCTGGCAATACAGTCACAAGAAATACTGCCGCCACAAGCACTGAAGCTATTATCTTCTTTGTATTCGATATCGGTAAAGCATACGGAAAATAATGTAGAAAGAAATAAAGTGCAAACGGAATAAAAATTGCCGCAAGATAATACCCCTTCACGTACCACGGTGATAGCACGGGATTTGGATGTATCAAAAATAACACGACTCCGAGCGTCCATAAGCCGGACATAAGAGCGACCATAGCTAGCCATATATTCATAGCGCGGCGGCGCTGAGACATCATTAATACAACGCTCAACAATACAGACGAGATGGCACTAGAAAGTAAAAAAGCTGCGCCTACAATGTTCACTGTTTTTGCGCCCCGTAAACTCCATAGACCCCATCATCCGGAAGCAATACGGTTGTTGCTACTGCAGGAATACCTGCTTTTTTGGTTAACTTCAACACTTCAGCCTCCGAACGTACATTCACGCCAGGCCAACATAGCGCACGCTTATGCACAGCAAGATGTGGATGAGAATGAAGCATATTCGTAAAGACAAGTAGCCCGCCCTTTGGTAGCTGCTGATACAAATGCCCCAGCAACGAGACTGCATCATCATCTGTTAAATACTCTAAAAGTCCCATCGCATCAATGCAATCAGGCGAGAATAATTGCAGCTCATCTTCAAGCTCTTGCTTATGTTTTATAACATCTAGCTGCCGAAATGTTAGTCGACTTTTATCAATCTCATAGCTATCAGCAAGCTTCTTCGCAAAGGCAATCGCCTCTTCGTCTGTGTCAATCATTAAATAGTGAGTTGGGTGCTTAAAAATCGCAGAAGCATCGAAAGTTGGCTGACCTGTTCCGCACGCAATACTCGCCCAGCGTATTCCATTTGTTTTTTCTGACAAGTGTTGTTGTAGCCACCACGCCATTGCATACGAACGAGAGCGCAAACCCTGCCCGTCATACGAGTGTCGAAAGAGCATCTTCGTAATATAATCAAGTTTTTTTCCGTTCTTAATCTGCATTCTTTCTGGATTGTGAACATGATAGGTGGCAAACCCACCCGGCATATACTGCGCCCATGCACGCATAGCTGGCGCCATATAGGTCAATGAACGCGCAACGTTTCGTTTACTTTTTGAATCTTTGTGCGGTCGTTTTACCAAATAACGCTGAAGTCCGTTAGCAAAGATTTTTACAGCTTGTCGCTCGATTCTATAGCGTCTTTTAGAGTAACGATCAGCTGCTTTTACACTCAATCGCCGCACGCCGCTAGATGCCGTAACGTCCTCAATTACCTCTAGAGAAAAGTATGAATGATGACTTTTTTTCATTGGAATCCCCTACCCATGATGATTATTCTTTGTTATAGTATACCGTAGATATGACAAAAATTGCGATAATTGAAGATGATGCTGCGATCCACCAAATGTATCGCATGAAATTTGAAGGCGAAGGCTTTGATGTACAACTTGCGAATAATGGAAAAGCTGGCATTGAGCTCATAAAGGTATTTCGGCCAGATATTGTGCTAATGGACCTACAAATGCCAGAAGTAGATGGCGCCGAGGCACTTCAAGAGATTCGCAAACATCCATGGGGAAAGAAACTTCCTGTTATTATTTTGACAAACCTTGGGGAGGAAGAATCTCCTCAGGAGCTACGAACGCTTGGTGTAGCTGGATATATCGTAAAGGCAGACCTCACTCCTCGGCAGGTTGTTGCCCGAACAAAAGAAGTTCTCGCCAGCCTGGAAGACTAAAGCTACCCGTCTATCTTATGCTGTTGCGCCTTCTTGCGTGCAGCTAGAATAACATTATCAAATAACGCCGCTACTGTTAGCGGACCAACTCCGCCCTTTACGGGAGTAATCGTTATGTCGTTTCGCTCCCGCACGCTTGCGTCTACATCACCTACCACGACACCGTCTTCGGAACTAGAACCCGCATCAACAATAACCGCACCCGGCGCAACCATAGATTCTGTAATCAATCCTGGCGTTCCAGTAGCCGACACAATCAAATCATATT
Source organism: uncultured Candidatus Saccharibacteria bacterium (assembly GCA_964513905.1). Classification (GTDB taxonomy): domain Bacteria; phylum Patescibacteriota; class Saccharimonadia; order Saccharimonadales; family Saccharimonadaceae; genus CAMEGH01. The sequence continues at coordinate 2,713 of CAZENS010000020.1, read as the reverse complement.
GAACCAAATCATTTGCAAGATTTTTTCCGTCGTTCTTTTCGAATACTGTAGGATTGATGCCGCTATGCATCCATCGATTAGCCAGCGGCGCGCCCACAAGACGCCCAGCCCCTACAATAGCAACTTTCTTTTTTGCAACATCAACACCGTAACCAGCCAGCAACCAATCAATAGCAATTGGTGTTGCAGCATCAAAGTCGCTATTTTTCCCTAACCCATCTACATCTTTATGGCTCGGAACAAGCTCGATTAGATCATCTGCAATACTGCTTGGCTCAACCGGCAATTGTACAATAATACCAGTTATACTCTCGTCTGTAGCAAGTTCACGAAGCCGATCTCGAACTGTCTGTTCATTCTCTTGGTACTCGTGCACATCTATAAGAATATCCTGACCATATTGTTTTTTTAACCTAACATACGTATCAATAACCGGATTGCCCGTATCGCAACGAACAATCGCCAATGCTGGCTGAATATGTTCTGCTTGCCGCAGGCCTCGCACCTGCTTTGCCTGGCGAACTTTTATAAAATCCGCGAGCTCGCTTCCGTTCAAATATTTCACACTATTAATTGTAGCAAAAAACTCTATATTTTACCGCTAGGCACTATCTGTACTGTATAAAAATTATCTAAAAAAATAAAAAACGGCACCCTCTACGTTGCCGAATTATAATGGTGGGTCAGCTGGGACTTGAACCCAGGACACCCTGCTTAAGAGGCAGGTGCTCTAACCAGCTGAGCTACTGACCCATGCTCATAAAGTACGCCCTCTATCATAGCATGCACTTTATAGAAATGCAAGGCTAGCAACGCAATTATGTTCGTGATAGAATTACCGTAAGAGTTTTACAGTATGGGGAAAAACGTAACAGAGGATGGGTTTACAATAGTCGAGGTTATCGTTGCTTTATTTATTGCGGCTATTTTTGTTAGCGTTGTCATCCAAATGACACATTTTTCTGGAGTGCAGCATCAAGCCACAATCACACGCACAGCCGCTATGAACGTGGCAAATTCTAACATCAATAAATTCCCCTCAAAAGAGGCCGTACTATCATCAACAATAGCCAAGCTACCCACTCCGGTAACACACGCTCCTTTCTTTTGTAAACCTGGTGCAAGCTGGGGCAGCCTAGACGTACCAGATAGCTACACAAACCAGCCAGATATAAACCTTGCTGCGAACGCCAATGCCCCCGGCATTACTCTCATTGATAACAGTAGTACGAACAAAGAAACCGCGCCAGAATCACTTATTAACCCCATACAGCGCGTCGCATTATATGCGCCAGATGGATGCGAGGCAGCTACCTTTACCGATCCGCTGTCAACTAATATCGCAACTATAAAGATTGAGTCGACCGTAGAATATGGGCCTCCGGGCAACAGAAACACTGTCAGGATATCAAGTCATGTTTTTTAAGAATCACAGGGCAAATTCAGGTATGACTACTGTCGAGCTGATTGTCGCGATGATTATCGCTACGCTTATCACTGTAAGTTTCATTGCAGTTTTAGTTCATCTTTTTTCGTCAAACAGTCTTGCAACAAAACGTATTGTCCTTGCAGCTCAAGCGCAAGACGCCGTTGATTCGATCGCACGAGACATCAACTACACAACAAAATTTATGAAAACAACTACGCTGGCAGATGCCGATATGGCCTCCTCCCCAATCGGCGCATGGAGCTACGAGGGTTCTGGCGAAAACAGCAGGCAGCTTATACTTGAAGCAAACGCTACGACAAAAAGCTACCAAAACCCCGACAATAGCCTTGTATTCGAAAAAGTGACGCCAGACTGCGCATCGCTAGCTCCGTTTGCCGTCAATAATATCGTCTACTACGTAAAAAACGATACTCTTTACCGTCGGACAATTACACCGCAGGGAATTGACGTTTGCCCCGAGCCAATATATCAAAAAAAGACCTGCCTTGACCAAGCAGCTGATCCAGCCTGCAAAGAAAAAGACGTCGTAGTTACCCCTAACATTTCCCGATTTTCTGTTGACTACTACCAAAACTCCTACGATGCCACTCCCGCTAATGTCTATGATGAAAGTTCCGCACCAGATGCGCTCGCTATAGTTCCAAGTATTCGCGTCACTCTGACAATTGCCAGCCCTGATCCAAAAAACATTGAACCGCTTACTACTACTATTTTACTTTCAAAAGGAGGACAACAGTAATGAAACTATTTAACTCACAAAAAGGGTACGTCCTTCCGTCTGTACTTGTTTTTTCTTTAGTGATGATTAGTCTTGGTGTTACATTCATGCAATACACCACCTCATTTTCTAATGTGCTACGCGAGGATTATTACGGCGACCTTGCCAAAAAGGCCTCAGAAACAGGTGTAAAAGCTGCAGCCAAATGCTTCCAAGAAGAAATAAAAACTATCGATAACTGGCCAGACGGCGCACTGCTAACACCAGAAAAGAACTGTACATTTACTACTATTACTGGTGCAAAAAAACACATAAGCGAAGATAAGAATGGTGTTTCATCGCTCCGTACAACCTATTCTGTTGGAAAACCAACAGCAACTGACCAGCTCCTTACTTTTACGGGGACTGGTAAAACTGAGTTGTTTGGCTCCAACACTAGCAGTAGTCCTGCACTATCCCATACAGAAATCAGCAAATTGCAAGTACCTGCAATGGATGCCTATAGTACCATTGATGCCGCTCGTGGATTAGCAGTAACAGATATA
>CAZENS010000019.1:0-11086 GCA_964513905.1 uncultured Candidatus Saccharibacteria bacterium | reverse complement strand
AAAAGATGTATCAAATTGATACGTCTATATTGCTCATATAAACATTGACGATGATGAAAGTTTAATTACTTAAACTTTCGTTAATTGCACAACTAAATTGTTAATGAACATAAATATCTGCTCGCTTTCGCTCCACACATTTTGTATGTCGCCAGGTTATTTTGCCCCCGCGACCAGACTGATACTTATCTTACCCTACCGACAGACAAGATGTCAACACTTTTTTAAAATTATGTTGTAGCGAAAAATACAATAGATCCTACAACAGCACCCAAGACAGCGCCCACCGCCACCTCAACCGGCTCATGACCTTTAGCAAATCGAGGTGCTACAATCTTACTTTTCGAATCTAGCAATAGCTGCGTTAAGATATCGCCCTGTCGGCCGCTTGATCGCCGGACCATCATTGCATCGTACATGACAATGGCGGTAAGCAGTGCCGCTATGCCAAACAACGCACCATCCACGCCATCACGCAGCCCCACCACGGCCAAGACCGAAGTTGCTGTTGCGCTATGCGCGCTTGGCATACCGCCTGATATATAGAGACTTCGAAACTTCCTTACAGATCGGCTTTTTGTTACTGCAATTAAATACTTAGCACTTTGAGAAATAATCCAAGCAACAAAAGCCGCCAATAAGTATGGAGAAATCACCTACTACGACTCCTCTCCTGGATCCGTCTGTTCTGCCATAAGACTTACAGATGCAACCGTATCGCCCTCAGCCATCTTCATAATCCTCACACCCTGCGTAGTTCGCCCCAGTGTTGGAATATCCTTCAAGCCAACACGTATTGCCTGACCAAGACTAGATATCAATATCGCCTCAACATCCTTATCTTGAATCGTTTTTACGGTAATAATTGGGCCTGTCTTTGCAGTTACAACTGCCGCCTTTATACCTACACCTCCCCGCTTGTGCGTTGGGAAGTTAGATATCTTTGTCGCCTTTCCGTAGCCATTTTCAGATACAACTAGTAGTGTCCGATCATCATTGGCAATATCCATCCCGACTACCCAATCATTTGGACGCAGTCGAACACCTCGCACGCCACGTGCAGCACGCCCCATCGATCGAACATCTTTTTCGTTAAATCGTATTGCCTGGCCTGCAGATGTAGAAATCAGAATATCATCACTTCCTCCGCTACTTCGCACCCAACGCAACTCATCGCCGTCGTCAAGTTTTATCGCAATCAAACCGCTCGTACGAATATTGGCGTAGTCTTTCAATGGTGTCTTCTTTATCGTTCCCTTTACAGTCGTCATAAATAAGTAACCATCTTCACGAGCATCTTTTTTATACTTAATAATTGTCGTTATCTTCTCTTCTGGCTGCATCTGAAGCAAATTCACGGCGGCAACACCTCGAGCATTTAGCCCTGCAGCGGGAACTTCATACGCCTTCAGGCGGAAGACCCGTCCACGGTTAGTAAAGAATAGCAACCAATCATGTGTGTTTGCCTGCACCATATGCTCAATGACATCAGCCTCTTTAGTGGTCATGCCACGTTTACCCTTGCCGCCTCGGTGTTGTTTACGATAGTCACTCACCAGTGTTCGTTTAATGTAATTCTCACCTGTTAAAAGAATCACCGCTTCCTGCTCAGGAATCAACTCTTCGTCGCTAAACTTACCAAGCTCGTGATTAATAATCTTACTTCGACGCTCGTCTCCGTACTTGTCTTTCATCTCAAGCAATTCAGTCTTAATAATATTAAGGATCTCCTGCTCATCTGCAAGAATAGCCTCCAACTTCTTAATCAAGTTTAGCAACTCGGCCAACTCATTCTCTATAGCGTCTCTCTCAAGGCCAGTCAACCGTCGAAGTTGCATCGCCAAGATGGCTTTGGCTTGAATCTCAGAAAGCTTGAATTGCTTAATTAATGCTATCTCTGCTTCTTCAGTCGTTTTACTCGCACGAATAGTTTTAATCACCTCGTCTATGTGATCAAGCGCAATTTTATAGCCCTCAAGGATATGTGCCCTCTCCTTAGCTTTTTTAAGTTCGAACTCTGTACGTCGGCGTACAACAATCTGTCGATGGGACACATACTGTTGTAATATTTCCTGCAATCCTAACACCCTAGGTTGAATTCCGTCAACAAGCGCAAGCATATTGTAATGGAAACTTGTTTGTAGTGATGTTAATTTATACAGCTGATTCAGTACTTTTTTAGGATAGGCGTCCTTCTTTAGTTCAATCACAACTCGAACTGTACCTCTGGCGCTTTCATCACGTAAATCACTAATTGTTGTAATTTTCTTTTCTTTTACAAGGTCGGCAATCTTTTCAATAAGCGTTGCTTTATTTACAGCGTACGGCATCTCCGTTACAACAATCTGATGGCGACCGCGCTTCGTTTCCTCAATTTCAGCAACGGCACGAATTACAACACTTCCTCGTCCAGTTTGGTAAGCCTGCTTCATTGGCACGCCGCCATACACGGTCGCACCTGTTGGAAAATCAGGGCCCTTCACGTGCTTTAGAAGGTCATCGATCGTCGCTTCCTTGTTGTCAATTAGCTCAATTGTTGCGTCAACAAGTTCACCCAGGTTATGTGGCGGTATATTCGTTGCCATACCCACAGCGATACCCACTTGTCCATTTAATAGCAAGTTAGGAACTTTTGCAGGTAAAACGACCGGCTCCCTCTCTGATCCGTCGAAGTTATCTCGAAAATTAACTGTATTTTTCTCGATATCAACCAACATATCCTCTGCTGGTCGTGCCATACGAGCCTCGGTGTAGCGCATCGCTGCAGCTGGATCGCCATCCATTGACCCAAAGTTACCCTGCCCTTGCACAAGCATGTAGCGCATTGTCCAATCTTGCGCCAATCGCACCATTGAATCATAGATAGCGCTGTCGCCATGGGGGTGGTATTTACCCATTACATCACCGACAATACGCGCTGACTTTACAAACTTTGCGCTTGATCGATTCCCGTTTTGGTGCATCGAATATAAAATACGACGATGCACAGGTTTTAAGCCGTCACGCACATCTGGTAACGCACGCTCAACAATGACGCTCATTGAATAGCGAAGGAAGCTGTCTTCCATAACATTTTCAAGTGTGCGATCTTCAACAACGCGAGAATGAGTCTGATTTTCTACTATTTCGCCCTCATACGGGGTGCTATTATCGTTATCCATATTAAACATCCAACTCCTCTAGATTTACATCCTTAGCACGACTCTGAATAAAGCTTTTGCGCAGGGCAACTTCATCACCCATTAGCTTTGTAAAGATAGCGTCCGCCCTTTCAGCGTCTTCAATCCTAACCTGTACTAACACACGATTTTCTGGGTTCATTGTTGTTTCCCATAATTGCTCGGCGTCCATCTCACCGAGTCCCTTGTATCGCTGCATTGCCGTTAGACCTGCCTGCCGCAGCCTATCGTCTTCTGGATTAACGTTAGTACCACGCTCTTTACGCTCAGCAATTAGACCATCTACTATACTGTCCCTTTCTTCATCGCTATATGCGTACCATTTCTTACTCTGGCCAGCTCGCAAAAGATAAAGTGGCGGTTTAGCGAGATATATGTGTCCACCTTCAACCACCTCGCGCATATATCGGAAGAAAAACGTCATAAGAAGCGTAGCAATGTGGCTACCATCCACGTCGGCATCGGTCATAATGATGATTCGATCATACCGCAAGCCGCCAATATCGAACTGATCACCGATACCAACTCCCATACCCTTAATTAGGCTAACAATTTCATTATTATTAAGCATACGATCAAGGCGAGCACGTTCTGTATTCAATACCTTTCCGCGAAGCGGCAGAATAGCCTGTGTTTTACTGTCGCGGCCAGACTTAGCAGAACCACCCGCAGAATCTCCCTCTACTATATAAAGTTCAGAATTCTTCGGATCTTTACTTGAGCAGTCAGCTAGTTTGCCAGGCAGGTTCATTCCATCGAGCACACCCTTTCGAATGACATTATCGCGAGCTGCTCGGGCAGCCTTTCGTGCACGTGCGGCAAGTAATGCTTTGCCAACAATTTTCTTTGCTACATTTGGATTTTCGTCAAGATAGTAGCTAAAGTATTCGTTCATAACCTGGTCAACGTAGCGACGCATCTCTGGATTACCCAGCTTATTCTTAGTCTGGCCCTCAAACTGAGGATCTGGCAGTTTAACAAGAACGATAGCGGTAAGACCTTCGCGAATATCATCGCCAGTTAGGTTATCTTCCTTTTCTTTCAATAGATTGTTTTTACGAGCATAGTCATTAATTACCCTTGTCATTGCCGTACGGAAGCCAATTAGGTGCGTTCCGCCGTCTGGAGTGAGAACGTTATTAGCAAATGGCTTAACGAGCTCCACATAGGTATCGTTATACTGAATCGCAACTTCTACCATGCAGTCTTCAACCTGCTTTTCTACGTAGAAAATATCATTAGACAGAACATCCTTACCTACATTAAGGTGTTTTACGTAGCTCTTAATGCCGCCGTCAAAATAAAATGCTCGACGCTCTTTTGTGCGCTCGTCGTAGACGGTTGTGTATATTCCCTTAGTTAGGTAGGCCTGATGGCGCAAATAGTTAACGACCCACTTGTAGTCGAAGTCGACTGTCTCTTTAAAGATTGTTTCATCAGGATAGAAGGTAATTGTAGTACCGGTTTTTCTATCTGTTTTACCCACTTTCTTTAGTGGCTCAAGGATGCCACCTCTTTCGAATATTACCCTGTGTAGCTGGCCATCTCGAACCACCTCTGCGACCATTTTTGCAGAGAGTGCGTTAACAACACTCGATCCAACACCATGCAACCCAGAAGATACCTTGTAGCCACCGCCACCGAACTTACCACCGGCGTGTAAAACCGTCAGTACCGTCTCTAGTGTACTAAGGCCCGTCTTTGGATGCTTATCGACAGGAATACCCCGACCGTCATCTGTAATCGTGATGCCTCCGTCGGCCAAAATACGAACATCAACCCTGGTTGCAAAACCAGCAATTGCCTCGTCAATTGAGTTATCTGCGATTTCCTTTATTAAATGGTGAACACCATCATAACCGGTGCTTCCAATATACATTCCCGGACGTTTCCGTACCGGCTCAAGGCCTTCGAGCACTTGAATTTGTGAACCGTCATACGATTCGGCTTTTTTTTGTTTAGCCATGCTTCCCTCACTGTCTCTAGAATTTTCAGCTATATACCTGATTTATTATATATAAAACCAGTATTTTTCTCAAGCTTTATTGCCCCAGTATTACCTTTCATGCTATAATTAGCCATAAGAATTATAAGGGGTGAGGCTAACGTAACACGAACATGTTTCGAAAATTGATTACAAATCTTTCTTTTAGTCCGACTTTGATCGGTGAAGTTGCCCAATACGCAAAAAAACTAAAGAAAGAAGAGAAAATTAGGCGATGGGGCGTATTCCTACTTATACCCGCTATGGCGCTCCAGATTATCGCAATTGTTCGACCACCCGAATCAGCCAATACGGCAAGCAACTACGACCTCGTATACGGAGGAATTAGTAGCGTTGGAGACCTTTTGTACCACTACGACAAAAATGAGCTAAATATCAAAGACATATTCACAAGCCTTGGTATTACTCGCAGCGAGTTACTAAATCTTACTGAAGGAAAAATTACATCACGCGCTTCTGAGCAGTTTTTTATTATAAGCACCCAACCAAAGGTTGATGCAGACGATGGAGGTGTCAGCACAACGTTCCAAAAAGCAGCAGGCGGAACCGGAAGCCTTCATTTTACTCCACTCGACCATAATCAGGTTAATTTTACAGCCTACAACACCCTGTCCGGTACATCACAAACAGCCGGAGATTTTTCTATCCTAAAAGGGTCTGGTGCAATTGCTCTTCGCAACATACCGACCGCAGTAAAACCGACTGAAATCTCCCAGGTTGCGCTTTCACATAAGGTGTATAACAACACCCAGAACTCCTCAAGCTTCATTGCAAATACGTCTGATCGAATTACCTACACACTAGCTGCAAAAAATACAAACGAAGAACAAGCAACCGCCCATACATTCACTGCCAATCTATCAGATGTTCATGATTATGCAGATGTACTCAATACTCACGGAGGTGAACTTGACACTCGCGCGCAAACCATCTCCTGGCCATCGGTAAACCTTGGACCTGGCGAATCACAAGAAAAGCAGTTTACTATCCGAATAAAAACGCCTATTCCTGCAACCGCACACGGTGAAGGTAATCCCCATTCTTATGATTGTCATATAAAAAATAGCTACGGAAACTCTACCGTAATCACGGTGGCTTGCCCTATCAGTAAGATCATTGAATCTACCTCTGCAGAATTACCTGCTGCAAAAGAATCAATGGTAATAACTATTAATATTACACTGACTGCCCTGATCTTGTTCTTTTACCTGCGCTCGCTTCACCAAAAAGAAGAAATTAGGCTCATCCGTCGAGATGCTAACGAGGGGTTATTGTTATGACGCAAAAAAAATCAGCAAAAGTAAACAACAAAAAGAAAAAGTCATTTAAGCGGACAATGGATCAAGCAAAAAGCCATATGAATATCGTCCAGCGCTCATTTAGTACGATAATCCACACCCGACCTATTGAAACAGCAAGCGATATCCTTGCCGCGACATTATTACGCCCACTACCTGTTGTAACAGGTCTACTAGGCATGATAGCTGCACTACTTATATTCTATGGAACTGCAAAGTATATTGGCTACAATTTGTCTGGTTGTGAAGGTCTGTCTGGATTTATTATCGGATGGATTGTCGGTTTGATTATTGATTTTGTAAAACTTACCAATCATAAAAATTAGGTAGCCCTAGCCCACCTTAATACTAGGGTTGTTCCATACACCCACTTAACGTAGGCGAAGAACTCCGTCGGACTGATCTGCCGGCGCATTTACCGGAGTAGCAGGCCCCTGCTGCTGAACAGGTGGCTGCTGTGGCGACGACGGAGCTGGAGCCGGAAATGCAGTAGCAGAAGACTGTTGTTGCACGCCACCAACTGGCCCAGGAGCCTGTTGTTGTGGCAGATTTTGATATGAAGCCGGAGCTGACTGCGTAGCCTGAGGCTGAGCACCGAAGCTAGGTGAAGCAGAGGAAGGCTGCTGTTGGCCTGGTTGCTTAATTACACCTGGTCGAGTGCCACCCGCCTGCTGTCTTTTTGCAAGCCAGTCGTCTAGAAACGAGGAACCTCCTGGTTTAACCCCAGTAGGAGAAGCACCTCCCCTAGTCGACGATGCAATCGCTGGTCTTGCTGGCGGAGCAGCTATTCTCTTCTTAAAGTCTGCTTCAACCTCTGCGCGCGGGCGACCGTACTTGGTAGCAGATAATTTCTTCATGGCATCCGCCAGCTTATCGCTCGATTTAGCGAGCGGTGGTGTAAATGACATACTAAACGGAGCGGACGGAGTGTTATTGATCATCACACTTGCGACACCCTGAAAGTTCGGCATCTTGGTCATATCATCTGTCGTAAATACAGGTTCAAACTTTTTCACCAACATTTCTGCGTCAGTAATACCAATTCGTCCGCTAATAACTGTACCTACGTTACCTATAATTGCCTCTCGAATCTTATCAGTAAGCTGTGTCATAAACTGATTAGCCAAGATAAGGCTTAAGCGATATTTTCGGGCTTCCGAAAGAATTGACTCAAAGCTCTCGGTCATAAAGTTCTGGAACTCGTCAACGTATAGGCTAAAATCTTCTCGTTCATGCTCGGGCATATCTGCTCGCCCCATGGCCGCAGCCTGAAACTTCATCACAAAAATAATACCCAACAGCTTAGAATTTAGCTCACCCATTTTTCCTTTTGACAGGTTTACAATAAGAATCTTCTTGTTATCCATAATATCACGTAGGTTAAATCCAGACTTTGTCTGACCAATGATATTGCGCATTGCATCGTTAGATAAGAACGGTCCAAACTTAGAGACGACCCAGCTCACAAGCTCTCCAGCCTCACTTGATTTCTGCGAAGCTGGCCACTCTTTTGTCCAAAATTCAAGGACAGTTGGATCAGTTACGTATTTTAGCTTGCTTTTCATGAATTCCGCATCTACCAAGACTTTTGGAATATCGATAAAGGTTCCGCCATTTGGATCAGACATGAGCAGTAGCGCTGCATTCCTAAATATATGCTCCAATCGTGGACCAATAATTCCCGTATGTCCCGGGTCATACAGTCCGTAAAGCATACTGATTGCCTCCTGCACCAAAAAGTCCTTCTGATCGGGAGTGTTGTACTCAAACATATTTAAACCGATAGGATTATCCATGTCAGACGGGTTAAAGTAGATGACGTCCTCAACCCTCTCTTTAGGAACTGCGCCCATCAATACCTCGGCTGAATCGCCATGAGGATCAATAAAAGCAAATCCTCTGCCGTCCATCATATCTTGATACGCCAAGTTCTCTAAGAACTTTGATTTACCCGTACCAGTCTGACCAATCATATATAAGTGGCGTCGACGGTCATTGTCGCTCAATCTGATCGGCTTCTTCAGTCCCCTAAATTCGTTGTAGCCAATCAAAAATCCGGTATCCATAATATCAGTAGGACCATCCACCTGCTTGCTCATCTGGCGCTTCACCTGAGCTGTTGGGATATTCTTCTGATCAGGAAGATGAAATAGCGTTGCAAGCTCTACGGTGTTTAAAACATTCGAATTAATAGACTGCGGGAAGAAACGAAATATATATGAAGTAACCAACTCATCCACGTTCCTCGTAGGAATAAACTTAAATCCATTATGACTCGGAGAATCGAATAACGAAAAAGAGGCAACGACATTCTTCATTAGCGTCTGAGATCGCACTGCGGTGTCTGACGAAACGACAATTCGTACCAATGTCTCGTAGCCTGGGTAGCGTGTCTTTTCTTCTATCGCATCTATCGTCTGCTGCTCAAGGGCGGTTAATTGCGTATTGACGCTATTCTCTTCCTTGTAATTATCGGCGGACGGAGGTCGCCAAAGTGCCTCGGCTACATCACGCACTGCGTGAGATCCGATAATTGGGTTCGATCCTGTCTTTCCCATAGCTCGATCTTTCTTAATCTTCTCAACAGCACTAATTGACGAGCGCACCCAACCCTCTTGAGCGGGTCGAACAAGAAACTGAATTCCGATACCGTCCTGTCGGCCTGCTGTAGAAAGCGCGTTTAACAATGCCCTAGAAGCATCACGTTTTGTTTCTTGGTAGGTTGCTATCGGGTATACGTAGCTCTTCTGAAGACTGAATTCGCCCCCAATGGTGCCAGTCATACGTCCACCCTCTGTAAAGATCGTGTGCTCTTCCACCTCTTCTAGCCGTGCTGATGGATAAGCCGCAGCGATTGCCTGTTTTACCGTATCAACCAAAACAATTGGAACAACTGCATAGTAATAAATAAGCCCGCCCTTAGCAACAAGCTCAAAAGAAACATGGCGTTGTCCATAAATTCTGTGTTTAAACCCCTTTAGCGAGGTACTGGCTATAATGTTGTACATCACCTGCGCCTGACTCAAGAGTTCTTCTGTTACGTCCCTTTCGTCTCGCCCACCGGCGTCAAGATCGTCACTAGCCGGGGGAAGGTGTATAAGCATCGGAACCATTTTTAAGCCACGTTCATAATTCTTTGCCTCACGCAAAGTTCCCTGATACGCCATATAAATTAAGCCACCAGCAATAATCACAATGACGATAATAAGAAATACAGCTATAATTACGCCAAACATCGCACCACCCTAATCATTAGTTGCGCCTAATTGCTTCCCATATCGTTTTAACAAATAATCTCTCTGCAGAGCCCCTATAGCCTTCTCGCGCGCTCGAGGGTCTTCTCTTGTCTGTATGATAATCTGCTTCGCTCTGTCTACCCACTCCTTCTCGATAACGTCATCGTCGTTAGCAGATATAGGATTCTGAATAACTGGCTGCGCAACAGGCACAACCGAATCTGCAACCGTCTGCACAGGAGCCACTGGCATAGGCATGGGTGGCGGTGGCGGAGCAAGTTCAATAGGACTCCTCTCCATTGCTCTTTCCGGTGAAGGCGGCAACGTCTCAAAGCCCTGCCCAGGCGCCACCTCTTGCGAGGCAAAATTAGGTGGAACCTCGTAGCTATACCCTGAAGAAGGAGGCTGTACCTCCCCTCCTCTAGCAGATGGCGTAAACTCTGGCTGCATGGTTGTCATTATAGCATAACCATTACTAAATTTGCACCTCTTTTACATGGCTCTTTTTGATACATAAATGCACCCAAGAAACAAGAGTAGCCCAACTAGCCCGTATTCCATCAGACCGCCTCTGCCAACAGAGCTTAAACTCACCATCATTACCGGACCAAGTGCCAATACAGACGAAAAATAATATGATTTCCTTAGATCGAATCTATCTATACTGCTCTGTTGCTTGTCACTATAGAACACCTTATCAACTAGCCTATAAAGCCAGAAAATAAAGTACGTCAGTACTATCGTTAACGTAATGTACGACAATAAAAAAACGGCCAGAACGCCCATTGCGCCAGCCTCTGTTGGAGTTGTTTCCTGCAAGATATAGAGCAGAATTCCCGCTGAAATAATACCTACAGCACTTATGATCTTATTTAACATAAGTACATTATACTAAAGTTTAGGGTGCCCGAGTAGTGACATATTGACCTCTATCGACAACCACCGCTGAAAATTATTAAAAGGGCGGGCGAATAAAAAGGTCTATCACTACTCTAGGGCGACTGACCGCTCGAATGAATTCGAGCATATCGACTTACGGTCCTTTCCCTGATTACACCTAGTAATTTCACCGCATATAATCTTACATCCGGGGATTAACTAGGCGTAACCGGTACTCGCGCACCGTGCGCTCATAACATCAAATAAATTTGACGGAGCATTGGTAGCGCCAAGAGTAATCACTGTCATCTAGAACTAATAGAAAATTCTATCACTGCTCTAGTTCCAGCACATCCTATGCGCCACCAACTATTCGTCAAACTACACCATACTTGATGACAAGCTTAGCGTCGTCTACATAGAGTCAGTTTGTTAAGGTTTTTTGCTTTTTGTTTTTATAAAAGCTTGTGTTTATCCTAGCAAAGAAAG
>CAZENS010000018.1:10368-11920 GCA_964513905.1 uncultured Candidatus Saccharibacteria bacterium | reverse complement strand
TTCTTTAAGCGACTTCTTTTTGCCTTTGTAGGCTCGAATGTAGCCAATGAGTAGGCCAGATATTAGAAAAAAGCCTTCCGCTGCTGTTACCCAAAGTCGCCCCTCGCCAGTAATATAGCGAAGTGGACTGGGCCAGAATTGCAAATGATCGATAATAATAATGATAATAAAAAGACCTCGCAAAAGGTCGAGTTCAAATATTCTACGCTTTGAAGCCGCTGCCATATAGATTTATTATAGCGAGGTTAGATATGTTTTTAAAGGGGAGCGATTGTCGCTAGTAGGTATATGCAGTACACTATTACTATGAAAGAAGTTCCTTATAATGCACCAACTTTTACACTTGTTGACGATAGCGGAGGCGAAAAAAGCCTATCTGACTATGCAGGAAGATGGTTAGTGCTGTATTTTTATCCAAAAGATAATACGCCGGGTTGTACGGTTCAGGCGTGCAGCTTAAGAGACTCGTATTCAGGGCTGCAAGCGGCGGGCGCAGAAGTCGTTGGGGTGAGTATGGATAACGTCGAGTCACACGAGGCTTTTAAGCAAAATAACGATCTTCCCTTTACACTACTCAGCGACCCAGATGGGGCTGTGATTAGGGCCTACGGCGCCTGGGGAAAGAAAATGTTTGGTCGTGAAGGAATTTTGCGAAAGACATTTATAATTGATCCCGATGGAGTCGTGCAAAAAGTGTATGGGCGAGCAACGCCAATGAACCACGGAATGCAAGTTCTCTCTGATTTGCAGGCGCTAAAGCAAAATTAACGAGGCCGTTTCGCTGCAACTTCGCGAGCTTTTTGGGCGAATGTGTCGTCAATAATACTTGGCTCAAACTCACCGAACGTATTTATTGCAGCTTGCTCAATAAGAAAATCTGCGATGTTGGGGTTTTTGGGCAAGATTGATCCGTGTAGATAGGTGCCAATAACATTATTAACAATTGCACCTTCGGTTTCGTCGTGGCCGTTATTGCCTGCGCCAAGGCGAACTGTTCCGAGGGGCTTAGACCCCTTATCGAGAAATGTCTGTCCGCCATGATTTTCATAGCCGACGACTTCTCCGAATAAGTCACTCTCAATAATCGTATTGCCTATTAATCTTTCCGGACCAGCGTGTGTTTCGGCATGAAAAATTTCTATTCCTGGAATAATCTCGCCTGACGCTGTTTTAAAAAATCTGCCAAAAAGTTGGTAGAGGCCGCAAACAACTAGCATTGGAGTGTTGTTTTTTGCAAGTGTTCGAAGGTTTTTGGCAATCGCCTGAAGGTCGTCCTGTATGTGTTGCTGGCCGCTATCTTGACCACCTCCACCCACGATAATATCTACTTTTTCAGGAAATGTGTCGCCAACGTTATAATCGATAATCTGCGGAGTGTATCCGTGCCATTCAAGGCGCTTTTTTAGGGTAAGAGTGTTCCCCCCGTCGCCGTAAATGCTCATATTTTTTGGGTACAGCTGAAGAATTGATATTGTTTTTTCTGGTTTCATAATACCTCCTCAACTTCAGTTATTTTGGAAAGTTCTTTTCGAATAGACAGCATGGCGGTGTA
>CAZENS010000018.1:0-10268 GCA_964513905.1 uncultured Candidatus Saccharibacteria bacterium | reverse complement strand
CGGCCAAATGCAGGTTCAATTTCTGAAAGACTATGAAGTAACTTTTTGGTATCAATATTTTTTCCGAGGATTGAATACACGAGCGTCAATGCGGCTGCAGCATTGAATAGATTATAAACTCCACGTAATTTCATTGGAACCGCGGCAGTCTTTTTTCCAATAGAGAAGGTGGCCGATGTGTCTGAAAAGCTCTTTAGTACAATATCGGCATCGTATTTTTTTGCGGCAGTTCCAGCTTCGTCGCCAGATGAAAATTGCTCTTTCAGTGCTGGCGCAAGCCCAAAGTATCGTGGAGCGATTGAGATAGAATGAGAAATATTTGCGATTCGAGGATCCTCTCTATTGAGGACAACGCTTTTGGTCGTTGCTTTGGCAATGTGTTCAAGCATTTTAGCAGTTGTATCAATTTCACCAAAACGGTCTAGTTGATCGCGCATAACGTTCAGCAGGAGTGAGTGACTTGGCGGAATGACATCAACAAATTTAACAGCGTGCGCCTCATCGAGCTCTAGGACCGCAATATCTGCATCGAGTTCTCCTTTTATGTTAATTTCTGAAAGGAGGGCGGCGGTAACTCCACGCGCAAAATTGCTACCTGTGCGATTGGTAAAAACTTTCAGGCCCTGCCCTTCCAGAAGCTCTACGACCATTTTTGCGGTCGTTGTTTTTCCATTTGTGCCACTAACAACAACAACTCCTTGCGGAAGTGTTGCTAAGACATCACGAGTAAACAACGGGTCGATTTTTTCGATAACAAGTCCGGGGAACGCAGAGCCGCCACCACGAAGACGAGTTATCTTTCGAACGACTTTTCCGATTGCGGCAATATGTGGTTTTGGCATAGATATAAGTATACTACGTAGGTATTAACAATTGAAAATATTCCGTGCATATTGCTAGTGGTTTTTTATGCCAGTGTACGGTAAAATGAGAACATGTTTGTTGTGGCTCTACTTAAGTGGTGGTATGTAGACGGCTGGAAGCAGCGTGCTAACATGGCCATGGAACGACTCGCTTCGACGATGGATTATTTTTCTATCGATCTTTTGTTGCGAACCATGTTCTCTTTGTTCCGTCAGGACGGCGCCGGGCGCGTTGACGGTTCGTTGGCTACAAAAATGAGAGCTTTTTTTGATAGATTGATATCACGAATATTAGGTGCAGTTATTCGATCGGTAATTTTAGTGATCGGTGTGATAGTTATTTTTGTGCAAGTGGTGCTGTCTACGGTTGTATTGTTGTCGTGGGGTGTAGTGCCATTTTTACCATTTGTGGGTGTTATCGTAACGCTATCAGGGGTAACTATATGGCAGTAATGACCTGTAATTTCCATAGTGAACGCGCAGTAAAGGCGCGTGTTGGTCATGTATTGCAGGGAATTTGGCTGCTTGCGCTTCGCTTGTTGGCTATCGCTTTACTTATTGGTGGATTTGTATTGATATTTATTGATATGCCGATTGGCTGGACACTGCTTGGCCTGGCTGCACTGCCAACTATGTTTATTGAGTGGTACGAGGGTGATTTAAAAAAGCTTAAAATAGAAAAGAATACTCATTCTGTTGATGGATTGCTTGAGGCTGATATTTTGGCAGCGCTTCCCAAACACGCAACGCCAAAGCGCATCGCAGAGATTGTTGGCCGAGTGAGGAGTGGACAGTTTCTTGCCGCACGACTTGGAATAACAGCAAATTTGTTGCTTAATATTGCTTCAGAGGATCCGAAGCTAACCGATGACTTGTGGGAAAAGGCAGAGGCAATTCGTTCACAAACTGGCAGTAAGGTGATGCATGGCGGAGTGCTGGCTGCGGCACTCTTGGAGCAATATAGCCAGGCAGATATGCTACTTGCCCAGATGCATATCGAGTTGACCGACGTCCTCGAGGGTATTCGATGGTATGACCGAATCCAAAGTATTGTGCATGCTCAGTCAAAACCACGCAGAACGGGCGGTATTGCACGTGACTGGTCTTTCGGGTATACCCCATTGCTAAAACGTTTTGGGCTAAATCTTAGCGAGAGCGTTGGTAGAAACAGTTTTTCAGTGAAGCTACCAGCTCATGAAAGAGCCATTGCGCAGCTACTAGAGAATTTGGGTTCAGCGGGTAGACAAAATGTAGCACTTGTTGGATCAACGGGTGTAGGAAAAACTGCAATCATTCACGCATTTGCCGAACGGCTTATGGACGCCAGCTCGCCTATTCCATCAAACTTAAAATTCAGGCAAGTGTTTTTGCTCGATTCTTCTGCTTTGATTTCGGCCGCTCCGGGCAGGGGTGAGCTTGAAGGGCTGGTAATGCGTGTGCTTACAGAGGCCTACCGCGCAAAAAACGTTATTATATGTCTTGATAATGCGCAACTGTTCTTCGAAGAAGGTGTCGGTTCTGTTGATTTAACGAATGTTCTTCTGCCAATCTTAGAGGCGGGAAATCTTCGCGTAATCCTGACAATGGATGAGCAGCGATTGTTGCAGATTGCTCAGCGCAATCCGGGGCTAGTTAATGCACTAAACCGAATTGTCATTGGACCTGCTACGTACGAGGAAACGCTTGAGGTAATGCAGCATCAAATTATTATGACCGAGTATAAGCGAAAAGTAACCTATATGTACCAAGCGTTAGCCGAGTCATATCGATTAAGTGAGCGATATGTGCACGACTTAGCGATGCCAGGGAGGGCCATAAAGTTACTCGAGTCGGCTGCAGGCTATGCAGAGGGCGGACTTGTTACCATGAATTCGGTTCAGCAGGCTATTGAACAGACACTGGATGTAAAGGTAAGCGTTGCAACTGATGCGAGTGATAGGGAAATGCTACTCAGTCTGGAAGATAAAATTCATGAACGAATGATTAATCAGGTGCGTGCCGTGCAGGTTGTAAGTGACGCCTTAAGAAGGGCGAGGGCCGGCGTGCGAAATCCTGATCGTCCAATCGGAACATTCCTATTTTTGGGTCCTACTGGTGTTGGTAAAACCGAGCTTGCTAAGGCTTTGGCGGATGTTTACTTTGGTGGAGAGGATAAAATTGTTCGACTCGACTTGAATGAGTACGTGGGTATTGATGACGTGGCTCGCTTAATTGCCGACGGTGCAAGCGACCCCAATAGTTTAACTGCAAGAGTAATGAAGCAGCCATTTAGCGTTATTTTGCTAGACGAAATAGAGAAGGCGCACCCGAATGTGTTAACTACACTTCTTCAGTTGCTTGACGAGGGTATACTTAGGGATATAAATAATCGGGAAGTAAGTTTTCGTGATGCAATTGTTATTGCTACGAGCAACGCAGGCGCCGATCGCATACGAAGTCATATCGAGGCGGGCGAGCAACTTGAGCAGTTTGAAGATCAGATTACCGATGAGCTTATTAGTAGTAATCAGTTTAAGCCGGAATTTTTGAATCGTTTTGACGAAATAGTCCTATTTAAGCCACTTGAGAAGCCAGAGCTATTACAAGTGATTGATTTGATTTTGGCGGGCGTTAATAAAACACTCGCCCTGCAGAAGGTACAGGTGCAAGTTGATGATGACGCTAAGCGACTTCTTGTTGATAGGGGATATGATCCACGCCTCGGCGCTCGGCCTATGAGACGAGTGGTGCAGCGGGCGGTCGAAAATACTGTGGCAAAGGAGATGCTCGGCGGAAAAGTATTGCCAGGCAGTACAATAAATATTTCACTTCAGCAGGTAGAGCAAGCGCTTGGCGCAATTCCATCTGTGGGCGAGGGGGGCAGTCAGTGAACAGAATAGTGAAATGGTTCTTGGGATTTGTGGCGATTGCCGTAATTACCGTCAGTGGTGTTCTGGTGGCGCAGCCATCTGTGCGAGCACAGCAAATTGATCCAACTTCTTTATTCGGCTCTAGCAGCAGCGCCCCGCAAACAACCTGTGCGATTGATAACGTCGGCTGGATTGTTTGTCCCGTATTGCGCTCCGCTGCCAAAGCCGCCGATTCAGCGTTTACGTTTGTATCTGATAACTTCCTAGCAGTTGAAGTGGCGCTCCTTGACTCAAAGAGCGGCACAGCAGAGGCATGGTCCTCTACTCGAAATATCGCAAATATTTTATTCGTCGTAGCATTTTTAGTAGTAATATACTCGCTTGTAACGGGCCGTGGGGTTGGAAATTATAATATAAAGCGCATGCTGCCACGTTTCATTATCGGGGCAATTTTAGTGAACGTGTCATACTATATTTGCCAGATTCTAATTGATATTTCTAATATTGCCGGATCAAGCATTATGTCGCTTTTCTCGGGCATTGCTCGTTCAATTGGAACAACTGGAATGCCGATAGCTGCTGAAGTCGGTAGCGATAAGGCAACGGTTTTGATTGATATAACTTCTAGTGTACTCGGAAAGGTTGGTGTCGCCTGGGTATTGTTTGCGCCACTTGCCGCAATCGTTCTCTCGATTGCGATTACGTGTGCAATTATTATCGTACTTTTGATTGTAAGAAAAACACTTATCATTGCGTTGATACTGTTGAGCCCAATAGCGTTTGTGGCGTACTTGTTGCCAAATACAGAGCATTACTTTTCAAAGTGGATGAAGGTGTTCCTGCAAACATTACTACTATTCCCGGTAATAGCATTGCTTTTGGGCGCTGGTCAAGTTGTGAGTGCAACAATTATTAAAGCGGGCGCCGACGGTGGCTATCAGGTTCGAGATGACGAATATACCCCAAGGGATAATGGTGGAATATCATTTAGGCAGACGAGCGCCACCCTTCGTTTGGTGGCTGCTGGTGCAGCAGTGCTTCCACTCCTGGCAACATGGACTGTGTTTAAGGCCGTGTTGGCTGGAGCCGATACTGCAGCGTTACGACTTAAACAGGGTTCAAGGCGATCGAGTCATCATCGGGAAGACTCGGCAAAGAAGCGAGAGCAGGCAGCCATGGATCTTAATAAGAAATCTATGATGCTGAAGGGGATTAATCGTTTACAGCAAATTAATGCTGTTCAGGATGGAGACTCTAACCTTTCGTTGATTGGACGAATGGGGGGCTCTCACCGTAGTCGAAAGAAGCAGCAAAAGTCTAGCGAACAGATGCAGTTTGATCAGCAGGTTCAGGGACGTCTGAATGAGCTGCGAGAGGGTGGTGCAGGAAACCAGACGCCACAGCAGGTGTATTCACAGGCCTTGCAGCGATATCAAGACGCCGAATCTGCGTCTTCGGATGGACAGTTTAATATCAATAGCTACGAAGGTATAGACCTGAAGGCGTCCGAGGCCTACTTGCTTGAAAGTATTGGAAAAGGTTCTGCTGTTGCTGGTGTTACCATAGGGGCGGCCGCTGAAGCTGGAGGCGCTAGTGGTCAGAATGGCTCGTCTACAAGTGGCGGTCAGCAGTCGCAGGATGATAAAGGCGCCAGTTCTCATTACGATAGGGCAAATAATATGGGCGCGTCACCTTCTAATAACACAGGCGATGCCGAGCAAGCACTAAAAACTGCCACTGTTGGCGGTGGCGCTATTCAAGCTGGCAAAGTGGTGGTTGTGCAGGCTGGGTCTGCCGAGGCTGAGTACGGTGGAGCTTCGATGGAGAGAAGAACTGGTAATTCACAACGACCTAATCCGCTAACAGATACAGAGCTGCGCGCGAAGGAAAGAGCCGCAAAATACTTACAGCAATCCCAGGATGTACAGGAAGAAGTGAGTGCAGACGCCTTATTGGGAAGGGCGGTAGCGCCACCAAGTGAACCTTCGCTAGTGCAAGAAACAAGGTCTCCTGATCCGTCGAATTTAGATATTCCACGAGGCTCGTAAATGGATGTAAATAAAAAGAAAGATGAAAAAAGTAATTCATCGCTTACTGCTGTAAATTACGATTCGTACTTAGACGTAAAGCACCTTGAGAAAGAGGCTGCTGGCGACGGCGGAACTGCAAAGGTTAAAGAAGATTCTGAAACAAAACACATCACTAAAGAGAAGCAGCACAGTCGCTCGCGTGAAGACAAGGGCTTATGGAGGCGGGGTAGCCCTGCGATATTGGCTGCCTCTGTTCTTTTAGTGGTCGGG
The DNA here is from genome assembly GCA_964513905.1 of uncultured Candidatus Saccharibacteria bacterium. Lineage (GTDB taxonomy): Bacteria > Patescibacteriota > Saccharimonadia > Saccharimonadales > Saccharimonadaceae > CAMEGH01. Next base: position 4,256 of record CAZENS010000018.1, on the reverse strand, counting down.
ACGGCAGCAACATTACTCATTTCACCGGCGCTTTTATTGGTGAATATGAAAGAGAACCTGGTTAACGATTTAAATGACAGTATGGGGGCGTATTATACCTATACAAAAAAGGTGATTGAAGGACAGATTGGCGGCGTTGCGTGCGGCGAGAAGTCGATTAGATGTAAGTTTGCAACGATGAGCCCGATGCTGAAGGAGCGATTTGAAGGCCAAAATATTAAGTTGGCGGCCGTACAAAATCAAAGCAATAAAAGATATAACGTGAGTGCCGCTGTTCTTCCCGAGGGAAACGGTGCGGTTGCATCTGGTAAAGCGCTCAATGAGCTTGCAAAGCGTGTTGATGATGTACGGTACCGAGTAGATAATGTTGTTGACCCAAAGAATGGAATTTTTCATGATAGAAAATTTGCAGAGCGACTTTTTGAGCGATTTCATTTACAGCACGGTCCAGCTGTTCAGGGCCTAGAAAAAAAAGATATAGACGATTCGTTCAACGAAGCCCTAAAAAGCGATGCAGATTTTATTGATATGAACGGGCAAGGTGTATTTGGGCTCCACTATCTTGCGCAGTCTACGCCTCGCTGGCAGACTGATATCTACGCAAATTTAGTGGGCAAAGTTCACAATCATATGGCCCTAGCCTGCGCACTTCATACTTATGGCAATTTGGCAGACGATGCCGCGAGGAGGGCAAAATCAGTAACACTCGCTCGCTTTGCTATGCAGTTTGTTTCTATTGCGGATGTGATAAAGTCTGGGGAAAATGCCAGCTATGAAATGGTAGTGAGTGATCTATCCGACAGGTTATCTGTTCAAGACGGTCGGGGTCGTAATGCACTGGACGGCAGTTCATTCAGGGTGCCGGCACTAAATGAGGCGGTGAGCTTAGACCGTATGCCTCATTTAAGGAAGTATATGAATAGTGCAGCTAGTATGCTGGCCATTCTTTCTGCAGGAACTGTTGGTGCGCCGGGTTCTGAACATTTGCGATTAACGCCACAAAGGGTTCAGACGGCCAATTCTAGCGGTTCAATTGATGTGTATGACTTATGTAAGCAGAGTATGTCTGGCGAGCAGGCTATGTACGAACTCGTAAATAAATGTTGGCAACCAGGCTCTATGGCTGTGGCGGGCCATGTTGGTGTGGTAGCTGGTGGCCAAATTCAGGGTATGCGCTCGCAGATTGAAGATGAGATATGCTCGGTAACTCCATCTGGCACGTCTCCTGCAGAATTGGCAAAAACAGCAGCGCAGGCAGCAAATTATTTGGCGGCGTTGCAAGAAGCTATTGAGCTGACAAAAACGGCTATTATGGCAGAAGCTACAACTTCGATGTCTGCAAGAGTGGGGACCTCCGCTTTGACGGAAGCCGCTAATTTTTCTGCAAGAACAGTAGGGATAGCGGCCCAGGATGCGATTTTTTCTGGAACAGGAGTGATACTTGGGGATGTGGCGCAATCGATTGGCATGAGGCCAGCCTCGGCTGTAAGTTTGCAGGAATATCTGGTTGAGTCTATGTCTGCTCATCAGGAGATTGCGCGTGGCAATCAGCTAATAGCCGCAAAAAATCAGTTTGATATTACAAATCCGCATACGTTTTTGGGTATGATTGCTCAAAGTGCGATTGGGGAGAGAACAAGCCCCTTTTCGTCAGTTATGGAAGCTGCTGCTTCTGTAGTCGGTGTGGTGCCAAGATCTTTTTCTACCCTGGCTATACCCGCCACTAATGCACTCTATTCACAGCCACTTAATTTTAGGGTTGACCGAATGATATCGGCGGCTGGTATGTGTGGTGTTGCGGGTATGCTGGAGGCCAAGGGGGTCAATCCTGACTTTGCCTGCAATATCCGTTACAGTATGAGTAAGCTTGATCTAAATCGGAGCATACCTGAAGTGGTTAATTATATGACGCAAGCTCACCCGGAAAATGCCGAGAAAAGCTTGTCGGAGGTTCAGCAACGCGACATAATAGCAGATCCAATCGAGGGCGCTCGTATGCAGTCCGAAGCATCTCAAGGCTCGCGTGAGTCCTATATTGATAGAGTGACCGGTAAGCCAAACATGAATACCGAATATGGAAAGTTTATGCAATATTGTGTAAATAGGCCGTACGCTTGGGGAACGGTCGGTATGGCGGTGCAACATCGAGAGAAAGCCTATACTCCCGACGGTAAAGATCCATTTGACCCAGAGCGTCGGATTTATAGTGGGTCAGCGATTTCTGCCATTGATAGTCTTCCGCAAGCAGACACCTCGATATTATCTAGCTTTGGCGTTGCTTGGGGTAGTAGCGATGATCAGAAGTGGCTTTCGGGTGAGAAGTGCTTAGAGGAGTCAAATATGTTGAGTAATTTTCGAGCGTATACGGTTGCTTGCCGTGTATTGGCTGGTATGTCTGGCTCTCGTGAGTGTTGGCACGAAGATGCCGAGCCAACTTTCCATACAGGATTTTATCCAAGAAACAATATTGTGTTTAAGAAAGAAAATTAGATAAGGTCATCTTTTTTACTGTTAAGAAAAGTTGTCCATTGTCGTAATACACGCAGGAGCGATTTTAGTGGCATCTCGATAAGCATATCCAGGCTAGCGGCAACAATGTTCATTTTTGCATAGCGAAATGAAATTTGCTGCCCAACGTAAATAAATGGTAGGTAGATAATATCTCGTAGCAGTGAGATTGATCCCTGAGATAGTGATACCGCTTCAATCTCTCGGATTTGATTTGACAAGCGAAATGCCAAGAACGCAGCAGTTGATAGAAAAATGAAGAATATTACGCCCTGCACAATATTAAATCCAAGTACGTAAAGAATGTATGTGAGTCCAGCAAATGCACCCGCAAACATAAGCGCATATGCAATTGTAAAGCCAGCCGATTTAGTTTTCTTTCGTATTTTTAGTTGATTTACCTGCTGCGAATTTGACGCAAATAACATAGCGGCTGCATTTTTTGTAATGGCATCCGTATTTCTGCTACTTGGTGTTTTAAGCGTTAGGCGAGAAAGTGCAATAAATACAGAGGGGAAGAAGAGATTTAAGAGAAGGGGAATCCAAGCAATATGCCCTTCCACCGCAATATCGTATGGAACTTCGATCGCAAGCCCAATAATACTTTTGGTGATAAGCAGAAAAACGATACTCTTGCCGATGCCGCTATCCAGGAGCTTATTTAGCAGTGTGTATTCTTTTTCGACATGCTTTCCTAATGAGTAAGTGAGGGTGTCGCTACTCACCAAATCTTTAGTAGTGAGTGGTCCATTTTTACTAAAAAAACCACTGTGTATCATGCGTAAGGTAGCGCCATTTCGATTGATAACGCGTGCAACTTTTGCAGCTGTTTTCGTTTCTGATAGCCGATCAATTCTTTCATTAAAACTTTCAAAATTATGAAGCAGGGTAATATCTTGCTTGTAGCTGTCGAGTAATCCTGCACGAATTGTTGCAAGATTTAGTTTTAGGATAGTTTTTTGAATCGCAATATAAATAAGGATAGGGTAATCCTCCGGGAGGATGTTTTCTTCTGTTTCAATAAGTTCTTCGATCGGAAGAATTGGCTGTAGGTAGGTGTAGGCGAAGTTTGTAAATGAGACGGAGCGTATGTTGCTTTGTAAGACTTGCTCGCATCGTACGCTAAGTACATCAATCATCCATTCCTTAAAGCGCTGTCTTTTTGCAACGGTAGGCTCGATTTTTGCGTAGTTCCAGTAGGCGCCATAGTATCGTTTAATGTGCGAATTGATTGATTTTAGCTCTGCAGGAGTAAGATGATTATTCGGAAGATAGCTTGCTTGCGTTAGTTCAACAAGTAGCTCGTCTCCGATGTTTTTTATCGATGTTTTGTCGTGAAATGATAGTGTGCGAACAAAAAAACGATGAATTGCACGTTGGCGTAATAGGTTGCTCTCCGAGTATTCAGATGCATTACGTAGCTGTTCGTAAGCTGCCGTTAATCTACTTCCGACTGTACTAACATGAATGGTGTCTTGGCTACGATGATGGTGCGCAAGGCGTGTTTCGTAATCATCAATCACGTTCAGTGACTGGATAAGCAGTTTTCCAAGGGAATTAAGAGAATTTTCTTGTTTCACAATATGTAATTATAGCATATGTGTTGAAAATAATAAATATTATTGAATAATATATTTTTGATACGCAAGAAACAGTAAATAAAAACGCCCTTTTGTGGGCGCAAAATTGAGTATTTGGTGCACGCTAGTTGAAGTATTCAGAATAAAATATTATCAAACTATTGTCAA
>CAZENS010000017.1:0-11953 GCA_964513905.1 uncultured Candidatus Saccharibacteria bacterium | reverse complement strand
AATTTCTTCCAGAATCTTCTTCGTAATCTTCAGCTCGTCCGAGCCGGTCTCGAAGTTGATTTTGGCAGCGGCGATCAGGACCTCCATCCGCTCTGCTTGCGTTTGCTTGCGGAACGGCTCCTTACGAGCCATGCTGCGCTTTTTTGCAGCAGCTCGCTTTCGTTCGTTCTGCAGCTTCTTTTTCGCCCGTCGCTGGGCGTTGTGAGTGTCGGGCGACGTGTTTCCCGTCGAGCCTTGACCATCCATCGGGGGCTGATGCGGCATTTCATTGCTCCTTATGGTAGGAACTTCGGCGCGGGCGCTACCGAATTTTTATAATATAGCATTAATTTAAGTAAAAGTCAAGTATTAGCGGGTTGCTTGTGGAATATGCAAAATGCTTTCGTTATGTAATTGTCGTGATACAATGAAGATACGATACTAGATGAACGTCCGAATGACGACAATGGAGGGCATATGTCAACAATAGATCAGCAATTTGTAGAGTATATCGTAAAGTCTTTAGTGGGCAATCCTGACGACGTGCAGGTTGAGCGCATTATAGATGAGAAGGGTGTGCTGTTGAGTTTAACGGTGAACCCAGAGGATTTAGGAAGGGTGATTGGAAAGCGTGGCGTTACGGCGCAGAGTTTACGAACACTTTTGCGAGCTTTGGGAACAAAGAATGACGCTCGTTATAACTTAAAAATTGTGAATAATGACGAAGACGGCGGAGCTCACGGAGGTGAGCGTCAGGAGAAAAAATCACAATCTGTGGACGACTCAACAGATGACGCTGTGGAAAACCGATCAAGCTTTGCGGATTCATCAAGAAAAGAGCTTGCAGAATTAGACGACCTTGATATATAATCGTAAGTAAGTTCAGAGAATCTTGAACTGCGAGAATGCGCTCTATGCGAGCAACTTTTATAAGAGTTGAGAGCCTTATATGTTAAATAAACCACCGATTAGAGGTGGTTTATTTGATTTTTAAGTAATGTACTAATGCTTGTTTGTAGAGTAAGCGGCGGAATTTATATTTTATAACAATACAATGTGAAGAGTTTGGCCCGTATATAGCCGCAAAATGTAATGAATATATAAAGACGGGTAGTCTGCCGGCTTTTTACTAGGTATCGGCAAGTTGCCTAACCTATATCCTCAAAAATTTGTTAATAATTGGTATAATAGCAAGAGTGAGAAAATTTCAAGTTATTACTTTGTTCCCCGAAATGTTTACGGGCGTGTTTGAGAACTCTATGATGTGGAAGGCGCAGAAAGACGGTATCGTGGAGCTTTCGTGTATTGATTTGCGTGAATTTGGAATTGGCCCACGTCGCCAAGTGGATGATACGCCGTATGGCGGTGGTGATGGGATGCTATTGAAGCCAGAGCCACTATTTGCGGCAGTTGAGCGAGCGAAAGAGAACGATCCAAATGCTAAGGTACTACTTATGACACCGCGTGGCACACGCTGGAAGCAGGCAATTGCGCAAGAATATGCAGACTGTGATAACGGGTATATTTTTATTTGTGGACGCTATGAGGGGTACGATGAGAGGATTCTTTCGTTGGTTGATCAAGAGCTTAGTGTGGGAGATTATGTTTTAACCGGCGGTGAGTTGCCAGCGATGACTATTATAGATAGTGTCGTTCGATTGATTCCGGGCGTACTGGGCGGTGAGGAAAGTGCGGCAATAGAAAGCTTTTCAGATGGTGAAACGCTAGAATTCCCGCAGTATACACGTCCCGCAGAATACAAAGGCATGAAAGTCCCAGAGGTTTTGTTGAGCGGAAACCACGCTAAAATTGCCGAATGGCGAAAGCAACAGTCTCGCAGGAAAAGTAGCTAATAAACGAGGTAGACCCCGACAGAATCGGGGCCTACAGGAGTTGTGGTGGGTGTATCGTAGCGAACGATACAAAGATTACTTTGTACTAATACGTTTTGGTTGTTTTAGCTCAATGTTTGTTTTTGTAACGTTTCGCTTAGTAGTTACTATAGGTGAGCGTCGCCATAAGCACAAGCATAATGGCATAAAATACAACAATATTCGTTATATTTGGTTTTTTCATAGTATAATTCACATATGAACGCAAAGGATGCAAAAGGTGCTAATATAGCTAGGCAAGTCGTTTGTCTTGGGTATGGGGCGATTATAACGTTTGCGGTAACCGCTCAATTATTTAGCCTTGATATAATCGCAGCGCTTGATCCGTTTAAAGATTTTGCTGGCAGATTATTTCTTGTTGGTATGATCGTAGCTTCAGTTTTCTCGCTTCCATACGTATTAGATATTAAAGTGTCGCAACTTATGAGACTTGTAGCGTTTGCTTTCGCTATGATTGTGCCATCGCTTTGGTTGATGTATAGCATCGTAACGCTGGAGACTAGTGAGGTTGGCATATTCGGTGCGTATGTAACACAAGGGTGGATTGCATTTGTGTGGGCAATAGGAGGTGGATTGTTGGCAATCTCTACCATGCTAATTAGGGGCGTTCCTAAGTTGAAAATTACCTAGCGGTTTGATATAATTTTTATTGAATAAAGCAATGGGATGTCGCCAAGTGGTAAGGCACCAGGTTTTGGTCCTGGCATTCGGGGGTTCGAATCCCTCCATCCCAGCCAAGTAATGTTCAGCGCCTAGGTTTACCTGGGTTATTTTATTATTATGGACGGCTATAACTTTTTATTTTATAAATTTTCGATTGGTCTTTTCAAAACATATAAAAATGGTTATGATAGTGTTACAACTACATAATTAAGGAGGGACTATGAAAATCGTAGGTCTATTGGGTGGATATCTTGCGGCTGTTGCTGTAGTTATGACAATTTTAATGGGTGGTCAGGCTCAAGCAGCTGATAAACCAGCAGCAAAAGCAGAGCAGCAAAAGCAGGAGTCAAAAACAGATGAGGCGAAGTATAGTTACGTTGCTCAGGCAGGTGACTCATATACGCAACTTGTAAGAAAAGCCGTTCAAACGTATGGCATTCAGAACAAGAAAGATATTGGGCAAGCACGGATTGTTGCAATTGAAACAAAAGCGTCAGAGAAAGCCGGTTGGCCATTGCTAGCTGAAGGTCAGAAGGTAACATTTAAGCAGTCGCAGATTAAAACTTGGGTGGACGAAGCTATGAAAATGCCAGCAAACGACGTTGCTGCGTGGCAAACGTATGTGCAGTATGTAAGCTTTGATACACGATCTATCGGAGAATAGTGCCGTAATATCTTAGGAGTGGGTTGATATGATTCAGGAGATAATGGACGCAGATTGGGGCTTGTTCGGTGAAGTAGTTGCCGACAGTGTCATTATGCAGATTTTGATAACCATCATCATTGCGATAGTGGTTCAGATTATTGTCGGGATGATTATCGACCTACTTGTTGGCCGTATTGTTCGTCATCATCGCTACTCTACAAAGGTAGATGCAAGAAAGCAGGAAAAGACACTCAAGGGTGTTATTAGAACGATGGCCGCCGTTGTTATATGGATTGTGGCGGTTATTACTATCTTGGCTCAGCTAAAGTTTAACCTTGCTACGCTGGCTACTGGTGCCGGGCTATTTGGTGTAATTTTTGGTTTTGGTGCACAAAGTGTTATAAAGGATTTCGTTGCTGGACTTTTTGTTATTGGCGAGAATCAGTATAGGGTCGGCGATATTGTTACTGTTTCGGCTTCTGGGACGGAGCTGAGTGGAACAGTAGAGGATCTGACAATTCGAATTACACGACTAAGGGATCTAGATGGAAACTTGCATATCATTAGTAACGGCACAATGCAGTACGTTACAAATCTGAGCTTTAAATATGCGAATGTAAATGTGGATGTTCAGGTGGCGTATGATACCGATATTGATAAGCTCGAGGAGGTCATTAACAGCGTAGGGGCAGAGATGGCGAAAAGTACCGACTGGACGACAAGCATTTTTGAGCCAATAAAATTTTTACGAGTTGATGAATTTATGGATTCGGGCATACGAATAAAAGCGTTGGGCAAGGTTGTTCCAGCTGAACAATGGGCGGTCGCTGGAGAATTTCGGCGTCGACTAAAGGCTGCGTTTGAGGCAAACGGTATTGAAATCCCGTATCCTCAGGTTGTACTGCGTAACGACTCCGATTCAGATAAAAAAGAAAAAGTAATCAGGAAGCACAAGGCTTCGGCTAAGAAAAAGTAGTGTTGGCGGTGGTGGGGATATGATAAGCATGAATGTTTATGTTGCAGCGTTGCTTGTTCTTGTTGGCGCAATTACTGTCGGCTATTTATTTACGCAACTTCCGGGTATTAGAAGGGCGTTTTTGCCATCGAGTGTTGTTGCCGGGATAATTTTATTGATACTTGGCCCCGAAGTGCTTGGTAAGTTCCCAACAGATACAAGCATCGCAACCTCATTATACAAGGCTTGGGAGCCACTCCCTGGTCTACTTATTAATGTTATTTTTGGCGCGCTGTTTCTTGCGCGACCAATAAAATCACTTCGTCAGATATGGAAGATGGCGGCTCCGCAGGCTGCTTTTGGCCAGATGATAGCTTGGGGGTACTACGCGATTGGTGGCGCAGTGGTTCTATTTATTTTAATGCCATTCTTTGGCGCAAATCCGCTTTCGGCTGCATTGCTAGAAATAAGTTTTGAAGGAGGCCATGGAACTGCTGCCGGTATGATCCCGGTTTTTCAGGAATTTAATTATATTGCCGGGCAAGAGATGTCGGTAGCACTTGCAACTACAAGCTTGTTTGCAACACTTACGGCTGGCTTTATGCTTATTTCTTACGGAAGAAGGAAGCGGTATATCGCTGGTAATACACCATTCTCACAAATCAAAGGCATGATCTATCATAAGCGTGTTGTGTACCAGCTAAATAAGGCGGGTATTTCTTTACGGGAAGAGCTAGGCCTATTCAATGTTATCGGACACTTGTTTCTGTTGGCAGCAAGTGTTGCGCTTGGTTGGGCGCTACATTGGGCGATTTTACAGATTGAATTACTTACGTGGGGTTCTGACGGATTAAAAATATTCGGATATATGCCGGCATTTACGTTTTGTATGTTTGGCGGCATGTTAGCCCAGACCATCTGGGTGCGTCTTGGTCTGCGTATATCTCGCCCGCTTGTTGAGTTACTGAGCGGTGCTGCGCTTGCCGTACTTGTGGCGTCTGCTATTGCTACCATGAAGCTAAACTTTATCTCTACGGATGGTATAACCTTTCTTATTCTAGCTGCAACTGGCGTGTCGTGGGTGCTTTTCAGCTTTTTGGTGATGGCGAGAAGAATGTTCAAAAAAGATTGGTTTGTAAATGGAATCGTCAGTATTGGCCAGTCTATGGGCACAACTGCAACGGGATTACTGTTTGCGCAGATTGTTGATCCAAAGCAGCGTACGGGTGTAGTTGAAAGCTTTGGATACAAGCAGCTGATGTTCGAGCCCCTTATGGGCGGAGGTATTGTAACGGCCCTGTCCATGCCGCTGATAGTCTTGCTGGGGCTACCTGTATTTGCAGCCATGTGTGGAGTACTTTGTGTCACATGGATGATCGTAGGGCTGGTTTTGTCTCGATAATATCACCGGAATATGTATAATAATTAGATATGGATACTTTAGTTGTGGCAATTGCCGATTGGCTAGTGATACCAGTAGTGCTAGTTTCTGTTGCATCACTCTTGTACTTTGTTCCGAACAAAAAGAAGATTCCCATGTATAGTAGATTGCTTGTTGCAGGGCTTACTTCGTACATGACAGCAAAGTTCATGGCTCTAGCGTATCAGCCCTCATCGATGCGTCCTTTCGAGATTGCCGGCGTCGCTCCGGGTGCGTCGTATTTGGATAATCCTGGATTTCCGTCTGATCACGCGCTGTTTGTGTGGGTGTTGGTATTTGCTGTATGGCATGCCACTCGTAAAACATGGCTTGTGTTGGCAGTGATCACTGCTGCAATTATGGTTAGCATTGGACGCGTTGTTGCACTTGTACATGCTCCTGTCGATATTGTCGGAGGTTTTTTTGCTGCTGCCGTTGGTGCCGTATGGTACTTGTCGATCAAGGGTAACCAGACTAATACCTTGCAAAAACAGCAAAAGTAGGGTAGAATAAGAAATAATTAGATGAGTTGGAGTTAGTCTTATATGGCAGAATACGTTTATGAATCAAAACCAGCAATAATAGAGCAAGATCGCAGTGTAGTGCTACGGATTGCGATTATTGGTGCAGCAATTGGTCTCGCAACCTGGATGTTGGCATACATTCTTCAAAGATTTATACTTGGCTCTTTGGTGTGCGGGGTAGAGTCTACTTGTGCAACTGCAGTTGATTATTCTGGCTATATTGCAATGATTATTGCAGGCGTAGCCGGTGTTGTTGTATTGGTGCGATCACTTGTGTATCGGCCGCTACTAATTGTCATCGGCTCAACAATTAGCCTTTGGGGCGTAACGAGCTGGATCTCAAATCTTACTATTCTTGAACAGGTTGGATGGATGGCATTGCTATTTGCATTAGCGTACAGCGCATTCGGATGGATCGCTCGTATTCGCAATGTAATTATCATGCTAATTGTGGTGATAGTGTTGATAATTGCCGCAAGAGCAATACCTATAATGCTATAGAGCTTCTGCTATACTTAAGGGTATATGGAAATTATACTCACAATCATTATTATAATATTATTAACGGCTTTTATTGCTGTACTTTTTATTCTTTTCAGTAAAATCAAGCGGCTCGAATCATCCGACGCAACAAGTCTTATTAAGACAGATCTAGTTGAACTTAATCGGTCGATTGTTGCGATGCAAGAACGAATGAGCGACAAGCTTGAGCGGGGTAATGCCACTATGCAAACTTCTATGCAACGGCAGCTTTCGCAAAGCGCAAAGCTTGTTTCTGACGTAAGTAGCCGGCTAACAAAATTAGATGAAACAAACGCACGAGTTATTAGCGTTGCAGACGAGCTGAAGACACTACAAAATGTTTTGCAGAATCCAAAACAGCGTGGGGTGTTTGGGGAGTTTTATTTGGAAAATGTATTAGGAAATGTTCTTTCTTCAAAACAATTTCAGATGCAGTATAAATTTAAAGATGGCGAAACCGCCGATGCTGTGGTGTTCTTAGAAAAAGGATCAATCCTTCCGATTGATAGTAAGTTTAGTTTAGAAAATTACAATCGCATGGTTGCGACGGATGATAAAGATGAGCGCCTGCGTTTTTTGGCAAAAGTGCGTTCAGATCTAAAAGGTAGAATTGACGAAACGGCGAAATATATTCGTCCGTCAGAGGGTACGATGGATTTTGCTTTTATGTTTATTCCAAGCGAATCGCTATACTATGATTTACTAATTGGTGATGTGGGGACAGGCGCAAGTGCGCGCGACTTGGTAGAGTATGCGTTTATGGAGAAAAAGGTAATAATAGTTAGTCCAACTAGTTTTATGGCATACCTGCAAACAGTGCTTCAGGGGTTAAAAAGTTTACAAATCGAAAAGCAGGCTAAAGATATTCAGATTCGCGTTGGCCAGCTGGGGAGGCATATTTCTATGTATGAGCAGCTTATGCAAAAGCTTGGCGGGAGCTTGGGGACAACTGTTAATCATTATAATAATGCGCACAAGGAACTAAAAAAGATTGATAAGGATATTATTAAGATATCTGGTGAGAGTGCTGGAGTCGACGTGGTGATGATAGATCGACCGCAAAAAGAAGAGTAGTGCGCTGCAATAAAAAATACACCCTTGTCTTGGGGTGTATTTTTATAATAGGTTTTCCTATAGAGTCTCTTCAGTTTCGTTCAGTGTATCGTATAGGAAGAATCCAATCGCACCACCAAGTATTGGCGAGATGATGTAAACAAGAATCGAGAACATATCTTTAATTGGCCATTCGATTGCCTGCAGCGATAGCGCAAGCGCAGGGTTTAGAACAGTGTGCGCCTGTGCGAGTGCAGCGGCTGCACCAGCAATTGTTAGGGCGGCAAATAGACCGAGGCCTACTGTTAGTGCTTGTGCGGTCCTGTCCTTCTTTTCGCGCATTGCACTAGACACTGCGAATGCGAAAATAGCTGCACCCATTAATTCAGCAAAGAATACATACCAGACTGCCTTGTTGTCTCCGTGGATTGGAGCAACCTCAAATAGTCCCTGTTGCGCACCAAGCATTGCAGCTTGTGGATCTGGGGTGCCAACAAGACCCGCGTATGCTGTCATAACAACAAGCGCTAGCATTGCACCAAGAACTTGCGCTAAAACATAGCCAGCTGCCCGTTTACTGCTGATTTTTCGTGTTACCCATGCTCCAATAGTGATGAGTGGATTAACGTGTGCGCCAGACATCGCGCCGATAGTTAGGACAATTGCCACAAGTGCAAAGCCAACAAAAAGTGAATTACCGCTAACTGCGATTGCTATTGCGGCAAGCATAAATGTACCGATAAATTCAGCTACAAGTGAACCTAGTAGCGGACTTGCAAGCTTGCTTCGGTTGCTTGCTGGGCGCTTTGTAGTTGTAGACGCTGCCTTAACGGTAGTTACAGTAGTAGTTTGCTTCTTTGCAGTTGCCGTCTTCGGCTTCTTTGTAGAAGCGGCTTTTTTTGTAGCCATTCAATTTCCCTCCGATTATTATAGAAATATGCCTTTAGTATAACATACATAAAAAGTGCTATACTAGACGCATGGGATTGTACGTACGAAAAGATCAGCAAAGAACAAAACTACAAGAGCGCATTGCTTCTGAGCTTCGTGATAAATCAAAAAGCAGTCTAGATGAAGATATGGACAAGCCACCGGTTGTCGATGGTGTTGATGATTCTGGGTTTATGGACGGAACGAAAAGTTCATCTGGCTTACTTGGCGTGTGGCTTGCTTTGCTTGCAATAGGGGTTGTTGTCGTACTATTTCTTATTGTGCGCTCAAGCTAGTGATATACTAGTAGATAGATTATGAATGATATTGAACTTGTAAAGAAAGATCTCTTAGCTCGTGTAGAGAGTTCTAGTGTTCCGCGAGAAGTATTGCGAGCGCCCGAGCTAAAGAGTTTATATTCAAAAATCGCCAGTTTACCTGGCCCAGAGAAAGGTGCATTTGGAAAGGCGATTAATGCACTAAAGCAGGATATCGCAGTTGCCGTGCAACAGCGGGAAGATGAATTGTCGAAGGTTGACTTGCCTCCAATTGATGTAACTGCACCGTTTGATATAAATGCGCCGATTCCGGCACTGTTGCCAGCTTCGCAGGGGTCAATCCACCCACTTATGCGTGAAATCGAAATGGTCTCTGATATTTTTAACCGCATGGGATATGTGACAGAGGAATCGCGCGAAATTGACGACCAGTTCCATATGTTTGAGAGCCTCAATTTTCCAAAAGGGCACCCTGCGCGCGACGATTACGACACATTCATGACAGAAGAGACGGATGAAAATGGCGATCGACTGATTGCACCGGCGCATACCAGTACAATGCAGAATCGTGTTCTGAAAAAATACGCTAACAACCTAGAAAATGGCGAAGCGATTGCCGCCATTGTACCTGATAGGACTTTTCGTAACGAGGACTTAGATGCTCGACACGAGCACACATTTTATCAGGTAGAAGGCGTCTATGTTGCCAAGGGGGTTAATGTCGGTAATCTTATCGCCACCCTGCAGGCATTTTTGCAGGAATACTACGGCAAAAAACTCGATGTACGCGTTAATCCGTTCTACTTTCCGTTTACCGAACCGAGCTTTGAGTTTGCATTGAGTTGCCCGTTCTGCGAAGGTAAAGACGCCTCGTGTAAAACTTGTAGCGGAGAAGGTTGGATTGAACTATTGGGTTGCGGCATGATTCACCCGAGCGTTTTAAGGGCAGCAGACATTGATCCAAATATATATACCGGCTTTGCATTCGGTTGCGGGATCGATCGCCTGGTGATGATGAAATATCAAATAGAAGACATTCGCCATCTAGAAAGTGGCAAGTTAGATTTTTTGAGGCAGTTTTGATATGACGGATAAGAGTAATAATAAGGGGTTTGTCTATATTCTGACCAATCCAAGCTATAAGGATAACATCATTAAGATCGGTTATACTACCAATCTAAAGAATCGATTAGCTCAACTTGACAAGACGGGTGTACCAACACCATTTGAGCCATACATGACTGTTAATACGGCTAAATACATACAGCTTGAGAAGGTAATGCATCGCGAACTAGATAAGCTCACTAATTTTCGCACTAGAGAGAATCGTGAATTTTTCGAGTTTGATCCGGTGGATGCAGCCGACATGCTAAAGAACCTGTCGATTCTTCTGGACGATGCCGAGATAGTAGAGTACGGTAATGTGAGTAATATTGAAGAAAAAAATTCAATGACGATTAGGCAGCAGGGTAATCGGACTACGTTCGGAATGCTCGGTATACCGATTGGGAGTAGGCTTGTCGCATCGAATAGCGATATACCCGACGTTGTCGTAGTGGATGATATAAACCAAGTAAGGCTCGGCGATGGAACGGTGAAAACCATCTCTAGGGCTGTAATTGACGCAGTCGGTGGTCACAGAAACGGCTTTCAAGCATATAGGTACAAAGGAAAATCGCTTTACAATTTACGAAAAAATATAGAAAAACATGGGGTCGATCAGCAATGAAAGTTAGTCTAAATACAATCAAGCAGCTAGTCAATTTTGAACTGCCGCCAGTAGATGAACTAGTGGCGCGAATTAATGCACAACTTGGTGGTGTGGAAGAAATTATCGATCTAGGTGAACGATATAAGGATGCGCGAATTGTGCGCGTGGTTTCGGCCGAAAAACATCCGGATGCCGATAAGTTGACGGTGTGCAAGGTGGATGATGGTGGCACGGTGCAGGATATCGAACGTGATGAAAACGGCTATGCGCAGGTTGTCTGCGGGGCGCCGAATGCGCGGGCGGATATATGGGCGGTTTGGTTGCCGCCGAGTGCAACTGTACCGTCTACCTTTGACGATGCCGAGCCTTTCGTGCTCGATGCTCGCAAGTTACGTGGCGTGATGAGTTATGGTATGCTCGCAGCAGGAGATGAACTGGCGATAAGTAGCGATCACGAGGGTATTATCGAAATCACTGAGGTTGATTTAGCAAAAGGCAAAGAGCTCGTGGTCGGTGCTAGTTTTGCTGAAACCTTCGACCTAGACGACACTATCATCGATATTGAAAATAAAATGTTTACTCACCGCCCAGATTGCTTTGGTCAATTGGGTGTAGCGCGCGAAATTGCAGGGATTTTTGGCGAGCAGTTTGAAAGTCCGAAATGGTATCAAGAGTTGCCGAACTTTGCGGACGGGGCTGGCTTAGAGCTTAGTGTGTTCAACGAGGCAGACGAAAAAGCACCACGCTTTATGGCGGTAGCGTTGAAAGATATCGAAGTAAAACCAAGCCCACTTTGGCTGCAGACGACACTGGTACGATGGGGCTCGAAAGCTATAAATAATATTGTCGATGCGACTAATTACATAATGCTGCTAACCGCGCAGCCAACGCACGCGTATGATTATAATAAGCTGCGAGGCGGCACACTAGGCGTTCGGATGGCACGTGAAGGTGAAAAAGTTACACTACTTAACGGCAAGACGTACGATTTAAGCGACGAAGATATTGTTATCGCCGACAAAGAAGGCTCCGTGGGGCTAGCGGGGATTATGGGTAGTGGCGAAAGTGAAGTCGATAATGACACGCGTAATATTGTGCTCGAGGTAGCGAACTTTGATATGTACACGCTGCGCAAATCTGCGATGCGTCATGGTCTATTTACTGATGCGTTAACGCGATTTAACAAGGGGCAGTCGCCGCTCCAGAATCCGTATGTATTGGGACGACTGATGCGCTTGACGGGCGGCGCGCAAGCGAGTGCTGTGTTTGACAATATGGGTGATGCAGTGAAGGCAAAAGTTCAAGTGGGCGAACCTACTCCACCGCTTACGATTAAACCAGATTTTATTCGTGAACGACTTGGGGCGGATATATCTAAAC
>CAZENS010000016.1:13785-16643 GCA_964513905.1 uncultured Candidatus Saccharibacteria bacterium | reverse complement strand
AACAGGCTCCTTAAGCGGGTTAGGGATTATGCTGATGTAAATGGCGATGGGTTTATTGATACCAAAATTACGCAAAAGGCTCTTACGATGCTTGAGGTTGATGAGCTTGGTCTTGATCCAGCTGACAGGCATTTGCTAAAGAGCATCGTAGATAATTACGGCGATAATCCCGTAGGCTTGACTACAATTGCGGCACTTACAGGCGATGAGACGACAACAATCGAAGATTTTTATGAACCATATTTAATTCAGATAGGCTTTATTGAAAGAACACCACGAGGCCGTCGTGTTACACCACGAGCCCGCAAACATCTAGAGAAGTTAAAATAATATTGATATACTAAAAGTATGTCTGCTAAATTGCCAGAATTTACACCATTGCCACCAGAGACGCCGCCCGTGCGGTCTCCTGGAGCTGTGCCAGCGCCGCCACATTCTCGTATTACAAAGTTGCCGAGCGAGCTTGAAGGGCATAATTTTAATCCTCAAATTCGTGCACAGTACTCAAATGAGCCGGGTGTCGTGCACACTTCTCGACCAATTGAGCCAAAAATGTCAGAAATAAGTGATGAGCTACGCAAAAAACACGATGATTCGGTTGCGCAGTATCCGTTTTTGAACTTATCAGACGGTGAGTTTGTAGTAATGAACATACAAAGGCATCCAATCGGATTGTTGATACCAGTCGGGACATCGGTGTTTTTGATTATATTATTGCTATCTGGCTTATTTATATATCCATCAGCAATAAATCAGAGTGCCGTGGCCGTTACAGGATCAAGTGTAGTACCGGGCTTTGGGTTTGTAGCCCTGGTAATACTACTTGTCTGCGCACTTGTTGGTATAGCAGGGTACGTAGCAGCTTGGATATATCTTCGAAATCAGTTCTTTTTAACAAATGAAAGCGTCATTCAGGAGCTTCAGTATAGCCTCTTTTCTAGACACGAACAAACAGCCAGCCTTGGTAGTATCGAGGACGTGAGCTATAAACAGCATGGTATTTTGCAAACAATGCTAAATTATGGATCAATCCGCTTGAGTACTGAAGGTGATGAAACGACATATCGATTTTATTATGTATCAAACCCAAAAAAGCAAACAGCCACACTCACAAACGCTGTTGAGGCCTTTAAGAACGGCCGACCAGTAGAAGATTAAGAGATATTATTTATTTGTTGACTGTTTAGTGTAATCTGCTTCCATTTCAAGATTTGCATGGAGCGTGTAGCTTTTGCACTTACCTGTTTCTTGGTTGCATTGTTTGGGTTCATAGCGATAATCGGAGTGGCCAGTTTGAATTTGTGTAACCGCTTCTTTTTTTGTTTCGTTAATTAAAATACCATTTGGATCTTTGAGTGTATCTGGATGAATGCCAGGCAAGCTTTTTTCGTCTAGGTTTTTTGGGTATGACTTGTGTTTTGTGTAGTACACCTTTTCAAGATTGTGATGAATACTGTTAATATCCGCTTTTCGTCTGTCGTCTCGTGAAGTAGCTTGGATGTGATTTTTTTGGTAAAGAAAGAGACCGCCCGCACCGATAAGTACTATCGCAACCACGAAAAGCTCAATTATTGTAAAGCCAGAATGTTTTTTCATATAGATACATTATAGCAAAATAACCAGAGTTTGCGTATAATTATAGATAAGGTTAACCTGGAGGGAAAAATGGCGAAAAAATCTGATAATGATGTAAAACCGGTAAAAAATACTGAAACTGCAACTAAAAAAGTAGACGAGGGTAAGGTAAAGGCGCTCGGTCTGGCAATGGAGCAAATCACAAAACAGTTTGGCGAAGGTTCGATTATGAAGTTAGGCGAAGCCAAGCGTGTCGATGTTGAATTGTTACCCTCTGGCGCACTTAGTTTAGACATTGCGCTAGGAGGCGGATATCCAAAGGGAAGAATTATTGAAATTTATGGCCCTGAATCGAGCGGAAAGACGACATTAACGTTGCACGCAATTGCCGAGATGCAAAAACAGGGTGGTACAGCGGCGTTTATCGATGCTGAGCATGCACTTGATCCAAGTTACGCACGAAAGCTAGGAGTGGATACCGATAACCTACTTGTTAGTCAGCCAGACAACGGGGAGCAGGCGCTAGAGATTGCCGAGACGCTTGTTCGTTCGAATGCGGTAGATCTTATTGTGGTCGACTCTGTGGCAGCCCTAACGCCTCAGGCAGAGATTGATGGCGACATGGGTGATTCGCACATGGGATTGCAGGCTCGATTAATGAGCCAAGCGCTGCGAAAGTTGACTGGTATTATCAACAAATCTAAGGCAACCGTTATCTTCATTAATCAGATTCGCATGAAGATTGGTGTTATGTTTGGAAATCCTGAGACGACAACCGGTGGAAACGCTCTAAAATTTTATGCAAGCGTTCGTATGGATATTCGTCGGATTGGTCAAATTAAGGTCGGTGATGATATCCTCGGAAACCGCACAAAGGTGAAGATTGTAAAAAATAAAATAGCTCCACCATTTAGGATTGCAGAGTTTGACATCATGTATAACGAGGGAATATCAAAGACCGGAGACATACTTGATCTTGCGGTGCAGCATGGTATTGTAGGAAAATCTGGTGCGTGGTTTGACTATGCTGGCGAAAAGATTGGCCAAGGTCGAGACAAGACAAAAGAGTTTTTGAAGCAGTCGCCTGACGTATTAGCAGAAATTGATGCAAAAGTGCGAGAAAAAGTAGCTACTGAAGAGGCGTAATGCATGCCGGACAAATCTGGCATACGAAAAATTACGGGCATAAGTCCGCAGGTAAAAAATAAGAATCGGGTAAACATCCATATCGATGGTGTATATCGGTTTAGTCTTGATATTACACAAATTACCGACCTCGGCAT
>CAZENS010000016.1:10824-13685 GCA_964513905.1 uncultured Candidatus Saccharibacteria bacterium | reverse complement strand
TCGATGGTGTATATCGGTTTAGTCTTGATATTACACAAATTACCGACCTCGGCATCAAGGTTGGCGCAGAATATACTGATCGGCAGCTTAGAGAGATTGAATCCGAAGGTGAGTTTAGCAAAGTGTACAGCAGGGCGCTGGAGTACTGCCTTGTGCGCCCGCGGTCTGTAAAAGAAATGCGTGACTATTTGCGAAGAAAAACATTCGCAAGAAGGTATAAAACGAGAAAGGGAGATGTGAAGGAGCGCCCTGGCGTTTCAATCGATATTACAGACTGTGTACTTAGCCGTTTGATAGATCGAGGCTATGTTGATGATGAAGCGTTCGCAAAGTGGTGGGCGGAATCTCGTAGCTTAGGGAAGGGCGCTAGTTTAAGGAAGCTCCAGGCAGAGTTAGCGCAAAAAGGTGTCGATAAATCAACAGCAGAAAAAGCCGTTGCTAAATCGGGCAGGAACGATCAAGCTGAACTTCAAAAAATTATTCTAAAAAAGGAAAAGAGATATCCAGATCAACAGAAGTTTTTGGCGTATTTGATGCGCCAAGGATTTTCGTACGACGATGTACGCAGCGCGCTGAACGATACTGAAAGAGGTGTGCAGTAGAATCTACTGCTTGGTAGAAGCCGTCTCTGGCTGCGGTGATTGCTGTGGTTTCCTGAATGGGTTAGTTAGTGCCGCACTCTTCTGCGCTACTTGCGCCTTGCTTTTTATGGTCGGACTTCGCACAATAATCTCTTTGTTTTTAATATCTTTAATTTGACTTCGGTGGATGATAAGTTCGGTGTCGCCCAAGCTTTGGAAGATTGGTCGCTTTACGCAAAGTTGCTCAATGACAAAGTTTGATGTATCAAAAACAGTATCGTACACTTTACCGAGTTTATTATTTTGGTCGTCAATAACCTTCATGTCGACAGGCTGAAAGTCTTTTTCATATATATTTTTTAAGCTGATAACATCATTTATCCCAACAAATTCTTCACTAGAGTCAACAATGAAACCAAGGTTGCCTAGTTCACGAATATCTTCAATTCGCAAAAAAGATGGCCGTTCGTCTAGATTGACTCCGTCGAGTTCGAGCCCGATAATTCGTAAGTTGTCTGGATTAATCACAAGACTTGTTGAGTAAGCAATTTCCTCGCCTGTCTGAAGGCTCATGACGGAAAGATCAATTAGTTGTGAACTTCTAAGTAGCATATCTATAGTATATGTTCTTTTTACTTTTTACTCAACGAAAGGGTTAATTCTACCTGAGTCATTTTTAATGACGACATTAGGCGGATTGTCGCTTTCGTGTAGCTCGTCAATTTGCTTGGCTGTGGCTGCATCAAAACTAGCGGGTACGGAGTTGTCTATGTAGTTACTTTTTGGGGTTGTTGCGACAACGTATGCATTAAAGCATGAGTAAATAACCCAGGCCAGTACAAGTCCGGCTATTAGAAAAAACGTAACAAAGCTGTATCTGTCAAAGAATCTTTCAACTGAATGGATAGGTTTACTCATTTTTTGTATATACCTCTAGTGTTATGGTTGGAACATCTATTGTCTGGCCTGGCTCCGGCTGCCCCTCGGTAGTGCCAGTGGTGCTGATTGCAGAAGATGAAAGGTTGAGGGACTGTAGGCGTAGTTGAAGAAGGTTCTCCTCTAGCATTCGTAGGAATTTTAGGAAGGTGGAATAGTCCATCGGAGACTGTAAGGTGAGAATAACAGTTGTCGTCTTTACACCTTGAATCTGTTGGGAATTTTTTGTGGTTTCGGTTTTTGCTGACTTGCCCGAAGCATCTTTTGCGACAGGGTTTTCAAACGTAAAGCCAGTAACATGGATGCCGGCTGCTTTAGCGTAGTTGTTTATGTCGTTTATGACGCTTTCTTGATAGGCGTGCTGATTGCCATCGGCAACAACTTTCTTGGCTTTTTCAACAATCTTGCTCTGGCTCTTTAATTGAACCTCAGCGTTCGAGAGGCGGTCGAGCGTATTCTGGCTGCTGGCGGATAGCGTTACTGCTTCGGTTACACTTGTCGAGTTTTCGGCAAGTATTTTGCGGCCCAGTGCAGTAACGAGCGCATGGGCTGCGATAAGGAGCAAGAGGGCAACGATTAATATGATTCGTAGTTTTGTTGGGGTTAGCTGAAAGGATCTCATTTTTCACCTCCTGGACTAAGCAGATTTTTTGTGTATGTTAGGTTAACAACAACAGTAAAGGGGTATGGTGTTTCTACTCCTACGTGCGTATTAATTGAAGATAGGCTTACATTTTTTGCAATATCTGAGTTTTGTAGGCTGTCTTTAACTTTCATGCCAGCCTCGTATGATTTCGCTCGTAAGGTGAGTGTTGTAGGCTGGTCTATGATTGCTCTGTCGAGCACTAATCCTTGTAGTATTGTGCCTTCCGGAATTACCTCTGTTACTCGTTGAATTGCATCAACGTAAGAAATATTTTGGCTAAATATTGATTTTGCAACTTTTAGGTTATCTACATATTCTTTTGATTGATTTCTAATGTCATGATATTCAGCTACTTTTGCCTGATTTTCTTTAGACGTTACGATGCTTGAACTTTCGGTAGTTTTTAGCAATCCAAACGTTCCCAGGTGAATTGCTATTGCAATACCAAGCGTAATAAGTGATGCGATTACGTACCGGATGAGTAGTGTATTTTGCCGAGAAGCATGTAGTTGGCTAATTCTGTCTTTTGGAAGTAGGTTTATCATTACCACAACTCCTTTTGTGTGAGTCCTGCTAGGCCCGCAACCGTAATATATCTTGGTCTAAACTGCTTAGTCGGTTGCGTCAATGATCCAAAATCTAGGGACTGCCACGGACTAGCTACACGAGCAGGCATGACAAGGTCATTCGTAAAGTAC
>CAZENS010000016.1:0-10724 GCA_964513905.1 uncultured Candidatus Saccharibacteria bacterium | reverse complement strand
GGACTGCCACGGACTAGCTACACGAGCAGGCATGACAAGGTCATTCGTAAAGTACTCGCCAATGCCAGGTACGTTACTGCCACCGCCTACGATAAGTAATTGTTCTATTTTTGCTCCGTTGGATATTCGCTCGTTGTAGTAGCGTATAACCCGGCGTGTTTCGGATGTTATCCTGCGAAGGCTCGGCTCGAGTGCCGAGGTGATTTTTTGTTGTCGGGGCCCAGGATTTAGGCCGTTGAGCACTTTTAGTTGATGCGCATTTTCTAGCGCAACACTGAGGCGTTTAGCGATATCCAACGTAAAGGTATTTCCACCTGTGGTGATACCACCAGTTACACGAATTGATCCATCAAGCACGGCGATATCGGTGTTAGAGGGCCCGATGTCGACAATAATTGTTACAAGCCCGCCGTCCTCAGTTGCTTTTAAGAGTCTTGCTACAGAGTTGATGCTTGGTTCAATTGCGCTCACCGTAAGGCCAGATTCGTCACAGGCTTGAAGAATGCTATCGATGATAGCTTGTGGCACAGCAGACATAGTAACGGTCAACGACTCTTTCGTGCGTTCAATTATTTCATAGTCTACATAAAGAAGTGAAAGCGGTATTGGAACGTACTGCGCTACCTCAAGCTCGACTGCTTCTTGCAGGTTTTTCTCTGATGAAGCGGGAATGGTAAACGTACGAGAGTATGTTTTTGAAGTAGGTATACTTATTGCTGTATTTAGGCTTGGTAATTCACCGTCAATTTTTTCGGCGAGAAGTTTTTTTATGTTTGTAGTTAGATAGGTCGGATCGTCTTCGAGCGCTTTTTTCATCTTGGTGCTATCAACATCTAGTGCGCCATAGCCAAGAACAGACCACTTAAGTGGATCAATTGCCATAATCTTGATATCAGTATGATTGATATCAAGCCCAATTAGCGACTGTTCTTTGTAAAAAAGTTTTTGCTTCTGCATGCCTACCCAATCTATATGCTATCTATTGTACCATAGCGTTTATGCTTGTGACTAGCCTTTAATATTCTGCGAGAGACCAGCAATTGGGAGCATAACACTTGCGGCGATAAGTCCAACCATACCGCCCATAAATACAATCATAACTGGTTCAATAATTGAGTTAATGCCATCAATAGCAACATCAACTTCTTCTTCGTAAAAATCGGCCACCTTCACAAGCACCACGTCTGTTTGACCAGTTTCTTCACCCACCGAAAGCATTTGCGGTAAAATCGCCGGATAAAGTTTTTCGTCTTCTGCGATAACTTTTGAAAGTGGTTCCCCGTTGCGGATACGATCAGCCGCCGCATCAAGTGATGCCTCGTACACAACATTGCCAATAGCCCGGGATGTTACCTGCAAAGATTCAATAACAGATACACCAGCGCCTATTAGTGATGAGTAGGTGCGTGCAAATCGTGCAACAGCAACCTTTTTAATAATTTGATTTATCAGCGGTAGCTTAAGTATAAGCCGGTGAAAAACTGCCTTGCCGCTTGGGGTTTTTATGTATCGAAGAAGGAGAAAAACAGCTACGCCAAGTAGCGGGAAGATGATATACCAAAAATTAATAAGAAAGCCACTTATCCCAAGCATAACAACAGTTAGCCCAGGGAGCTCTGCGTCTGGTCCGCCAAGATCTTTAACGATGTTGCCTATTTGTGGAATGACAAATATCATTAAGCCAAAGAATGCAATGACCGTGATAGCAAGGAGTACCATTGGGTAGCTCATGGCTCCCTTTACTTTCTTGCGAATTGAGGCTGACTTTTCTTGCTGCAGGGCAAGTCGCTTTAGGATATCATCGAGGATTCCGGCAGCCTCTCCAGCGCGTACCATATTAACATATACGTCGCTAAAGGTATCTGGGTGTTTGGCGAGTGAATCCCCAAACGTTCCACCGCCTTCAATATCAGAAACAACAACACTAAGAACTTTTTTAAAGCCCTGACTTTCGGCGTGTGTCTGGAGTGAACTTAAGGAGCGAAGTAGAGGAACGCCGGCGCTAATCATGGCGCTTAGCTGGCGAGTAAAAATAACAAGTTCATCTGATTTTACTTTACTTTTCCCAAAGAAAGAGTTGGACTTTTTTTCTTTAATAATTTTGATACTAACCGGATGAAGGTTTTGTTTAGCTAGTAGAGCAATAACATCTTCGCGTGATTTTGCTTCAACCTCGCCCTCGGAAGTCTTATTTTTTCCTTTCGATCCAGTCGCGATATATGCATATTTTGTCATAATTTATTCCTTTGTTACCCTCAATACTTCCTCGATTGTTGTTTCACCCCGCAAAGCTTTAATAAGGCCGTCGGTTTGCATGGTGACCATTCCATCTTCAATAGCTTGATCTTGGATGTCATTGCTGGTGGCGTTTGCCGTAATAAGCTTTTGAACAGACAGTGTGATAGGCAACACCTCGTAAATACCAACGCGACCGCGGTAACCATCAAGTGCGCCATCGATATTATCATCTGGGTTATTACGCCATAAGAACTCAATCCCGTTTTCGCTTGTAGAGAGCGGAGCATCTCCGCCGATTCCTTCTGCTGCTGCTCGCTTTTCTAGCTCATGAATGTATGAAAAATCTTTACCAGGGCCAAGGTTAAACAGCTTTATGACAGCTTCCTTCTCGGCTTCGGTTGGAGTGTATTTTACACGACTTTCACTTCGTAATCGTCGAACAAGGCGCTGACCAACAACAACCTTTACGGTACTGGCAATCAAGAAGGGTTCAATTCCCATGTCTAGCAATCGAGGCAGGCAAGTGGCAGCGTTATTGGTGTGGAGCGTACTAAAAACCAGGTGGCCGGTAAGTGCAGCTTGTACACCAAGGTTTGCCGTTTCTCCATCTCGAATCTCACCAACCATAATAATATTCGGATCTTGACGAAGAAGTGCACGTAATCCGTTGGCGAAGGTCATACCAGCCTTGTTGTTTGTTTGTGTTTGGTTAACTCCAGGAATTTTGTACTCGACCGGGTCTTCGATTGTTGAGATGTTTACGTCGGGTTTATTCAGTCGAGAAAGAACGCTAAAGAGGCTAGTTGACTTACCGGAGCCAGTTGGGCCAGTTACAAGGATCATACCGTTTGGCTCTTCGAGTGCGTCGTTAATGGTTGCGAGCGCCGTGCCCCAATAGCCAAGCTTATCGAGTGGAAGCGCCTCACTTGATTCATTAAGAATACGCATAACAGTTTTTTCGCCATCGGATATTGGTAGTGTACTTACACGAAATGCATACTGCCTGCCGCCAATTCGTATTTTAAAGCGGCCATCTTGCGGTACGCGCCTTTCATCAATTTTTAAGTTAGATAAGATTTTAATACGGCTAACCAGCGCATTGGCTATGTTTTTTGGGAGCTGGTTCACCTCTTTCAACACTCCGTCAATGCGGTAGCGAACCTGAATATAGCCCTCTCTAGGTTCAATATGGATATCACTCGCGCTAGAGCGAATTGCGAATTCAAGGAGTAGATTTACGGTTTTAGCAATTGGTGAGTTTTCGGCAAGATCCTCTTCTTTAACGACTTCGCCCTGTTGATTGGCATCGCTTTGGCCACTAATAACCTCGCCAAGTTCTTTATCAACATCGGTTCGGTAGGCATCGAGCGCCGCCAAAATATTGTCGTGCGTACAAACGTGGATCTTAATGTTGGTGCCAATTCGTTTTTGAAGGAAGTTGATTGCCTCGATATCATCTGGGTCTTCCATCGCCAGATTGAGCGTTTCGTCTTCATCAATGCTAAAAACAATACTGTTATACTGCCGAGCGATATGTTCGGGGATTTTCTCGAGTGCCTCTGGTGGGATATCTTCTGGTGTAATCTCGACATAAGGAATAGATGCGTATTCAGAAAACAGCTTAGTAAGTTCTTCATTTGTAATTAGCTTCTGTTTGATAGCAACACTTTGTAGGGGTAAACGCGAGGAATCACCCTCTTGTTTAAGGGTGCTAATCTGCTCTGCCGTGAGCGTGTCATGCATTCCTATAATTGCTAGAAATGTTTTATCAGAAATACGCATAATGCTTATGTATAGTATACGCAACTATGTCTTATTTTTCCAGAATGTTACAATAATAATATGTTGTTTCAAAATGAGGTGGAAACACAAAGGTTAGGCGAGCTAATTGGCAAGCGCCTGGTTGGTGGTGAACTTATTGAATTAATTGGCGACGTTGGCGCTGGTAAAACTACATTCACGCGTGGATTGGCACGTGGCCTTGGGGTTGTTGATCAGATTCAAAGCCCTACTTTTACCGTCAACAGAGAATACGAGGCGCGTGATGGACTAAAGCTGGTGCATTATGATTTTTACCGACTGTCGGAACTTGGCATCATGGCGGAAGAGTTGCAAGAGACACTATCTTCTTCAGATACGATAGCAGTTATCGAGTGGGCCGGAATTGCCTCTGATGAATTGCCAGACAATCGGATAATTGTTCATTTTTTACCAGTTGCCGATAACGAAGATTCTCGTGAGATAAAAATAGTATGCGAAGAAAAAACCATAAAGCAAAAAATTGACGAGGTGTTACATGTACTTGCTGCTTAATACGAGTCAGTCTACTTGCGAAGTATATATTTACGATCAGGAAAAGATGCACGAGTATACGTGGGACTCTGGACGCGAACTTGCAAAAGGATTACTTGCGTTTTTGATTGAAAAAACCGAGCAGCATAATTGCAAGTTAGAAGATATAAAGGGAATCGGTGTTTTTCGTGGGCCAGGAAGTTTTACAGGTTTGCGGATTGGTATATCTACGGCCAACACACTTGCCTATTTTGCTAATATTTCCATTGTTGGCGCAACGGGAGATAACTGGAAAGAGCAATCACTCTCAGATTTAAAAAACGGCCACGATGAAAAAATGATCACTCCCGAATACGGCCGTCCAGCCCGGATAACTCAACCAAAGAAGTAATCTTGCGTATCGGCCAGTAAAAGCGCTACAATAGAAGAAGCGTTCTAATGAAAAGACCGTTATTAATTGATTGAATTTTGCCCGATGATGTCCGCAGTACCGTTTTCTCCGCAGTTGGCGGCACTTCTTGGCAAAGAAAGGATGGATAATTATGATTGAGATAATCGCCCTTGCGGCTGGTTTGTTTGCTGGTGCTGGAGGCGCTGTTGCGTATGAGCGCACTCAGCGAATAAAGGGAAAAAACAAAAGCGAACACACGATTGCAGAGGCAAAAAATAAAGCGAGCGATATTGTTTTGAAGGCAAAAGATAAGGCGCTTGAGATTACCGACGCTGCAAAAAAAGAAGAAGCCGATGCGCGAAAAGAAATAAAGAAGACCGAACAACGTTTGGCTGATCGAGAATCTCATATCGACAACAAGCTCGATGATCTGGATCGTCGTAGCGAAAAACTTCGAGCTGAAGAAGATGAGCTAAGTAAGCTCAAAGATGAAATTCGTTCTATTCGCGAAAAGCAGCAAGAAAAGCTTGAAAAAATAGCAAAGCTAAAGAAAGATGATGCCGCCGAGAAGCTGCTTCAGATGACGGAGCGTGATATTAAAGCCGATCTTGTGGGGCTTGTTGAAAAACTTCAGCACGACGCTATGGAGGATGCCGAAGAGCGTGCGCAAACAATTCTTCTTGCTGCAATGGAGCGAATGAGTAGCGAAGTTACAGCAGAGAGAACTGTTACGGCGCTAAAATTAACCGATGACGACATGAAGGGTCGTATTATTGGTAAAGAAGGTCGAAATATTCAGGCGATTCAACGCGAAACTGGCGTTGATGTTTTGGTAGATGACACGCCAGGTATGGTTGTACTATCTAGTTTTGATCCTGTGCGTAGGCAGGTTGCTCGCCTAACAATGGAGCTACTTATGAAAGACGGTCGTATTCACCCTGGCCGTATTGAAGAGGTGGTGGCGAAAGCTAAAAAGCAGATTGATAAAGAAGTCCGTCAAGCTGGTGAAGACGCAATGCGTGAAACTGGCGTGGTTGGTATTCCAAAAGAAATGCTTCGTTTGCTCGGTGAGCTAAAGTTTCGAACAAGTTATGGCCAAAATGTATTAAAACACAGCACCGAAATGGCGCAAATTGCTGGCATGATTGCAGAAGAAATTGGCGCCAATGTTCGCACGGTTAAAATTGCAACACTGCTTCATGATGTTGGCAAGGCAGTGACACACAAGATTGAAGGAAAGCATCATCATATTGGTGCGGAGCTCGCTCGAAAGTATGGGTTGAGCGATGAAATTGCTCATGCAATCGAGGCTCACCATGATGATATTGAGGCAACAACACCAGAGGCGCTGGTCGTTCGCGTGGTTGATGCAGCGAGTGCTGCTCGCCCGGGTGCAAGAAACGTTTCAGCCGAGAATTTTGCTGAACGTATGCGTGAACTCGAAAATGTCGCAACAAGCTTTAAGGGGATCGATAAGGCATACGCAATTAGTGCCGGACGTGAGATTCGAGTGATTGTAAGTCCGAAAGCGGTTGATGATTTGAGCGCGATAAAAATTGCTCGTGATATTGCGAACAAGATTGAGAGTACGATGCAATACCCAGGCACAATAAAAGTTAATGTCATTCGTGAAACGCGAGCAATCGAGTTTGCTAAATAGTTATGTATAGTCGAGAGGAGACAAAGCGATTTCTTGCCACACAAGTTGCACGACCTGCGAGTGCCGGTGTCGTTATTGAAAACGATAATGGCGAGGCGCTTGTGCTGAAGGCGCACTACAAGGCATATTGGTCTTTCCCCGGCGGCTGGATTGAGCACGGCCAAAGCCCCAGAGAGGCAGCTACGCGCGAGTTGCGTGAAGAAACAGGATATTCTATTGGCATAGACGATGTGGAGTTCCTTTTCTTCGTTGATCGGCATAGCGATATTATGCAAACATATCAGTTCATTTTTAAGGCAAAACAGCCGGTTCAGCCAGATATGCAGTTTCAACTTCAGCCAGATGAAATAGAAGATTTTATGTTTGTATCTAAGGAGCACGTAAAAAATAATCAAGATCAATTTGGCGGAGCGGTGATAGCTTGGTCGAAGATAGAGGGCACAGTGCACGCGCCCGGTTACTATGAGCAAAGAGTAGATTAGGAGGGTTTATGGCAGATTTATCAAAAGCAGATGTGAGCCAAGCAGTACGAAATGAGCTGGCGAATTTTCAGAACGATATTCGTAATATACGAGATGCGGTGCAAAGGATTGACCAACGAACGCAAGATCTTGACGATACGCAGCGCGAGATAAAAGATTTATATCATCATCTTCAGCAAGTAATTTCACAGCTTGAGGCAATTATGCAGCAGGTTCGAGCAGGCGACACAAATTCGTCTACGCGCACGCACAATTTGAACGATACAAAGCTACGGGTGCAAAATATTGAAAGAGGGATTGCGCAAATTGTTCAGTATATGCAGGCAAATCAAGCTGCAAATAATGATGACCGCGAGAACGGTCAGTATCGACACGTAAATTAGATTTTTGTGCGTGGATTGCTACACTGTATTATTGATGTAATTGCTGTTTTTGGTGCAATCATGCTACCGTAAAGGCACGAAGAAAGCACTCGCTATCGTTGGTATTCTACTAGCCGTAGCTATAAGTGCGTGGATAATAAACTTGCCACCTGCCGAAGAAGTGCAACAGCAAGCCGAACCTAAGACTAAATACGAAATAGGCCCACCAGACGCACAAGAAATGCTAGAACTGGTGAACATAGACCAACACCCCCTCCCGTAAAACAACCACGCGCTCGCTGTTAATTATTAAATATTTATCAATTGTGGCATAATCACAGGTATGAGGATTGTTCGTAGCATTGTATCAATAGTTTTATTCTTATCAGTATCGACGGCCGTTGGTCTCGTGTTCTTTGGTGGGGATACGTACGCAAGTTCAGTAGATAATTTTAAAATAAATAGCTTTGATGTCGATATGCAGTTGTCGCGGGACGAGGAAAACAGGTCGACTCTAGAAGTGACAGAGACCGTGACTGCAGATTTTCCGCCAAATCAAAATCGTGGCTTGGTACGCAATTTTGTAAAAGATTATGACGGCCATTCAACATCATTTAAATTAGAGTCTGTTCAAGATGAGAATGGTGGCGAACTCAACTACAACTGGCAAGATAATACTTTGCGGATTGGTGATGAGGATGTTTTTGTTGAAGGTAAAAAAACCTACGCCATAAAGTATACTCAGCGAGATGTTACCCGATATTATCAAGATACGAATAAGGATGAGTTTTATTGGGACGTGCTTGGTGTTGAGTGGCGGGTTCCGATTGAAAATTTGAATATATCGCTTAAGATTGATCGTGAGCTTATTGGCCTTCTTGACCCAAGTCCAAAGTGCTACACAGGACAGGATAAAGCTAGCAGCTTATGCTCGTTGAGCACTGCTGGCGAGGGCGAATATAAGGTGTCAGCTAGCAATTTAAGTCCTGGTCATGGTGTAACGGTAGCGTTTGGTTTCAAGCCTAATACCTTTGCGGCGTACGAGCAATCACTGGTCGAGAAAATTCTGGGGTGGTTGCTATCGGCCGTAATCACATCTAGCTTGGTACTTGGCCCGATTGGGACCCTACTGGCGTATTTTTGGTATTCTAGAAAACGGCGTAAAATCTTAGATACGCCAGACAGATTAGCGGTAAAAAATAGGGCGATTGTGCCCGAGTATATACCTCCAGCAGGACATTCCGTGCTAGATGGTTCTTTTGTTCTGCTTGGGAATTTTTATAATAAATCGCTACCTGCACAGATTATTGACTGGGCAGTGCGGCACTACATTTCAATCGAGCAGATAGGCGAGAAGACGATTTTTTCCAAGTCTAACTACAGGTTCACGATTTTGCGCTCTTTTGATGACTTATCTAATGACGAAATCGAGTTAGCTAAGGCTCTTTTTGGGGGTACGTTAGAGATAGGCACAAGGATTACTATGGAGGAAATTCGTAAAAATGACCAAGCTATTGGTCGGGCGATGACTGCAATAACTGCAAGACTAGAGAAGGATTCGGCAGGCTTTAAGGAGAATCCACCAGAGCTTACCAAGCTAAAAAGTTCATTAACGAAATTTATGGTAACAGCTGGATTTGTATTGTTGAATCCTGTGCTGTGGGTAGCTAACCTACTAATTACTGTAATTTGGTCTGATAAGGTGCCGACCGTTAAGGCCGAAACGTTAAAAAAGTATCTGTTTGGCCTAAAAATGTATATTGGTGTGGCCGAGAAGGAAAGACTTGCAATGCTGCAAAGTCCGGAAGGAGCAGCAAAGGTTGGGTCAATTGATGGCGTAGGTGGACGGATTAAACTGTACGAAAAAGCGTTGCCGTATGCGATTTTATTTGGTCAGGAGAAACGGTGGGCCAAGGAGCTGGGGGATCTTTATCAGACTAATGGTGTGCAACCTGATTGGATGGTAGGTTCTTTTGCGGCAGCGAGTTTTGCTGATTCTATTGGTGATATTGGCACTGGCGTGTTGGCTGCGAGCAGTAGCTATTCATCTAGCGGTGGATCAAGCGGTGGGGGCTACTCTGGCGGAGGCGGCGGAGGCGGCGGAGGCGGCGGCTGGTAAGCTGCGCAAGCGGGCCGTATAGTCAGAATAAAGATACCATAGAATCAAAATGAGTATAGGGCTAAGCCCCTATAAACTAAAAGAAGCCCAGTCAGGGCTCTTTAGTAACGATGATTGCTCATGTGGTCGGGGTGAAAGGACTCGAACCTTCGACCTCACGGTCCCAAACCGCGCGCGCTAGCCAACTGCGCCACACCCCGAAGTGTGTACCTGTCATTATAGCAAAAAAATATTTAATATTCTAGTTTATCGCGGGATTATTTTCTGTATAAATTTTACCTGTAACATTCCCCATATTAGAAGCGTGGTGAGTAGTGCGATGATTGTATTTTTAAATTCGCCACCCGGAGAAAGTGTGATAACTATAAAAGGTAGGATGATCGCCTGAAGGCAGTATGCACTGAGTGATCTTTCTCCGAGTGGTAGCAGTAGCCATCCAAAGAAACGTAGAATGAACGGCTTGGCGACATGGAATAGCATCAGCAGCCCTCCAAACCACAGGAAGGCAAGGGTAAGTCTCCCGACTGCGAGTGGCGCGAGCGAGAAGATTGGATCAAGACTCTCGCGGATAGTTACATAGGTGGTGCGATCCATAATTTCCCAGTGGGGGTCTTCAACTTTGTGCCAGCCGTGCACAAAAAAGAAGCTGATGATCATTGTAGCAAGGCTTGCGAGTATGGTGGTAGTGAGTAAAATCCTTTTTAATATTGGGTGCTCTCTGAACCATCTGGTAATATCTTCTAGGCGGTAGCCAATCAGCGCAGCGCCAAAAAACAGTGCTTGCCATTGTAGGGCAGACTCGGGAACTATAAAGCCAATAATATACAACGTGAGTGCAAAAAAAGGAACAATTCTTTCGTGACCTTTTCTGATGAGCCATAAGAATATGGGGGTGGCCAGTAGCATTATTGCGTAGAGGCGCAGGAAATATATCCAATCGTTAAAGTACTCCATGGTAAGAACAGACCAGAGGAAGGCTAGCGGAGAGGCAAGCTGTGCGTCCGTCGGTAATTTTGGCAGAAGGTCGTGTCCACCTACGGAGATTGTAAAGACGGTAATTGCTACGGTAATTAGCACTCCCCATACATACAGAAGGCCGGCCCTTTTGACTAATAGGCCGGTCAATTCTTTAAGCGACTTCTTTTTGCCTTTGTAGGCTCGAATGTAGCCAATGAGTAGG
>CAZENS010000015.1:5041-16962 GCA_964513905.1 uncultured Candidatus Saccharibacteria bacterium | reverse complement strand
TAATAAAGTTGAACAACCTCCTCAGGAGGTGCAGGCGTGGAGCGTTGCTGTGATTCGTGCTATCGAAAATCGCCGAGAACGAGAAGGCTTACGCTAGCTAATCTCATCGTACAGCGTCGCGTATACACCGTTCGTCCAACCAAATCCATCCTGCAGAGGATACTCTCCCCCTCCGCCAAGTCGTTCTTCGTGTTGAACATCATACTTCTCAATCATCTTGTGGCGTGTCGAAAAAACTAGTTCCGTTGAGTGCATCCAGCGACGCTTGATCTCATCTGCCAATTCCGTATGCCCATATCGTCGAAGACCTTTTATCGCCATCCACTGCAACGGCGCCCAACCATTCGGCGCATCCCACTGCTGACCATTATTAACGAGTGTAGTTACTAAACCACCGTCAGACAAAAAGTCATCCTCAAGACGCCGCGCGACCGCTGCTGCTTGCTCTGCGCTCGCGATACCACTTACTAGAGTAAACACTGCTGCCAAATTCGGTCGCTTGGTTCGCTCGCCAATACGAAAGTCAAAATCGAAATAGAACTGCTCTTCATCATCCCAAAAATATCTTTGAATCGCATCAGCGCGCTGACTTGCCAGCCTTTTGAATTTTCGCGCCAACAACGGCTGTTTCATCAACCTATACGTATCGGCGATAAGCGTTTCAAGATCGTACAGTAAACAGTTTAGATCAACCGGCAAGATATCGGTAGTATGAATCGTGCTGATATCATCCGGCTTGCGGAACCAGCGTGAACTAAAATCCCACCCACTTTCTGCACCAGCTCGCAAGTCCAAGAAGAGTTTATCCTTATTCATGCCACTTGCTGTATTCGCTGTTTCTATATCCTCAAACTGAGATTCTGGACGTGGCGTTACTTTATTATCAAAATAGCGATTAAGCGTAGCGCCATTTGGCATTTGCACAACTCGTCGGTATGCCTGTTGCTCAACATGATCGCGCATTTCTGTACGACCCTTCATCCAAAATCTATATTCTGTTAACAGGTGCGGTAGATACTCAAACTGCGTGCGTTTCTTCCCGTTATTTTCTGCGAGTAATTCTACCATATGGCTGAAAAAGGGTGGTTGTGAACGGCTTAAAAAATAGGTTCGATTTGCTGTTGGGATAAAGCCGAACTTACGTAGCATAAATGCATAGTTCTTCATCATCCCCTCAATTACATCCCATCGATCATCGGCCGCCAACCCTAGCATAATAAAGTAAGTATCCCAATAGAACATCTCGCTAAAACGCCCGCCAGGTACAATATATTCATGCGGCAAAGCTATCAACGACCCGCGGACTTTTCTATTACGACGCTCCAGTTGTGGCCAAAGCTCGCTTACATGCTGACGCGGACCCCTGTCTGGCGACATGATAAAAACCTGATCCTTATGCGGCTTAAATTCATAAAAATGACGGCCCAAAAACTCGGCTAAATCAAACTTTGGATCTTTCTTGGCAAGACGATACTCCTTCATGATTTCTTTTGCACGTTTTCGTGGTATTAAATCAACGAATGTCTTTCCGTCGCTGTATATTCGGCGTTTTTGCACCTCATTAAAAAGCTCTCCAAAAGCATCATCCGGACTCTTCCCGTCTGACATTAAAAAACCAGCTGTTTTTACAAGAGCTGTTTTTAACTTTGAGGGGAGCGCCTTATTTGCCATATCTTTTTATTATAGCAAGACGCTCCTTTATTTTATACACAAGAATTAGTGATCGTGGTCGTGGCTGGGTTCATGATCGTGGTCGTGGCTATGTTCATGATCGGTTTCATGTACGTGATTATGATCGTCATGCTGTAAATCTTGCTGCATTGTATTTACTTCATCGTGGCCAGGGTGAGCGATAAAGCTATGCGCAAACGTAGTGGTAATGCCAACAAAAATAACGCCAGCAATAAGTACGACCGATTGAAGATTTGCATATCGCTTCTCAGATTCATGATGAATAGTTGGAATAATGTCGCTCGCCGCAATATAGATGAAGAATCCGGCAATCGACGCAAGTAAAATAGACTCCGGAAGTTGCAGACTGCCACCAAATCCATACACAAGACCCGCTCCTACAATTGTTATTAAAGCACTAAGCAAGTTAACGATCACAACCATTTTTTTCTTCATGCCCCGAGCAAGCAGTAGGCCAAAATCACCTATCTCCTGAGGGATTTCATGCGCCGCAACTGCGAATGTCGTAACGACTCCAACCGCCGGGCTTACTAAAAATGCTGCACCGATTGCTAATCCATCAATAAAATTATGCAACGTATCACCAATAATAATTAGTGCAGTTGTACGATGTTTTTCTTTTCTACCCTTTTTATCCTCGTGCTCGTGGTGGTGATGAAACCAGTTTAGCCCTCGCTCTAGCAAAAAGAATGCCAAAAAAGCAATTAGTATCGCCATAGAAACAGCACGAGGCTCCCCGTGCGCAAAAGCCTCTGGCAATAGGTCGAAAAACGAGGCAGCCAGTAATGCGCCTGCCGCAAAAGAAACTGCGTAGCGCTGAAGTTTTTTTGCGCCTCTTTTTCCGTATAGTAAGTATAGTCCGCCAGAAAGAGAGATAATACTCCCTGCAGTCACGGCTATTAATAAAAGTATCCAATCGTTCATATCAGTATATAGTATGCCCATTCCACCTATACTGCAACTTTGTTGCAAAAAATAGCCTATTTATTGCAATTTTGTTGCATTTTTCTATTTCTTTGCAGCTCGTTTTCTTTCGTTGGCGTCTAGATATCTTTTTCGTAATCGAAGATTCTTTGGCGTAACTTCAAGTAGCTCATCGTCTTCAATAAAATCAATACACTGCTCAAGACTTAAGTCTGTGTGTGGTGTTAATTGCACCGCACCATCTGAAGATTTTGAACGCATATTGGTAAGTTGCTTTGCCTTACAGACGTTAATCTCAAGATCCTCTTGACGATTATAAACCCCAACGATCATACCTGGATACACCTCGGTACCAGGACCAACCAGCAACTCGCCTCTTGCTTCAGCAGCCTGCAGCGCATAGCCAGTTGTAGTACCAGCCTCAAAAGCAATCAATACGCCGTTTCTTGTTTTTGGTATTTTTGCGCCCATAGGACGATACCCATGAGGGAGGCTATTCATAATTACCGTCCCCTTGGTGGCAGTTAGGAGATTATTCCGCAAGCCTATCAATGCTCGAGTAGGTAAAATATACGTCATTCGAACCGTACCGCTACTTGTTGTTTCTTGACCGCGCATCTCGGCTCGTCGCGAGCCAAGCTCTTGACTAATCGTACCGACGAACTCTGGTGCTACCTCTATTAATAATTCTTCGACTGGCTCTTGTGTTACGCCGTCAACTTCTATCGTAACAACTTGCGGCCTGCCAACCTCGAACTCGTACCCTTCACGTCGCATTGTTTCAATCAATACGCTCAAATGAAGCTCACCCCTGCCCGAAACTGTATATCCGATGCCGTTTTCCTCCACCCTAAGACTAACGTTCGTTTCGATCTCTTGCGCAAGTCGATCGCCAATCTGTCGACTTGTAGAAAACTCCCCTTCTTTTCCTTTAAGGGGACTTGTGTTTGGCCCAAGATACATACTAAGCGTTGGCGCCTCGATATCAATCGCGGGAAGCGCTTCAGGAATCTCTTTGTCAGAAATCGTATCGCCAATATGAGCATCCGCGATACCCGTTAGCGCAACGATATCTCCCGCAATCGCCTCATCTGTTTCCTCTCGATTTAGGCCACGATAAGTAAATATCTTATCTATCCGACTAGGAACACGTACATCGTCGCGTTTCAGAAGAACAGTCGAAAGGCCTTTCTTTGCAACTCCTCGCGCAACTCGTCCAATTGCATATTTTCCTAAAAATGAGTCGTACTGCAAGCTTGTAACAAGAAGCTGAAAGCCACCTGTTGCGTCGACGGCTGGCGCAGGAATGTCGTTAATAATTGCGTTAAAAATTGGCGTTAAGTCTGCTTTCTCGCTGGTGTTGTCTGGCACTGCGCCCCAAGACTTCCCTTCACGACCAATTGAATAATATACAGGGTAATGAAGCTGATCATCGTGAATAGCAAGCTCCAAGAAAAGATCAGAAACCTCATCAAGTACCTCGTCAATTCGACGAGATGGCTTGTCGATTTTGTTCACAACAACGACCGGCTTTAAGCCCAACTCAAGTGCCTTCGAAAGCACAAACTTCGTTTGCGGCATTGGTCCTTCTTGTGCATCAACAATAAGCAAAACACCGTCGGCCATATTCAGCGTTCGCTCAACCTCGCCACTAAAATCTGCGTGCCCTGGAGTATCTATAATATTTATTTTATAACTATCATAATATACACTCGTTTGTTTTGCAGTAATTGTAATCCCACGCTCATGCTCTTGGTCGCCGCTGTCCATAATTAGATCTTGGCTCATTTCTGCCTGATTGTCTCTAAATGTATTACTTTGCTTTAATAGGCCATCAACCATTGTAGTTTTACCGTGATCAACGTGGGCAATTATAGCAATATTGCGAATTTTGTTAGGGTCTTTCATATAATATGCCCGAACTTATCGGGCCTCCTTTCTTGATATTATATCATTAATGTAATAATTAGCTTGATTTTTTTATAGCAAGTGAGTATACTAATTTAACAGGTTGGGGCGCTTAGCTCAGTTGGCTAGAGCACTTCGTTTACACCGAAGGGGTCGGGGGTTCGAGCCCCTCAGCGCCCACCAGAATATGAAATACCGTTTTGCGGTATTTTTTATTTACATAAAGAATAGAGATACCGCTCCCAATAATGAGGCAATCAACAGATATACGATAACCGCAGGAAATGCTCGTCTCATGATATGCCCCTCGCGATGCACTAAGCCGACAACAGCCGCAACGGCAACGACATTATGAATCGCCACCACATTACCGGCGGCTGCACCAATCATTTGCAAAGCAAGTACAATCTCTTGAGATATGCCCACTGCGCTTGCAACACTATCTTGAACCGTAGCTAGCGTAAGCGTTGATACCGTCGAGCTACCAGCAATAAACGCACCTGTTGCACCCAAAAGAGGTGCAATCAAAACCCAAATATCCCCAAATATATTCGCAAAATATTCGCCTATATACACCGGCATCGATGCGAGTCCGGCGGTATTAATCCCGGAATTACTAAAAATTTGCACCATCATTAGCGTAGGCACAAGCGCCAGTAGCGCACCAACCACTACACCGACAGATTGCTTCATAGCTCCCGCAACTGGACGTAAAGATTTTGACTGCGTAAGTGCTGCAAATACAGCGGCAGCAATCAACACCGCCCCAGGAGAATATAACAATTGCCACGTAGAATTGATTGATTCTATTCCCAAAATTGAATGCCAACTTACATCAAGAATAGTTGTAGTTAATTCCTTAATTGGCTCTACAACTCGCGTCGCTAATAGCAAAACAACAACAGCCCCATATGGAGCCCAAGCTCGCAGTAAGCTCATTGAGTTTCCTATTTCAGTATCATCATCAGGCTCCCTGTCGACAGCATGATGCCGCCAGGTTGCACTTGGCGTCATCCAGCCTTTTTTTGCAGTTATTGTTGCAAAAATTAAGGTGAAAATAGATGCGATAATAGCGGTAAACTCTGGCCCAAAAACCCTTACAACAACAGCGGCAGACACTGCATAAACAAAACCTACCATCAATGCCCACGGGACTATTTCAACAACCTGACCCCAACGAGCCTTCTCGTCCTTTCGCCTGAAGCCAACAACCAGCACCGCCACTAACAACACTGGTAAAATAGTTCCGATAACAAAATCATACAACGTTACCTGAGCACCAGCTCGCTGCACTAACTCCTGAGAATATCCAGGAACGTTCTCAAGCCCTACAATTAGCGGCGTTCCGACAGCGCCGAACGTTACCGCCACAGTATCTCCAAGTAGGGCAATTGTTGCTGCTATAATTGGCCGAAATCCCAACGCCATCATTAGTGGAGCTGCAACAATCGCAGGAGTTCCAAACCCAGAGGCGCCCTCCATTAAAGAAATGAATGCGAATCCTACCAGTACTGCCTGAACCCTCATATCGGGCGAAATTGAATGAAATCCATATTTAATACGCGCCATCGCACCAGTTCTTTGCAAGGTGTAAAGCAACGTTACTGCGCCAAATAAAATAAGTGCGATGGTCAGTGCTCTATGCAATGCCTGAAATACCGATGCTGCTAGCGTCAATTCGCCTACACCCCAAACATAATAGGCAATGCACCCGACGACAATTAAACTAATAAACATACCATATCTGGCCGGCATACGAAATCCAACCACCAGCATAAGTGGAACGATAATCGCCATCATTGCCGCAAGAAAAAGCGTCATACAATCTAGTATACAGGAAAGCTGAGCGCTATGCGCCTCGAGCGAAATCTATTTTGCTGAGGCGTAATCATCGACATTTGGCGTTGTTAGGATATAGAGCGATACACCACCTCTAGCAATCAAAAAGTCGTCCGCACGGACGACATCATCTTATTGTTCTACAGTGGTGCACTGAAGAGGACTTGAACCTCCACGATCTTACGATCACTAGCCCCTCAAGCTAGCGCGTCTACCAATTCCGCCACCAGTGCTCAATAGTTTCGGTAACTTGATCATTATACCCAACCTACGGAGTCTTGTAAACAGAGTCGCTCCTAGCCGTCCAACGAACGACGTCGTAATACCTATCCACCTCTGTCACTAAATTATCCTGTTTCTGTACCGACTGCACTCCTTTTGTAGCAACATATGAAACCGATGACTGATATAGTCCTATAGCAGGCGCTTTTTCATACCACTGGCGTAAAAAACTTTCGTATTTCGCTACGCGCAATAACTCATCCTGTCGTGATCGTGCACTAGACAAGGCGTCGTCACTAATGTCATCCTTATAATTCGAGAAATTAAGCCCGCGCGCAGTTGCCTGAGAAGAGTGCCAATATGCATAAATATCCGGATCAGCACCAATCGTAAGTTCGTGCACAAGCACATCAAAATTGCGAGGCTGCAACACCGAACTAACAAAATTCTGCGTTGGGTCTTTAGCATCAATAGATTGCGTTTCTACTTTAATTCCCAACTTACGCCACTGCTCGACCAACCCTCCTACCACTGACTCGTAATCTGTATCCTTCAGGTAACTCAACCGAATTTGCAACGGCTTATTATCCTTATATCGAAAACCTTCGGGGTTAAGCTTCCAGCCCGATTCATCTAAAATCTTTTTTGCTTTTGCAATATTATACCCTGGTTTTTTAACATCAAGCTTCATTTGATTCCCAGCAAACGGAGTATCCATACGTTTTGGCTTCCAGGAAAGTGTTGAAAGCGCCTCGTCGACATTCGTTCCAAGCTGCAGTGCTTTTCGAATTTTTTCGTTCTTCAGAGTCGGGGATTCTGTATTCATTAATGCATACACACCGGCCTGAACGGGCAAGAAGTTTACGTCAAAGCGGCTGTCGCCATCGAATGAGGCAAGATTATTCAGCGGAACACCACTTGCAGCACCAATAGCTTGCGTTCGTAGCCCCTCTACAAGGTCGTCGCGGTTTGCATAAGCATGAAGCTGGAATCGCTCAAGCTTTACCTGGCCACCATAATAGGCTGTGTTTTGCTTAAGATGAAGTACTTCGTGAGAGCCATCGCTTTTTACCTTTTGCTTAAACCGAAACGCAAACGGCCCGCTCCCGACTGGCTCAGTACTAAATGGATGCTCTCGTATAGTATTTGGTTTAACGTTCTCTAGAATATGCTTTGGCAAAATTGGAAATGTTAATGCGTGCGGGAACGGTACATAGGCCGCAGGTAAATTGAAAGCCACTTTGTCTTTATTAATCTTTACGGCTTGAATCCCCTCCCAACTAGCCGCCAAGGATGACCCAACAGCAGGGTTTTTCAGTAGATTAACCGTAAAAAGAATGTCATCAACAGTTACTGGCTTTCCATCGTGCCACGTTGCATTATCGCGCAGTGTTACTGTGTATGTCCGTCCGTCTTCACTTCTTTTATAGCCGGTAGCAAGATCTCCACTTAATGAGCCTCTGTTGTCGTAGTCAAATAAGCTTGAAAAAATAAGTTGAGCCGTAGACTGCTCGGCCTGTGTTGCAGCAAAAAGCGGATTCAGTGTACTTACCCGTCCATTTACGCCCTCTGCATATGTACCACCCTCAACTGGAGCCTGATTGGTATACACTCCCCTAACCAGCAAAAACTGTATAATAACTGCCGCAACAAGAACGCCAACAAAAATCAACCATATGCCAATATTCTGTCGAACGTCTTTTGCTCGATTCCATCGCTCTAGCACAAAGTGCCGTGCGTGTCGGGTGGTAGCGACTTCAATATTTCTTGCCGTTTGCGAAAGTCTCTTGCGAATCCGCAAGTTTCTAAAACGACGCCATGAACCACTGCTCTGGGCCACGCCTAACCTATCCTCCGATCGACGGCAGAAGCAACCCTGCTAAAATCGACATCGTAAAAATAACAGCCATTATAATAGTAAACTCAAACAAATTCTTATCTAGGCCGCGTCTGGTGGTATATAGTTCACCCGATGCTCCAAATCCAGCACCTAAGGTAGCACCTCGTTGTTGCAGCAAAATCGCAAGAATCATCAGTATCGCAGATCCAACCATGATAGCTTGTAGTGTTACGTCCATCTTCTATTACTCCTCTTTCTTGAGCACTTGTAATTCAAGTGCAGCACTAACTATATAGTTTATCAAACTTAGTAGCATTCCTGCAAAAATTGAGTTTAAAAAGGTCATTTCTAGTTGTGGTGTCATCTGTATCGCAAGCCACACCATAAAGCCGTTCACTACAAAAACAAAAAGTCCAAGTGTTATGAGTATCGCTGGCAACGATAAAATCACCACCAAAGGCCGCAAGATACTATTGAGTAACGAGAAAATAAATCCAGCCAGCAGATAGATACTGTAGCCATCTCCGGCTAACTCTGAAGAGCCGCTCGTGCCCAGCAACCGAACAGCCACCCACAACCCAAATGAGTTCAATATCCACCGTAAAATAAAAATAGCAAATTGCTTACGCATCATCACCCTCAATTATAGCATAGTCCCGATTGACGAGCTGAGATTTTCCACCCCATTAGCAGTAAACAATATGTCGTCCTCAATACGCACGCCAATACCCTCTTCTGGAATGTATATTCCTGGCTCAATGGTTAGCACCATTCCTTCCCGAAACGTATCATAGCGACCCAGACTATCATGCACATCTACACCGAGCCCATGGCTAATTGCGTGCGGAAAATATTTCCTGTAGGATTGAATGTCCTTTCGATTTTTCATAAGACCAAGATTAACCAGCGCGCTCACCATCACCTCATCAACCGCTAGAAGATACTCCCTAATCTCCATACCAAGAGACATTCTTTTCTTAATCTCCTCCAGGGCCTCGCGAACCGCAACATGAACATTCTTCTCTCGATCCGAGACATTGGCTGTTCCGTACGTCCGTGTTATATCCGCACTATAGCCGTTTATTTTTGCGCCGACATCTATCAACACCAAACCGCTTAGCATTCCGCTATTTTGAACATAGTGTAATGTACACGCATTTTTGCCAGATGCGACAATTGGATCGTATGCATGCGTGGATCCATTTTTCAGAAAAGTATGCGTTATATCTGCGGCAATATCACTCTCGCGCACATATGTTGAAAAATTATGCTCTACATTCAAAAAAGCCTGCGCCGTTACACTGATCGCCTCTTTGATTGCCTGAATTTCTGTCGCACTTTTGATAGCTCGTAATCGCGCCAATTCTTGCCGTACATTACTCACTTGATTTGCGTGCTTCTCAGCAAAATTCCACATTCTTTTTTGCGAAGGATTTAATACAAAAGACGCATCACTAGAACTCTGTGGCTGCAAAGCGTAGGCTTGCTTTCCCTGTAGCATTTCTACTAGCGTAGCTTCAGTGATGACCGAATCTGCCCCCGAGCGTGCAAGCGCCGCCTCGATAGACAACGCTCCATCAAACAGCCTTTCGACCTCACTAATAATTGGCTCCACAAGAAAAGACTTTCCGCTCTTGCAATCAATTGCCATCCTCCACCCGGAGGCTTCTATTCCTGCTAGCCACCAAAAGTTAGATTCCTGCACGAACGGTGCCGCAGCATCATTCGTTAGTTGCATCTTATCGTACGCCGAGACAACAAGAATGTCATCGCCAAGCACCTCTATAATTCGTTGGCGATTCGCTCTAAAAAAATCACTATTCACTGCTTGTCTCCTGCTTAAAATATTGTGTTATGCTTTTTGCCCTGCTTGCGCCCACACACTGCTCAAGCTCATCAGCGCTCGCCTGACGAATTAATTTTACGCTGCCAAAATGTCGTAAAAGCTTTTTACGAGTTTGTGCACCAACACCCGGAATCTCTTCGAGTTCACTTTTTGTTTGTTGTTTTCGCTTTAGTGCCGTATGATAGCTCACTGCAAATCTATGCGCCTCGTCGCGAATCCGCTGCACCAACTTTACGATATCATCATAACGACCAGCAATCACACCCGCAGAACCTCGCAAATTACGAGAATGCGACGACGCATTCCGCTGATGCGTGTGGAGATTAACAACATACACCTCATTTTGCTCTACCACGCCAACTCCAG
This sequence comes from uncultured Candidatus Saccharibacteria bacterium, assembly GCA_964513905.1. GTDB lineage: Bacteria > Patescibacteriota > Saccharimonadia > Saccharimonadales > Saccharimonadaceae > CAMEGH01. The sequence continues at coordinate 6,325 of CAZENS010000015.1, read as the reverse complement.
GTAGCGCCTGATCTAGCAAATCCCTAATCCCGCTCGTATCAATACCCGAATCAGTTTTATGAATCATCATCTCTTCTTCTCGTTTTGCAACACTCACAATCGGGATGTCCACAACCCCCTGACTTTGACTCGCCTTAATTGCAGCATTCAGCTGTCCAATGCCGCCGTCAATCAGTATCAAATCAGGTCGCCCCCAACGTTTGATATTACGCTCGCTCAAACGACGAGAAATCACCTGTCGCATATTCTCTACGTCATTATTTCTTTCATCAACCTTGAATTTTCTGTACTCGCCCCTATCACTAACGCCGTTGCTAAATACAACCATACTTGCCACCACATTACTGCCGCTCATATGACTAATATCATAGCCTTCTATACGAGCTGGCTCTTTTGGCAGTAATAGTATTTTTGTCAGATCTGCCAACGCGCGATCTTTAGATATATCCAAAAACTCTTTATCGCCAAACATAACGCGCTGTTGCAACTCTTGCATAGCACGTAGTCGATTGCGCAATACGGCCGCGGCTTCAAAATCCTGCGCTTTAGCGGCCTGCTTCATACTTTTTTCAATCTCTTTGGCTAGTGATTTTCTATTTCCTTTTATGTAGCTAATTAACTTTCGCAAGTCGGCTTTGTATGCCAGCGATCCGTCACTTTGCTTGGGAGCCAAGCCCAGATCTTCATCAAGATTAGACTGGCCGGGTCGACGCTCTTTCGTTAAATATGGATATACTTTTCGCAGATATCGAACAGCTTTTTTTAGGGCAAAGCCGTTATAGAATGGGCCGTAATATTCAGCACCGTCGTCTGCTGGATTGCGTGTAATACTTACAATCGGCCATTCGGCATGCATGTTAATCCGTACAAAACTTTGGCTTTTATCATCTCTTAAAAGCACGTTGTACCGTGGCATGTAGCGCTTGACCATTTCACTTTCTAAAAACAGCGCATCCACCTCACTTTCAGTTTCTACCCAGTCAACATCCGAAATCTCCGACACGAGCGCCATTGTTTTATTATCCCGAGAGCGACTTTCTTGAAAATATTGACGAACGCGATTCTTAAGCACAGCTGCCTTACCAACGTAAATAACCTCACCAGATTTTGATTTATGCAAATAAACCCCTGGCGTGCCAGGTAAAGTTTTTAATTTTTGCTCAAGTGTAGAATTCATCTACTTGGCAGTATCACCGTCAATTAGCGCTAATAATTCCGGAAAAGTCTTGTCACTCTCCATCTCATATTCTCCGGTAAAATGACCGTAGCCCTTAAATAGGTGAT
>CAZENS010000015.1:0-4941 GCA_964513905.1 uncultured Candidatus Saccharibacteria bacterium | reverse complement strand
TCCGGATTTTCACTCAGCCACTGAACAAGAAAACCCGCCCCGCAACTATGCCCTATCAGTATAGAATCACCATCGATTGTAAACTGCTCAAACGTCTCCTTCCAAATTGCATAATCTGGCTGATATGCCCGTAGCATTTCTGGAGATTGCGCAGATATATCCCGTAGCAACAACTGCTTTTGAATCCACGGAAACCAAAGTGCATTGCTTGCGCTGGTCTCTGCTGGATTTTCGTAAGTCTCTCGCGGTGGTTTTCCGTGTACTAAAATTGCTCGTTTCATATATTTTATTTCCCTATTTTCCTGCCAAATTATGTCCACCAAACTTATTCCGCATTGCAGCTAATAATTTTGTTGAAAAATTGACTTCTCCAGCCTGAGAGTCTAATCGAACATCGAATGCCGCTTGTATAGCAGGAAGCGGGATATCTAAATCTTTTGCAACTTCAAGTGTCCAGCGAGCCTCGCCCGACTCAGCCACGACGCCAGGTATCTCGTCAAGATTTGGCGACTCCTTCAGCGCTTCAGCCGATAACTCATTCAGCCATGATGTGATCACGCTGGAGTGTTGCCACGTCTCTCCTGCCTTCGCCAAATCAATATCTTGTAGCGGGCCTTCTTTCAGCATACGATACCCCTCCGCCAAGCTTTGCATCATGCCGTATTCGATTGCATTATGAACCATTTTTACGTAATGACCCGCTCCGTTATTGCCAAAATGATTATGTATGCCACTTGGGCTCGCTAGCGTATCTAGGGCTGACACTATCTGTTTGTACGCAAGCAGGTCGCCACCAACCATCATACAAAAACCTCGATTATACCCATGAACGCCGCCGCTTGTTCCAATGTCAAGCAACGTACACCCTTTAGCTACAACACGCTCCGCACGCGCGCTATCTCCACGAAAATCGCTATTGCCACCATCGATTATCACACTACCTTTCGGCAATACTTCGAGCCACTCATCAATAGCAGCATCTATAGCATTCGCTGGAATCATTATCCATACAACTACAGGTGTATCTTCCTCGAATGCATTGACTGCCTCCTGTATCGTATACGCAGGAGTCGCACCAAAACCCACAGCCTCGTCTACGCTTCCTTGGCTACGATTATGAGCAATCACCTTATGGCCGCCCTCTGTAAGCTTTTGGGCAATTTGCATACCCATCTTACCTAAGCCAGATATAACAATTTTCATCTTCCCTCCAATTATCAAGATTTATTTTTTATAATTCCAAATCAGAAAATAAAGTAGACTTTTTTACTTCTTTTAGAACCTGGGCCGGCTGATCTTCGATACTAGCAGTTTCATGCAGAAGATTTGTTAGCGTTTCAAACTTCTCTTCCCCTCTTGCATACGCAACCACTTCATCTAACCGACGAACCGCCTTTGCGGTCATAGTTACTCTCTCAAAATCACTGCCCGCAAAGTGAACTGCAAGTTCACTACTCGTGGTAGCAGAAGAGTGCGGCTTAATTCCTGCAGTATGGCCATCAGCGCCAATGCCAAATAAACCAATTTTATACTGATAGGTTGCAAACAATTCACCAAGTTTATGACTAAAATCGGTTGCGGTTGTTTCTGCGTCTTCACCCCGAAGAACCCTATAGGCGTTAATTGAATTTAATACAAATCCCAGTCTACCTAACTGAGACCAATTCTCATCATCATGGCCCGGCGAACCGTACCGCTCATCTGTTAGCGTAATACATAGCCGCGATGTATCTACGTCCTCCAAGTTCTCTAGCACACGGCTCGCTGACGCCATAGCAGATCCACCAGGGACAAGCCATAATACAGATTCGCCCTTTTGCAGTCGGTCTGTTAGCGTTTGTGTTAAGTAAGTAATTATTTTCTCACCGGTTAAATCTGTCACCAGGTTCATATTACATCTCCTTTATATCAGTATACCTACACAACGCCAGCCTGTAAAATTACATCCTCCCCGCCAGTGCCTCTTCGAATGTTGCTCGGTCAAAGCCCATTATGCCAATCTTTTCGCCATCCTCCTTTTCTACGGTAGAAAAGGGCACACCCATTTGACCACTTTGTTGCACCATCATCTGAGCTGCGTAGGGGTTTTCGTCGACTTTGTATTCGGTAAACTCAACGTTTTTCCCTTTTAGCCAGCTCGTTAGCTGATGACAATAGGGGCAAGTCTTGGTTGTATATACTGTTATGTTCATTTTTTCTCCTTACAAATTTTACATATACCACTTACAATCAGCTGACCAGAGACGCTACAGCCTTCAAGTTGACTCTTTAGCATATCTGCCAGCCTCCCACCGTCTAAGCGCTTCACTCTGTAACAGTCGCTACAAGAAAAGTATGCGTTTTCACCAGGATACGTATCATAACGCACCGCCCCGTTTTTTGCAGGTGGCGCACAGCCAATATCGCCAGCGGCGCAAAGTCGTGCTGTCACTCGGTGGACAGTCGTTGCACTTACGGCCGGAAACTCCTTGCGAACATGTAGCAATATATCGGCATTCGTTGCAATATCCAGCCGACGCAACGCTTCATGGACGGCGCGACAATATTTTGTTTGTCGTGAATTACTCATTCTTTTATTGTAAACAATTTACAATAAAAATTCAATCGTGCTATACTATTACTTACTTATTTAGATTATTAGGAGAGTACTTACATGAGAATTGCAATCGTTGCCGTTGTTATAATAATTGGCCTACTTGGCGCTGGTTTTTTATCGGGTCAGAAAGACACACAGAACACTGGCACCAACACCGCCACACAAACTCAGTATAAACACATTATCGATGTTCGCACTCCAGAAGAATATGCCGCATCGCACGCCCAGTCAGCTACGTTACATCCACTTCAAAAAATAGAAGCAGGTACAATGCCAGATGTTGATAAAAATAGCGAAATTGCTATTTACTGCCGAAGCGGTAATCGATCTGCACAAGCCAAAAAACTACTCGAAAAAAATGGATTTACAAATGTTACAGATTTAGGTGGACTTACCGATTTAAGCAAGCATGGTATTTCGCTTGAAAAATAATTAAAATGCCCTCAAGTTCAAAAAAAATACTAATCATCTATGCTAGCCGACATGGTAGCACTAAGCTTTGTGCCGAATATATCGCGAACAGCCTACAGGCAGACACAAAAGTTGTAGCAGCTGAAGCAGTTACACCGAATCTTCTACATGAAAGCAAGGCTGTTATTCTCGGAACCGCAATTTATGCTGGAGCCGCACTGCCTACAATGAAAAGTTTTTGCAAAACACACATAGGTGCGCTCTGCAAACAGCCACTTGGCCTTTTTGTATGTGGATTAAGCGCCCAACCAAAAACACAACAGAAAGAGTTGCGTAATGCATTTCCAAAAGAGCTAATTAAACACGCATCTGCCACGCTATTTGCCGGTGGAAAAATTCAATACAGCAGCCTTAGCAAAAAAGAAAAGGCTATCCTAAAGCTAATCGGACAAGCACAAGATCAGGACACGATAGATTACACTTCACTCGATTCACTCGCTCGTACTTTCTCTTAAACAAAAAATATGAGCACCTTAACCTAAAGATGCTCATATTCATCAGACTACTTCTTATTCAGTTGTAACGCCGTCGAAGTCTTCTTCGTTCGCCTCGGCCTCTTCGCGAGTTTTTCGTACAATTCCATCTTTATGATGCGATGGTCCGTAAATTGTATATAGCTTTAATTCTCTATCTGAAGATGTATTAATAACATTATGTTCCGCTCCAGCCGGCACAATAATTACATCATCCGCACCAACAGTATATTCATTACCATCAATCACTACCTTGCCATCGCCTGATTCAAATCGAAAAAACTGATCGTTCTCGTTGTGAACCTCTTGACCAATTTCCCCATTCGGCGGCAAGCTCATTAATACCAGCTGCATATGCTTACCCGTATAGACTACCTTGCGAAAATTATCATTATTGATCGTTTCAGATTCAATATTTGCGTAATATCCCTTCATTTTTCCTCTTTCCTATCTAATAATACTAAAACTATTATACCTTAAAACTATGCACCTGCAGCGGCACCAATCTTCATGGCGTGCTGTTCGCGACATTCATCCGTATGAAACAATAATTCAGGATTCTTTTTACATTCCTCGCAAATCAACACAAGGTCATTGCACTCCATGTGCGCGCAGTTTTCAAAATTACTTGTTTTACCACCACAGTGCGTGCATTCTCCAATTGTTTTGGCTTTGTCGCTAAAATTAATCGTCATACGTTTATCAAAGACACGCAACGCACCTTCCCATAGGCCGTCGTCTCCGTATTTTTCGCCGTATTTTACGATTCCACCATCAATCTGATACACCTCTTTAAACCCACGCTTTTTCATCATGGCGCTGATTACTTCGCAGCGAATTCCACCCGTGCAGTAGCTAATAACTTTTTTGTCTTTTATGTCGTCGTATTTATCACTTTCAAGCTCGGCTATAAAATCCCGACTCGTGCGCGTATTAGGAACAATCGCATTCTTAAACTTCCCGATTTTTGCCTCATGTGCATTGCGTCCATCAAAAAACACTACGTCATCGCCGTACTTTTCGACCATTTCGTGCACCTGTGCGGGCTTAAGGTGGTCGCCCCCGTCAATCACGCCATCCATATTTACATCAAATTCATCATCGCTATTTTTAAACCCTACAAGCTCGCGTCGTGCCTTTACGCTCATGCGCGGAAAATCATCACGCGATCCATCACTCCACTTAAATACCGTATCTTTAAATCCTGCAAATTTTTTAGTTTCTTTAATGTACTTTTTTAGATCATCCATTTCGCCGCCAACCGTACCATTAAGGCCATGTCGCGAAACCAAAATACGCCCGCGCAAGTTCAAACTATCGCACAATGTTTTTTGCCACAGTTTTACCGCCTCGGGGTCGCTAATAGGAGTGAATTTATAATAAAGTAAGATTTTTTGCATA
>CAZENS010000014.1:7343-17205 GCA_964513905.1 uncultured Candidatus Saccharibacteria bacterium | reverse complement strand
GTGACGCCTTTTTCCTGAAATAAATGAAGAAAATCATACCCCTGAATAAGGCTGTAACTAAACTCTCCGTAGCTAATGCCACTGCCGCCACTTCCTATGCGTTGCCTCACAAAATCCCTATCGAGCAGCTGCGTCATGCTAACATGCTTACCTATTTTATGTAGAAACTCTACATAATTCATGTCTTTAAACCAGTCATTATTATTAACAACCTCAAACGGCTTGCCGTCGAATAGCGTATTTAATTCATCGATAAGTGCCGTTACGTTCTTCTCAACGGTGTCCTTGTTGCGCAACTCGCGTTCTTGCTTTTTGCCATCAGGATCACCGATCATACCAGTTGCACCACCGACGAGCAAAATAACCTTATGGCCGTAATCTAGAAAATGCCGAACCAGTAGCACAGAAGCAAGATTCCCAATCGTCATGCTGTCGGCGCTCGGGTCAACTCCAAAATATAATGTGCGTGGAGTGTTTACTTCGTTAATATCAGAGAAAGTGGTTTGATTAACAAAACCTCGCCACGTTAATTCTTCGGCCAGGGTCATCTGGAGCTCCTTTATGCGTTATTCATGTTACTTTTTATTGTAACAAATAGACTAGCAAGGCTGCCAGGGCTTTTGCTATAATAGGAAAAATAATGCTTATGAAAGAAGTGATTGGGACGTGAGAAAGAAAAGTTCACCGCGTAAGATGAGTTTGTATTCAAACCTGTCGCACAAACGTAAAACCAAGAAAGACCAAAAAGCCCGCAAGCGAGCCGAGTACTTAGCTACGCTACCTAAGCACCCCGTAAAACGAGCGCTCTATAGAATGCACCCAAAGCGAGTAGCCGGCTACTGGTTTAGTAAGCGCGGCGGCATCATGCTACTTAAAATAATTGGTGTCCTTATTTTGATTGGCGTACTCGCTGTTGGCTCACTGTTTGCCTACTACAGAAGAGACCTTGATTCAATCCGACCAAGCGAACTTGCCAAGCGAGTGCAAACTACAGTTACAAGATATTACGACCGCAACAACGAACTCCTGTGGGAAGATAAGGGCGACGGCGACTACAAACAGGTAGTAAAAAGTGAGCAAATCAATAAGCACATGAAACAAGCTACGATTGCCATTGAAGACAAAGATTTTTATAAGCACAACGGCATTAGTATATCTGGGCTCACCCGAGCAGCCTACAATAACGCTCGTGGTGGGAGCACACAGGGTGGCTCAACACTCACACAGCAACTTGTAAAACAGGTTTTCTTTGCCGATGAGGCAAAAGAGCGTGGCGTTGGCGGTATTCCCCGTAAGATAAAGGAAGTTATCTTATCGCTTGAAGTAGAGCGTATGTATGACAAGGACCAAATTCTCACTCTATACCTTAACGAGTCGCCCTACGGTGGTCGTCGAAATGGTGTAGAAAGTGGTGCGCAAACATACTTTGGAAAATCATCGAAAGAACTTACCGTAGCAGAGGCCGCCCTCCTTGCGGGCATACCAAACCAGCCAGGACTATACGATCCATACAACGAAGAGGGTCATAAGCCACTTATTCAACGTCAGCATAAAGTAATCGATTCCATGCTTTCCGAGAATTTCATCACAAAAAAGGAGGCCGACGAAGCCAAGGCTTACCCAATCTTAGATAATATAAAACCGCCTGTTAATACAAACGAGAATATCAAAGCACCACACTTTGTACTGGAAGTGCGCAAAGCTCTTGAAAAAGAACTCGGAAGAACAACTGTAGGACGTGGTGGCCTTACAGTAAAAACAACACTCGATTATCGCGCTCAGCAAGCTGCAGAAGCTGCCGTTGCAACCGGAGCCACTATGCTGCCAGCATATGGAGCAAACAATCTTGCACTTTCATCTGTTGATACCCAGACTGGTCAAGTTATCGCAATGGTAGGAAGCGTTAACTATTCGCAAGAAGGCTATGGTCAACAAAATGGAGCAACCTCGCCCCTTGAGCCAGGCTCTAGCATCAAGCCGATTGTTGACTTTGCTCCGCTATTCAAGCAGCGCGAAGGAGTAAACTATGCACCTGGAGTTGTCTTGCGCGACGAGAACATTGACTCCATATATTGTGCAGGCTACCAAGGAAGCTGTACACTACAGAACTACACTCGGCAAACATACGGCGGCGTAACAATTCGTCAATCACTAGCAGGATCGCTCAACCGACCAGCAGTTAAGGCAATGCACATCGCAGGCATCGAGGAGTCTTTAAAAACAGCGCGAGACCTGGGCAACCTCTCCTATTGCCGAGACAACAACAATGCTGGACTATCGGCTGCAATCGGCGGTGGCTGTACCGTTAGTCAAGTTGAACATACAAACTCATATGCGTCACTTGCTCGTGGAGGAGCCTATAAGCCGCTCGCATATGTGTTAGAAGTTAAAAACTCTGTAGGTGAAACGCTAAAGAAATGGGAAGACCCAAAGCCGAAACAGGCTGTCGATCCACAAGTTGCCTATATGATTTCAAGTATTCTAAGTGATGCAAACGCCAGAACTATCACCTTTGGTTCACAGGGTTACTCATTTGGATTCGTTGTGCCAAATGTCGTCACTGCTGCAAAAACCGGAACAACAGAGAATGGTAATGGCCAAGCAAAAGACTCGTGGCTTATGAACTATTCTCCCGTAGTCGCAACGGGTGTATGGATGGGAAATCACGACGGAAGCCCACTTGCATCTAGCGACAACTCCGTTGTGCGGAGAGTCTCTAACGACTACAATCAGGCGGTCCATATGAACGTATATCTTCCAGACAAAAGATGGGAGCTCAATCAGCCATTTGCACGACCCGATGGCATCAAAGACATGGCTATTAATGGCAGGACTGATATTTACCCATCTTGGTTCGACCAAAATGCTGGCCGCAGTGAAGAAAAGCTAACCTTCGACAAGGTGTCAAAGAAAAAAGCGACCGACTGTACACCACAAGAAGCAAGAGTAGAAATAGCCGTATATAAAACCACAGATCCTATCACGAAACGACCAACCTTTATAGCGCCCGACGGCTACGACGCAAGCAAGGAAGATGATAAGCACAGATGTGAAGATGTTAAGCCGAGTATTGGCAACATAAAGGTGAATAGCACTGGTGGAAATAAATACCAGATTATTGTAACTGTTGGCCAGGGTACTCACCCGCTCACATCGCTAGAAATAAGTGTTGGCGGAGCTGTTGTTGCGAATGTACCTATTAATAGCGCAGGGAGCTACTCGACCACAACGACCATAGACGGCACACAATCAATATCTGCAACCGCACGAGACGATGCTCTTTACTCTGGCGGAGGTTCTCGCCAATTCACACCAGAAAAAAAGAACGACAAGCCAAAACCTAACTCTGAAAATGACTCATCAGACTAGATAAAAATGCGGCAAAATAAAAAAGAGATTGGCAGTGGCGCTAATCTCTTTGATTTTCTACAAGGCTGAGGAGTCTATCCTCGGTCTCATTACCTGTGCGAGGTTTTCGCTTTTTTACTACAGACGAGGATTTCGGACTAGACTGTCTCTGATTGACTGTTTTAGATCGAGCAGCAGTGGTGTTCTTTGATTTCGACCTCTTGGCAGCTTCAGCCGCACTTGAAACAGTCCTTGACTTATCCTTTGCTGCTTGTGCTCGACGTCGTCCAACTGGCTGTTTTTGCTTTATTAATTGAGCCCCGCTACCCACTTCAGAGGTAACCTTAGCAAACATCATTCGACCAGCATCGGTTTGCAATGCTCGTACAATTTCAACTTCTACATTTTTGCCAATAAGTTTACTGCCATTCTCTACGACCACCATTGTCCCATCCTGCAGATATCCAACACCCTGATGACTATCCTGGCCTTTTTGCGTTAGCTCAATTTTTATTGTTTCTCCGGGAAGATGAGAAAGTCGAACATTTTTCGCCAATTCATTCACGTTCAAAACAGCAATCCCTTCAACCTGTGCAACCTTGTTTAGGTTATAATCGATTGTGCAAATCATTCCGCCATTCTTTTTAGCAAGGTAAAGCAACCGGTCGTCAACGCCCTCTTTTGCAACACTACCGTCCTGCAATAATTTTACCGTTACCTTATCACATTCACGCAGCTTATTTGCTAAATCTAGTCCAAAACGAGCACGAGCACGCTTTTCGTGATCCGAACCATCTGCAAGTAGCTGCAATTCACCTATCACGCTCCTCGGGATAACCAACTCTGCCGTAATAAATCCCGTTTCGGCAATTGGTAATATTCTGCCGTCCATTAAGACTGATGTGTCTACATATACCGAAGTATTATTATTTTTTAGCTGTTTTCTCTGCATTGTGTAGAGCATATAACTCGTTTCAAGCAAAATAATAAACAATATTACTATAATTACATTTTCAATTGTCATGTTTCTCCTTATTTTTGAAGGTGGTCGATCAGCGCTTGTCGCACATCTGACACACCATATATAAATGAATTCTTTTTTGTTCGAGGTGCAAGCGCCTTAGTAAAGCCAAGTTTTTTTGCCTCCGCGACACGTTTGTCGATCCCAATTACAGATCGAATTTCCCCGCCTAAGCCAACTTCACCAAAAACAACGATGCCATCTTGCAACTTTCTACCGGCGGCGGCACTTGCAATCGCCATACATATTGCCAAATCGGCAGCTGGATCGCTTAATTTCATTCCGCCTACGACGTTTATATATACGTCTTTATCTGATAATTTCAATTTTGTGCGTCGCTCTAGAACTGCGATCAAAAGATTGAGACGGTTTAAGTCAAACCCACTTGCCGTACGCTTAGGATACCCGAAATTTGTTGCATTGACAAGTGCCTGAATCTCCACCAAGAGCGGTCGAGTTCCTTCAAGCGTTGCCAAAACAACCGATCCGTCCTCGTCTCTTCGCTCTGCCAACAGCGCCGCTGACGGATTTTCTACCACTTGAAGACCGCTATCTACCATTTCAAATATCGCTGCTTCGGCGGTAGAACCATATCTGTTCTTCACCGCTCGCACCACCTTAAATCCACCATATCGATCACCTTCGAACTGAAGCACCACATCAACTAGGTGCTCAAGGACTTTAGGGCCTGCAATCGAGCCCTCTTTTGTTACATGCCCAACAAGAATAATCGCCGCACCAGTTTCTTTTGCGGCACGAATAATTACATTGCTACTATTTGTAATCTGACTAACAGAGCCCGGAGCCGAAGTAATCTCATTCAAACTTAGTGTTTGGATTGAATCAATTACGACCACCTGATATTTGCCGCTCCTTATCGTAGCTGCAATATCATCTGCGCTCGTACTGGCAACGAACCCTAGCTTCTCGCTCTCGGACGCACCGAGTCGTTGCGCACGAAGCTTAACTTGGTGAGCCGACTCCTCGCCACTAGCGTAAAGAACCGGGTATCTACCCGCAATATGTGCTGTAATTTGTAGCAGTAACGTACTTTTTCCGATCCCCGGCTGACCGGCCAGCAAGGTAACTCCACCCGGTAGAATACCTCCGCCAAGTACAACATCAAGATCCTTAAAGCCGGTTTGTAAGCGTTGCAATCGATCTTCATCGGCGATTGAATGCAATGTCTGCGCCTCAAGAATCCTGCCGCTATCAGCACTTCGGGCAACAGCCGACCTACCAGAGCTTTGTGGCAACTGCTCTACTAACGAATTCCACTCGCCGCAATTTTCGCATTTTCCTGTCCATTTTGTATACGTTGCGCCGCACTGCTGACACACAAACTGTTGCTTTACTTTTGCCATACGCCGCCCTACCTACTCTGTAATTCCTTGCAGTTTTGGCGGCGGAGCAAGTGAGCTATCAAGCGACTTATGCAGACTGTTCGATTCGTCGACAATCTCGTTATATCGCCCAACCTTCGTCTGATGCTCTTGAATCATGGCCTCGATAGACTGCCGCTGACCCTCTATTGCCTCACTTCGCTGAATAAGTAATTGTCTCTCCTGGGAAAATTCAGCCTGACTAGAGAACATACCCGTTTCAGCCCTATAATTAAAGTCTGCGATATCCTGATTAATCACCTGAAGCGATTCATTGTATTGCTTCGATTGAGCCTCAACCTCATTATAAATACGATCAATCTCTTTCTGCAGCGTACTAGCCTCTGTGCTTAAAGAGTCAAACCGAGAGCTGTAGCCACTAAACAAGTTCACTACTGCCGAACGATCTGAAAAATATGTAGCGTAATAGTCCTCAAGCTCTGTACTAATACCTAAAAATTCAGTGCCAATAATTGAATGTAGTTCATTTGCGCGCTGACCAGGCTCTGTTCGTGCGTAATATTCCATCCTCTCGTTTAGGTCTGGGTTATTCTGCTTGCCATATTCCGCCTCGAGCAATTCATCAATGCGTGCCTTTTCGCCGTTCGACAATCGCTCGTATGCAACGTGTAGCATTTCGTGTGCTGCAGTTACTTCTTTTATGCCAGAAAGTCGCTGATCTTTAATGTCGTAGATGTATATTTTTCCCGCTCGGTAACAACCAAGAATGGCATTACCCTTTTCCTGGCGTTCGCAATCCTCGTTAAAGCTGCTCGATCCATCTAGCTGTGGACGTGCAACATAGAACAATAGCCTTCCTTTATCATTCATCGTAGTTTTATCAGCAAGTGCAACAATATCAGAAGATGGTTTATATTGAAGAGCGACTATCCTATCGACAATCTCTTGTCGAAACAGAAACGCAAGTCCCGCCGAGATTAGTAACGTTAAGATTACTATAATTTTTACGCCAATATTACCGTGCCTGCTCATACCCGCCCCTGATGATTAGTTCTTTTTTATGTGTAGTCACCTCTAGCAGGGCACCTGGTTTATATTCACCGCGCAAAATACCTTCGGCAATCAGATGCTCTAGCTCATCCTCTATGGCTCGTCGCAACGGACGTGCTCCATTGTGCTTATCGTACCCCTTATTGATCAGGAACCTCTTTGCAGAAGGCTTAATATGAAGCGCAATGCCCTTCTTGCCAACTCGAGCCTTCAAATCTTCAATCATATTGTCAAAAATCTTACCAATTTCCTTGCGAGTCAGTGCCTTAAATGTAATAATACCGTCAAACCGATTTATTAACTCTGGTCGCATAAAGCGGCCCAACGCCTGCTTTGCTGTGGAAGAATTTCGTTTATGAACCTCTCGTAGCTCTTGCTCATCTTTTCGAGATGACACCTCAAAACCAAGCTCAGACTCTTTTTGCATTGCCTGCGACCCAAGATTGCTGGTTAAAATAATGATCGTATTACTAAAATCAACACTCCTGCCCCCAGCATCAGTCAGTCGTCCATCCTCGAGTAGCTGCAAAAGCATATGAAAAACACTCGGGTGCGCCTTTTCAATTTCGTCGAACAGCACAACACTATACGGTTGCCTGCGTATTTTGTCGGTAAGTTGACCACCTTCATCATGGCCGATATATCCAGCAGGAGCACCAAGCAATCTGCTTGTCATGTGCTTTTCTGAAAACTCACTCATATCAATCTTCACAAGCGCGTCCTTGCTGCCAAAAACCTCCTCGGCAAGCACCTTGGCAAGTTCAGTTTTTCCAACTCCTGTTGGGCCCATAAACACAAAGCTTCCTATTGGGCGACTGCCTTGCGCAACGCCACTTCGACTACGCCGCACTGCTCGAGCGACACCCTCAACTGCCTCATTCTGTCCAATAATTCTTTTCTGTAAATGCCGTTCCAGCTTTCCAAGAAGCAACGCCTCGCTTCTTTGAACTTTCATAGTTGGAATACCAGTCATATGCGATACTGCCTTTGAAAGATCCGCACCCTTAAGTGGCGTTAGCGATTTATTTTTTTGCTCTCGCTTGATTTGCGCAACCTTTTGCTGAAGCTTCATCATGCGTGTTTTACAGACTGCAGCTCGTTCAAAATCCTGTCGATTTGCCGCCTCTTCAACATCACTATCAAGCTGATTAATCTCTTTATTGAGCCTTCGTAGTTTTGAAGGTTTTTTTCCCTCGCGCACCCGAACCAGTGCCGCTGCCTCATCAAGTACATCGATTGCTTTATCGGGCATAAATCTATCTTTTATGTAGCGATCGGCCAAATACACAGCGTCGTCAATTGCGTCATCGCTTAATGCTACACCATGATGCTTTTCGTATCGAGACCGCAAACCTCGTAATATTGCTACCACTTCATTTGGGTGTGGCTCTTTTGCGATTATCGTCTGAAATCGTCGATCAAGCGCTGAATCTTTTTCAATATGCTTTTTATATTCATCAAGTGTTGTCGCACCAATTAAATGAAGATCACCTCTGGCTAACGCTGGCTTGAGCAAATTAGCTGCGTCGAGCGCACCCTCGGCTGCACCTGCACCAACCAGCAAGTGTAGCTCATCAATAAACAGCAGTAAATCTGGAGTATCTTGGGCAATTTTAATAATATGCTTAATTCGCTCCTCAAACTCGCCTCGATACTTTGTACCAGCAATAATCGAAGCGACATCAAGCTGAATAATCCGAGCGCCAAATAGGTGATCCGGAACATCTTCAGAGACAATTCGCCGAGCAAGCCCTTCAACAATAGCTGTTTTACCAACACCAGGCTCACCAATAAGCAACGGATTATTTTTTCGACGCCGACTTAAAATCGTAATAACTCGATCAACTTCTTTTTCTCGCCCAACAACGGGGTCTAGCTTGTCATCTCTTGCTCTTGCTGTTAAGTCAACTCCGAATGCACTTAACGCATCAATATTTTTTGCTGAATTTGACTGGCCGTTGCCAATAAAAATTTCGGTTGCTCGAATATATTGCTGACGATCAAAAAAAGATTCAACATCTGATCTAAGCGCTTCAATATCAACACCCATATCCTGTAGTAGCACCGTAGCGCGTGCACTTTTTTGCGCCAAAAGACTATGCAGAATATGTTCAGTTCCAAGATAATCATGCCCGTACTGCTGCGCTAGCTCCCAAGACATCCGTAGTGTAACTTTTGCGGTTTCGCTGAGCATATTCATTTCGATATGAACCGCCTGAACAACCGGCTTCAATCCTAGTGCCAACTCTGCCTTGTTCAGCGTAACACTTGCATCTGCTAAAAGTTTTGCACCGACGCTAGAATTTTGCGCCAATATACCAAGTAGCAGATGCTCCGTGCCTACGTAACGACTCCCATAGCCACGCGCAATAGAATCAGCATACTGCAAACTGATTCGAGCATTCTCGCTCAGCCTAGTCACAAATTCGCTAAAGTCATCAGACATACTATCTATTATCTTTCCTTTCCACGTCAAACGCAAGCTAGTACTAGGTTCAATTATAGCCAAAGTTTGGCACTCTCGTCAATTGAGTGCTAATAGACACTACGGGCTTAGGGGTTGACTTTTTTATTGTTTTGTAGTATAAATAAATCAGCTTCAGCAAACGCTGGGTGGAACCTACGACTCTAAGGAGCCAAAGATGGACAAGACACCGAATGTTACCTGTGATCTGTACCGCACCTATACGGGCGGCAGCTCTCAGGTAAGGCTGCTGTTCAAGCTGAGTGGCGGAATGCCATTCACAACCGGAAATCGTGTGATAGTAAGCTATCGCAATCGAACTCTCGAGTCTGTATATTGTGGTGTAATCCGCTTCAATACGAACGATCCTCGTGAGCCAATGTACAGTACCTACCTTCACAGGAAAGCGGCCGCGGTGCCCTATACGGTACGCCGCCAGGTAAAGCATTATACCGGGCTGCACAGTCGCCTTATTCAGGTGGAATTCAACGAGTGGGACCTTGAAGTGCTCGTCGCCGATATGGGACGCCACACAGGCCCCAAGCTCAGTGCACTCGAAAAGTGCATCGTTTCTGCACTTGAAATCTACCTTGGGCAAGACCACCTGCCGGTTGCTGTCAAGGAGTACAAGACCGA
>CAZENS010000014.1:0-7243 GCA_964513905.1 uncultured Candidatus Saccharibacteria bacterium | reverse complement strand
AATAAACTATCTTCCACATTCTGGCGTGGCTTTTCAGGAGCTGGCTTCTTCGACTCAATGTCAAGCTCGTATCCTGTCAATCGGCTTGCCAGGCGTACATTCTGCCCGCCACGTCCGATAGCAATCGACTGCTGATCTTCGGCAACAAAAACCTTCACGCGCTTTTCGGCCTCGTTAATATCGAGCGTTAATACCTCAGCGGGGCTAAGTGCGTTTCGAATATATGTATCAATATTCTCATCGAACGGCACGATATCGATTTTTTCTTGATCACCGACTTCATTCATCACCGCCTGTACACGCGTACCATGGCCACCAACAAATGTTCCAACTGCGTCAACGCCTGGAACAGTACTTGCTACAGCAATCTTTGTTCGGCGACCTGCCTCACGTGCAATTCCCTTAATTTCAACTGCGCCCGCTTCCATCTCTGGCACTTCTTGACGGAAAAGATACTCGATAAACGCTTCGTTGCCTCGGCTTAAAATCAACTGCGGACCACGATTTTCGCGCTCAATATCTTTTATATATACCTTTACACGGGCGCCAACACTATAAAACTCGCCCTGAATCTGCTCACTTTGTGGCAAAATACCAGTAGCCTTGCCAAGTTCAATTCGTACAACTCGCGGCTCAACACGCTGAACAACGCCAGTTACTACTGTTCCGATTTTATCCTCGAACTCCTCTAGTACTACTTCTCGCTCAGCCTCGCGTAGACGTTGCAAAACAACCTGCTTTGCTGTTTGAGCTGCCACACGACCAAAATGCGTTACCTCGTGGGATTCCTCTACAGTACCGCCGATTTCAGCATCAGGATTTTGCTTTTTCGCTTCATCAAGCCCAACCTCGATCAAATCATTAATCGGATCCTCAACAACGTCACGAATGACAAACACCTTTGCAGTGCCCTTCACGGTATTTAGCTCGGCTCGAACATTCTGTTCACGCTCACCATTATCTCGCCTCCAAGCGGCTGCAATTGCCTGCTCAATAACGTCTAAGACGGTTTCTTCTGGCAGGTTTTTTTCTTCAGCGATTGTACGTACAGCCAACGTCAATTGCTTTAGGTTGATATCTTCCATCTATTTAGTTCTCCTTGTTACTTATGAAAAACACCGACCTTTCGGCCGGTTATTACTTTTATAGTACGCTATTTATATTTTTTTTGCAAATCGTAAAGGGCGTACTCTTGCGTTATACTAAAAAGATATGAGTCA
Source organism: uncultured Candidatus Saccharibacteria bacterium (assembly GCA_964513905.1). Taxonomy (GTDB): domain Bacteria; phylum Patescibacteriota; class Saccharimonadia; order Saccharimonadales; family Saccharimonadaceae; genus CAMEGH01. The sequence goes on along the minus strand of CAZENS010000014.1, from coordinate 6,023 downwards.
ACAAATAAAAAATACTACAACACAACCCATTCCAGTAATAATCCTGGCTGGATTTCTCGGTTCTGGCAAAACCACTGTGCTTAACCATCTGCTACGCAATAATAATGGCAGAAAAATCGGCGTAATTGTAAATGATTTTGGTGAAGTAAATATCGACTCCCTCCTTGTAAGCAAGCAAACCGAAAATACAATGGAGCTTTCAGGTGGCTGTATTTGCTGCCAAGTAGGCGATGGCGACCTAGAAAAATCACTACAGCTATTCACCGACTCTGAATCAACAACAGATGTGATTATCATTGAGGCGAGTGGCATTGCAGAGCCTATCGACCTAAAAAAACTTATCCTCTACAGCCCAAATAAAGATATTTCACTGAGCGGCGTTGTGTACATTGTAGACGCTGTTAATTTCTCTGATCTTACAGCGGAACATCCCGAAATTAATGATCACATCGCCTCGAGCGACCTAATCGTAATCAATAAGGTCGACAAAGCCTCAACTGATACAATAAAAAATGTCGTCAGCGAAGTAACGTCTCTTGCTCCGAAGGCGCTGATACTTCAGGCCGAACGAGGAAGTATCGATTCACGAATTTTATTTGACACAGCACCGAGCCAAGAGACACAGCTATCGCTAAGTGCAGCCCTTAACGAGACCCAGCACACGCACCTTCATAGTAAATTCTCGTCTACTACTTTTACAACAAAAGATCCGCTCAGCCCAAAAAAGTTCACCACATTTTTGCAAACACTTCCGGTAGAAGTGTATCGAATGAAGGGAATTATTTATTACGGCATGAAGGGGTTTGAGCAAAAAATAATTTTCCATAAGGTAGGCAAGCACCTTACGCAACATGTTGAAGAATGGGCCGAATCAGAAACGCCGAGTACAGTAATTACAGCTATTGGCTCAAATATTAATAAAGAACTTCTTCTGGGCAGCCTTACAAAATGTATTGATCCGTCTCCCGATGTTATTGCAACCGACGACACAATAGATATTATGCGCCTCAAAGGCTTCTAGTTTAAGAAATATTGCTTTATGACTAACTTGGTGTTATAATAAATAAATTGCACGCCCGTGCAAAAAACGCTCTTTTACAACTGGAAGAGGACCTATGGAAAGCACTGACCTTCGTCCGAGCAAACCGTACGCACCAAAACCGAAAACTCGTCGCTCTAAGTGGCGAGCAGACAAGATACGGGACGATCTGCGTCGATATAATGATGAGAAAGGCAGGTTTGAGTGGAACGATCAGCACGACTTCGATCGTCACCGACCGAACAAGCTACCACCTGATGTGAAAAAGATTCGACAAGAAAATGATCGAATCACGAATACCATTCGAAAGGAAGTGAAGCAACCTTCGACCGACTACCGTGCGATTGAAGATCTTGATGCCGCGCTGATAATCAACCAGCGCATCGAATGGATTCTGAGACATGCGGCGATTGCATCTATGCGTCCCTGCAACGAGGAAGATGTCTCGGCATCCTGTTCGAATGTTGAATATCTCCATCGCTGGCGTCGTCGCACAAAAATCGTTAGCAACAGTTCCTACTACCAAAAGATGGCTCAACGATATGGCGTGCCGACCGGCTGCCTTGCGTCGATGCGCATCGAAGTTGAATCCGGACATGAAGAAAAGATTCAAATCTTCTACGGAGGAGGAATAGCACGCAACGAGCCATTCGGCCCAGGACACGGACACATCGTCATTGTCAACGGAGAGCTCTACTACAAGAGGGCCCCGTTCACTCCACACGGAGTGCAGAACTATATGGGCTACATCAACCGACTAGCCTAACACCCTACCAGAAAGGAGCGCAACCCCGCACGCAGCGGGGTTTTCTCTTTTTACATACACTGACTGAGTACTCTTTGCATTGCCGACTTCTCTGGAGGTGTTATCCAAAGTTTATATTTTTTCTTAACATTTATTTGCCGAGTTACGTACGCACACCGATATGACCTATTTGAAGGTAGCCACGTTGCAGCATCGCCATCACCCTTCTGCTGATTCGCCGAGCCATCAACCGCCAATAGATTCAGCGGATCATTCGCAAGCTCAAGGCGTTTCTCTGGTGGCAATAGTTGCGCTCCGGTTTGCCATGCATTGCTTAACGAAACCACATGATCAATCTGCACATCATCGCTTGTAGCTTCACCTCTTATAAATTGGACTGTTTTACCTGTATACGGATCTGCAAGAACACCGCTCAGCACCTTGCACTTTTCGTTTATACGAACATCAGTTAAGTCTCTCTTTAAAATAACATTCCGAGTATCACATCCATTCAGTCCCCTCATCCAGCCATTGCCAAAATTAATTCGCTTATAGCCAGTTTTTGGCGCCCGCCCCTTTACCTCAATCGATTCAAGCGCCTGCGTAGCCTCGCTCTTTGTACTTTTCTGCGTTTTTACTGTCGGGTTACTTGTGTTAATCGGCTGCTGTTTTATTAGCTCAACAATCATTCCCGATACTGAAACAATAGCCACCAGCAACGCCGCAACTAAGCGTCGTGCCTTATAGTTTCTTTTACCCGAAGCGCCCATTCCTTCAGTATATCGTAATCCTTGCTACAATAGATATATGACACAATTTTCCAAACTGAACGATAACTTTACACCACACAATTACGATATTTCCCTCACCCTCGAGCGAGAACGTCGTAGCTTTTTTGGCACAACTACGATTTCTGGCACCTTCAATGGCGGTGACTATCTAGCGTTACATTCAAAAGATTTAGAAATAACCTCGGCAACAATCGACGGAAAAGCTGCTGATTTTGGCATCAGCGACCACGACGAGCTACATCTAAAGAACGATCTTCTACTACCAGGCGATCACATTATTACACTTCAATTTACTGGCGCAATTACCGACAGTATGCACGGACTATACCCTTGCTATTTTGAAGTAGACGGTAAAAAGCAGGAACTTCTCGCTACTCAATTTGAAAGCCACCATGCACGAGAGGTATTTCCTTGTATCGATGAACCTTCAGCGAAAGCAACCTTTGACCTTACACTTACAACCGAAGATAATGTTACAGTGCTTGGAAATATGCCCATAGAATGGCAACGCACCGAACAGGAAGGCCTTGTTACAAAATTTGAAACAACTCCAAAAATGAGTAGCTATCTTTTAGCCTGGGTTGTTGGAGATTTGCAAAAATCAACCGCAACCACAAAAGATGGCGTAGAGGTAAACGTATGGTCCACCAAGGCACATCCAGCCGATAGCCTTTCATTCGCACTCGATACGAGCGTTCGTACGATTGAATTTTATAACGAATATTTTGGCATCGACTACCCGCTACCAAAATGTGACCACGTGGCATTGCCAGATTTTAGTAGCGGCGCAATGGAAAATTGGGGACTAATTACCTACCGAGAAACCGCCCTACTTGCCGATCACAATACCAGCATAGGCGCACGTAGGTACATTGCTACCGTTATTGCGCATGAGCTGAGCCACCAATGGTTTGGCAACCTCGTTACGATGCAGTGGTGGGACGACCTATGGCTGAATGAGAGTTTTGCAACGCTCATGGAGTACATTGCCGTCGACGCCCTCTATCCAAAATGGAATATTTGGCACGATTTTGCGAGCAACGAATCCGTTATGGCACTACGAAGAGATGCGCTTGATGGCGTTCAATCTGTTCATGTTCCAGTTACGCACCCAGATGAAATCAGCACGCTATTCGACGGGGCAATTGTCTACGCTAAAGGTGCACGACTCTTGCGAATGCTACAACACTACATTGGCCACGATAACTTCAAAAAAGGCTTAAAAAACTACTTTAAAAAACACGCCTATAGGAACACTGCAGGAAAGGATCTTTGGGAAGAGCTATCGACTACCAGCAATGAAGATATCGCGAGCCTTATGACTAGCTGGATCGCCCAACCAGGGTTTCCAGTCGTAAGCGTAATCCCTCGCGGTGAGGCTGCAATCTTAGAGCAGCAACAATTCTTTATTGGCCCTCACGAGGATCAGGATCGAATATGGCCGATTCCGCTTAATGCAACAGACAAAAATCTCCCTCGTTTATTTGATCAAAAAACAATAACCGTTGATACACCCGCTGTTTTCCAACTTAACAAGGGCGATACCGCACACTTTATTACCCGCTACCAACCCGACCAACTGTTGCGAATTATTAGCCAGATTACCGAAGGAGTAGCCGACGAGATCACTCGATTGCAAATTCTGCACGAACAAACACTTCTAGCAAAAGCTGGGCTCATATCTGCAGCAGAGCTGCTTCCGCTAATTGCCGCCTACAAGAACGAATCAAACGAGTCTGTCTGGAGTATGATTGCACTGGCAATCGCCGAATTACGACGAATCATTGAAGGAGATGAAGCGAGCGAACGAAGACTTCGATCATTTGTTGCAGATATGGCAACTTTACAATTCGAACGACTTGGTTGGGATAAAAAACCGAACGAACCAGAAAACGACACGACGCTTCGTGCAATTATTATTGGCTTACTACTGTATAGTGAAGATGAGCAAATTGTTGCCGAAGCGCATAAACGTTTTAACGAGCAGACTCTTGAAAAACAAGATCCGGAGCTGCGCACAAGCTTGATTGCGAACGAAATAAAATTCTTCGACGAAGATAGCGCCGTATTCTCAAAGCTTCTTCAACGCTACGCAAAAGAAGTAAATGGTGATATTCATGGCGATATTGCCTCAGGATTAACGAGCACCAAAAAACCTGCCGATATCTCTGTAGCACTCGATGCAATGCAAGATGCAAAAACAGTTCGTCCTCAAGACGTATTTCGCTGGTTCGCCTACCTAATACGCAATAAATACGCTCGAGCAACCGTATGGCAATGGATGCAAGACAACTGGCAATGGATCGATCGCCAGTTTAGTGGCGACAAAAGCCTTGACTACTTCCCGCGCTACGCCGCCAATGCCCTGCGAACAAAACATGAGCTGGAAGAATACAGGGCTTTCTTTGCACCGCACAAGAAGAATCAAAGCCTTAACCGGGTTATTACTATCGGAGAGGGCGAAATCGAAGGAAGAATTGAGCAGATTGAACGTGACGCTGAGCTTATTGCAAAAGCGCTAGAAAATATCGAATAAAGCGTCGATAGAAAAGCCTTCGCCACTCACGCTCGCCACTGCCAGCCTCTGATCAAGCTCTTTAAGCTGGGGGTGGCTTGCAATATATAGCTCAGCTGCAAACCTCATCTGCTTTTGCTTTTTGGGATTTATCGCAGCTATACCGTCGCCATGCTGTTTCGAGCGTCTATACTTTACTTCTGTAAAATAAACGACCCCGTTCTTTACCGAGATAATATCAATCTCGCAGTATCGAGTTTTCCAATTGCGCGCAATAATAGCGTGACTAGACTCCACAAGGTACTCTGCCACCTTCTCCTCAGCGGCATCGCCAATCACTTTTGTCGTGGCTTGAAGATTGTCAGTAATATTTTCCTGAACAGATTCATTGTCGGTTTTTTTGTACTTACGCAGAGGGGCAAAACTAAGTCGATGCTCTGGCGTAACACCATATCCTTCAATCGCCTGTCGATGTTTTGCAGTACCGTAGCCAGCATTTGTAGCAAAACCATATTCTGAATACTGCTCGGATAGCTTTGTCATATAACGATCTCGCGCCACCTTAGCAACAACCGACGCAGCACTAACACTTGGAATCAGCAGATCGGCTTTAGCCATTGTTTTAACATACTTCCCTTTGCCAGTGTCTCGTAAAAAGTTTACCGTTCCATCAATAATAATCTCATCGTAACGGCAGCTAATACTAGTAACCGCCCGAATTGTAGCTATGCGCAAAGCGGCCGACATACCAATACTGTCTAGCTCATCGGCGCTCACCCACCCCAAACCATACCCCAGAGCACAATTACGCACTTGTACGTCTATCACTTCTCGCTTTTTTTTAGTCAGCTTTTTACTATCGGTCAGCCCCTCAATTTCTGCACCGCCCAATACCACAGCGCCTACCACTAAAGGCCCCGCCCAAGGTCCGCG
>CAZENS010000013.1:7599-19782 GCA_964513905.1 uncultured Candidatus Saccharibacteria bacterium | reverse complement strand
AGCGCTAAAGTTTAGGCAAAGCGCTAAAAATATGTCAGTAAGATAAATCCTTAGACGTAATTTTAATAAGGGTTAATATAATCTAACGTAAAAATATGCTACAATAAAACAAAAGCACTATACAAAATAACAAGTAGGGGAGCAAGGGTGAACATTAAGCGTTTTATCGAATTAGCCAAAAATTCGAACGTATTCTACGAAGGTGAAATTAAAGACATTGATGGCATTGCAGAAATGCTTTCGAACGAACGCCCTTTGCTTTATTGGACGATGGAGTTCTACGATAAGGACGAAAACAACATTAAAGGTGGCGGCGGGCTTGGTATTTTGGCGGCAGACACCCGACGAACAGCTCAGCAACTCGGGTTGCCTATGGTCGTAGTTACGCCGTTTTATACAACAGAAAGTCATCAATCTTTAGATAATTTTTGGCAAAAAGAAGAACACCGACCCGTCGTACCTGGGCCAGAATTTCGAAAGTTTTGCAACACAAGCGTTAGCACAAGTATGCACACAGTTGTACCCCTAGATGTTTACGATCGCACACTTGGCTCCACACGAATTGTGGCCGTTACCGAGCCTAACTTTGGCGAACTTTACCCGGGCAGTAACAGTGGTGATCACCGACTATACCAAGAAGTCGCACTTGGATTTGGTGGATACAAGGCGCTAAAAATGCAGGGCGTAGAAGCTCTTTATATGCAGCTAAACGAAGCTCCAACCGTATTTGCCGCCATTGCAAGATTAGACGATCTTATGCGAACCGAAAAGTCGCTCGACCGCGCGCTTGCATCACTTCGTCACCAAATACTTTACACCAACCACACGCTAGTCCCTGCTGTTGAAGGGGAGTTCAACCGAGCGCAATTTGAACATTTTGTTTACCCAAATATTCTTAGCGGCGAACTAAAAGAATGGATTAACGGACTATTTAACCACGACGGACGCCTGAAACTTAGCCTACTTACAATTGAACTAGCAGGCAAAAAAAGTGGCGTCAGCAAGCTACATGCTCGCGTTGCCGACTATCGCGACAGGTATGGTAGCAAAGTAAACTTTGAAGCAGTAACAAACGGCATTTCCCGTAAATGGATTTTGCCAAAAATTGAGAACTTTTATCATATTAGCGGCATTCTTAACGCTGCAGACCTACCAAGCAACGACTACCAAGCACGGCTTCGTATGCTAGATCTTAATACTGTTCGACAACTACGTCGATCTGGCCGAGAACATCTGAACACTGTTCTTCGACGACGAAAAAACCAATACGGCCACGCGACAATCATTCCACAGGACGCAATTATATTTGACTTTAAGCGACGCTTTGCAGGCTACAAGCGACCGGATATGATGTTCCAAGATCCAGCAAGGCTGGCCAAATTACTTAATGAGCATAACGCACACCTGGTTATGACAGGCAAGCCACACCCGAATGATGAACAAATGAAGCAAGAACTCAAGCGAATCCTTACCATGGTTCACGACGATCCAATTATGCGAGATAGAGTTCACTATATTCAGGATTACGACGAAGAGGTTGGTCAAGCCCTGTCATTTGGAGCAGATTGTGCTATTAACGTGCCGATTGTAGGGGAGGAGGCCTGTGGCACCTCATGGATGAAAGATATTGCAAATATGAAGTTATTGATCTCTACTCCAGACGGTGGTGTTGCCGACGTGCAGCCAATTGCTTGCCTCGAAGTTTCGGGCGAAAACGAGGCAGATTCTCTTTACTACAACATGGAAGAGGCGGCAAAAATACTCAGAGATGACGACGCTTATAAGCGAGAACTAGTTCGCTCACTTAGTGCATACCTACCAGTTATCTCTGGCCCAAGAATGATGGCGAAATATCTACAGCTATTTATTCAAAAATAACATCAAATAAAAAATCGGTTCTAGAAATTGAACCGATTTTTTATTTGATAATCTTCTACTTCTTGTAACTCTGCCAAATTTCACGCGCTTGCTCAAAGCCTATTACCCAACCAGTTTGCCGAATACTCCTGTATAATGGAGTTTGCAGCAGCTTACCATCTTTGTCGTATACCTCTGGAAACCCTTGCGTTTCTAACATGTTCTTCTCATACGCAGCAATATGATCTTCCGCCCACTCAAGGTAGGACGAAGCGCCGGTTACTTCGTGCAATCGACAAAGTAGCTTAATATATTCCATTCCCCAAAAACTCCAGATTGAATCACCACCGTAACTGGCAACTGCAAGTCGTACCGCTAAGAACTGTCGGTGAGCACGCGTATCGTGCTGGTATTTAATTGCAAAAGGCTGGTCAATCTTCATTTTGCGAATATAGTCAACTGATCTAGTAAAATAATGTAATTCAGATGGCTTATTTGGACTTAAAAATCCTGTGGCAAGTACAATTAACCAATCGGATGAATAGAACTTCTTTCGAAGACCTTCATCTGATAAATCTTCCAAAAAATATCCTTCATCTTCGAGCCAAAATGTACTCAAAATTTGACGCTTTAATGTTCGCAAAAACTGTGTGTCCTTCTTAATTGCCCCAAGCTCCATTGCTAGTTCTGTGGTTTTCCAAAAAACGACGTTATCATAAAAAGCCGAATATCTTCGAGTAATATCTTTTGCACCAGACATGTGAACATTCTTGCGTACAATACCAGTTTCGTCATCAAACGCTGTTTTTCGATAGTGTGCGTATAGATTTTTCAATGTCATTTCGTATTTTTCTATCAATGAATTAGCTGGCACAACTGTATCAAGCGAGTGTTGCGCCGGGCCATATTCATACGGTCGAGCTCGCTCCTTGCCCGTTAGGGCTGCGAGTGCATAAAAAATACCGTACACCGTATCCGACGGGTACGCATAAAAATTGACACAGGTAGCAGCGTATCTTCCCGTTGAAACAATTGTTGTCGTTGGAACAGGATCCTTTTCAAAAACACCCAACGCATACGCAACTGTCTGCAAATATACAATCTGACGATTCTGCCAATCTTGTTCGCTACTTTTAATACTAGTATCAAGCATCGGGTAGTAGAACACTCCCAAGTTTCTAACGAAAAGACCGTTAAAGTGATCCCCAGATATTAGCAGCAGCTTGTTTGGGTTATACCTTAGCGCGTGGATATCACGAATAATACCCTCCACTGTTTTTGAGCGTGCTGGAGGCGAATGAAGATAGCGAGTAGTAAGGATATATAGTCCACACTGGTAAATTGCAAACCATCGCCAAAGTAAGCTATTTCTAGCTACCAACTTGGCGTTATTATTCACCGTTTCAAGAGTGCTTTTTTCTAAACGTGCTCGAAAAGGCAACTTTACAATACTAAATTTACTAAACGGGTTCGTGACATACGTCACCAATACCGAGGCTAGCGCAGCGCTCGTAAAAAATACTTCAAACATATCCTTTATATCATACCAAAAATACTGTAGTTTTTCAGGAAACTACTGTTTTTGCAAGACAATCGCAGATCGAGCTGGAATATAAACACTCAACTTTTCATGAGACGCAAAATACATACCAGAATCATCGATAAAACCATGCCCGTCAAACTGTTTCGAATCAGTATTAAGAACTAACTTATATTCTCCATCGAAGGTTGGAATAGGGTAGTCTGTATAAGATTCAGTTGGAGATAGGTTAAATATAAACAAATAATCATCTCGCGAAAAACTAAGCAAATTATCTTCTTGCTTGATTGTTATATAATGAAATTTTCCCTGAAGGCGAGAAATAATAGCTACCATCTTCTGATCAAACAACTGAAGGTATTTGTACTTCAACAGACCATCGTCAGCCAAATCCCACCGTCGTCGAGCATGAGCATATGACCAGTTGTTACCCTCTCGAGGAAAATCTATCCACTCCGGGTGCCCAAATTCATTACCCATAAAGGTAAGGTAACCGCCACCGTGCGTGCTTGCGGTAAGCAACCGAATAATTTTATGTAGGCTGATCGCACGCTCAATTTCTACGTTATCGTCGCTAGCTTGCATATGCCAGTACATTGCCTTGTCTGCCAGCCGAAACATGATTGTCTTATCCCCAACAAGCGCCTGATCATGGCTCTCGGCATAACTGATTACTCGTTCCTCTGGACGAGATGCAATCAGCTCATAGAATAGATGACCCAAATCCCATTCTTCGTCTTTTTTTTCTTTCAATGTTTTAATCCATAAATCGGGCACACCCATACTTAGCCTGTAATCAAAACCAATGCCTCCTTTTTGTAGTGACAAAGCAATCCCCGGCATAGCACTTGTGTCTTCTGCAATCGTAATGCAATTATCGACCGCTTGATGCGCTACTTCATTCGCCATTTGCAAATAGGCGAGGGAGTCCAGCTCAACTTCGTTGCCAAAATAATCATCATAACTGCCGAAACTCTTTCCAAGGCCATGGTGGCTGTAAAGCATACTCGTAATTCCATCAAATCGATAGCCGTCAAACCGAAACTCATCAAGCCAATATCGAACATTACTTAGCAGAAAGTGGGCAACTTGCGGTTTTCCATAATCAAATGTTCGCGAATCCCACTGACTATGATTACCTCGTTCACCTGCATGAAAATATTGCGCAGGATCACCAGCAAAATTACCGAGCCCTTCTTCTTCATTTTTTACAGAATGCGAGTGAACGATGTCCATAATCACCTGTAGGCCAAGTCCGTGCGCCTCATCAACAAGTTCTCGTAGTTCGTCTGGGGTGCCGAATCGAGAACTTGGCGCAAAAAAGTTTGCTACATGATAGCCAAAACTCCCGTAGTACGGGTGCTCGGCAATTGCCATTAGCTGGACAGTATTGTAGCCGAGTTTTTTTATACGAGGCAGTACATTTTTTGTAAACTCACGATACGACGCAACCTTTTCCTCAGTGCTTGCCATACCGACGTGCGCCTCATAAATCAATGGCGTGGTGGGCTTTTTTGGTCGATCGTACTTCCATGTATATGCCGCGGCTGGTTGATATACCGCTGCATCAAATCCATGTGTTTCTGGATTTTGAATTACATAATTTGCATATGCCGGAATCCTAAACCCGCTAGAGCGTCCGCCGTTCCAATATACCAATAGTTTATACCGATCACCGTGCTGCAGCGCATCGGCAGGTAAGCGCAACTCCCACTGACCATCGCCACTAAGTGTGAACGAGTAGTCATCATTCTCGCTCCAATTATTTGCGTCGCACACAAGATACATGTCTGTTGCATTCGGAGCCCACTCGCGAAGCACCCAGCCATTGTCTGTTTTATGCAACCCAAAATGATGCCATCCAAGAGAAAAATCGTACGCAGACTGTTTTCCTAAAATTCGCTGCCTAGTATCTGCAATATGGCTACGTTGCAACGCAATATTATCAGCATAAGGCTTTAGCCACTCGTCGTAATCGAGTAAATTTCTCTTACTATCCATTAGCATAATAGTACCATACACCGACAGGGCATACCACACGCCGCGTGGTATACTTAATAGTAATCATGAAACACATTCCAACCTTCTCAGATATAACTTTTAGCCATATAGTTGGCGGAGGTCAAACCATTGGAGAGTTGGATAGCGGAAAGAAAGTATTTGCGTGGGGTGTATTACCAGGTGAAACTGCGACTATTCAGCAAACAAAGAAAAAATCAAACTTCATTGAAGCAGTAGCAACCGAAATCAAAACACCAAGTGAGCATCGAGTTGAGCCAAAAGATGTGAGCAGCTACCTTAGTACGAGCCCATGGCAAATTATGGATTTTGCCGCAGAACAGCACTATAAGGCAGCGCTTATCGAAGAAGCGTTCGAACTTCATAATATTGTTTTGCCTAATGCAATAACTGTATATAGCGACAACAAGGAATATTATTATCGCAATAAAATTGAGTACAGCTGGTGGTGGGACAACGATAAAAACACGCTAGATCTTGCTTTCTTTCGGCGCGGCACAAAAGGAAAGATACCAATCGAACACACTAGTTTGGCACGCCCGGAAATATCAGAGGCGGCAATTAGAATTCGTGATGTATTGCGAGGCAGGGGAGCAATCGCCTACGATCTAAAGACGCTCCTAGTGCGATCAAATCAGTCTAAGCAGGTTGTGGCGCAGTTATATGTAAAGAATAAATCGTTTCCGCTATTCACAGATGAAGAAATTGCCGCCATAAATATAGATGGATTCGAAGTAATCTACTCACACAGCAATAGCCCCGCTAGCGTTATCACAGATAGACTTCAACAAGCTGGCACAACAGTTCTATCTGATACTATTTTAGACACGCCCTTTAATTACGCAGCGGAAAGCTTCTTCCAGATCAACATTCCTGTATACGAAAAAGCTCTTACCGATCTTCGCCGCTGGGTGAGCGACACGCAATCTACAAAAAATATCTCACGCGTAATAGACTTTTACGCTGGCGTTGGCTCAATCGGCCTGACCGTTGGTGGAGATGGTGTTACGCTTGTTGAAATTAACGAAAGTGCTGTTCGTGAAATGAAAAGAAATATAAAATCACTTAATAGAGAAGGGTCAGCGAATGCCGTACTTGCCGCCAGCGAAAACGCAACCGACTATATACAATCCGATGCAATTATTATTGTAGACCCTCCGCGCGCAGGGCTGCATCACACTGTGATTACCTCACTGCTTGAGAAGAAACCTCCTCGCATCATCTACCTTAGCTGTAATCCAGTTACGCAAGCACGAGATGTTGAGCTTCTTGCTGCTGAATATGGCATACGCTCTCATCAAGGGTATAATTTTTTCCCGCGTACACCTCATATCGAGCATCTAGTCGTTCTGGATAGGCTAGGAAAAGCAAAAGTTTAGCTTGTTGCAATTCTTCGATAGCTAAATTTTACCGCTGGACGCCAATTGCTTTTTGCATCCACATCGAATTGATAAATCACACCATCCTTTACCTCGCTAATAAGAACCAGCGCTGGATTATATGGTGCGAGTGTTTTATAAAATCTAATATCTGCATCTGAAATTTTTCCGCGACCTGGATATACTTTGCGAAATTTTTCTTTACCAATTGTATCGAAATACTGCGGTTGGCCCTTTGGCGGAATATAAAGCTCTGCCTTTAAACCTAGGCGTGCAACAGCCTTTTGGACATCGCCGAGTAGCAGTGGCGACTTTGCGTGAATGTAAACATAAAGCTGTTTTTTATTTGTTAAAAAAACACTCGCCAGTCCAGTTCGACTAATAGGCAATTCTTGTCCTATCGTTTGGCGCACCTCTAAATCAATTCCAAAGCGATCTTTAGCAATCTGCTCAATCGTAACCGCGTCCATAATTTGACTATTCATAATTCTATTATACACCAGAGGTAGAAGTATGTGAACACGGACGCCGCGTGTATACTGTAGGTATGGATTACAATGATCGCTACAAACAACTCAACAAAAACCAAAAACAAGCAGTTGACACAATTGAAGGACCCGTTATGGTAATAGCTGGACCAGGAACGGGAAAGACTGAGTTGCTTAGCATGCGAGCAGCAAATATTCTGAAACAAACAGACGTGCTTCCTGAAAATATTCTATGTCTCACATTTACTGAAAATGGCTCAATGGCTATGCGCAAGCGACTGTCTGGCATTATTGGCCGCGATGCATACAATGTCAGCATCTATACGTTCCACGCCTTTGGAACAGAGATTATCAATAAGTACCGTGAGCACTTTTATAATGGCGCGCAATTCAAACCAGCCGACACCATAAATCGACATAAAATTATTTCAGATATTCTTCAGAGTTTACCGTACGACGATCCGCTAAAGACATCCATGAACGGCAAGTTCACCAATCTGGGCGCTGTTCTAACCGCCATATCCGAGATTAAACGCGCAGGATTAACACCAGACGAACTCGCGGCAATTTTACACGAAAACGATAAGGTCATCGAGCAAGCTGAACCAATCTTACGAGACGTTTTTGAAGGAAGGGTGTCGAAAGCTACTTTCGAAAAGTTAGCAACGGCAGCCGCTGCCCTGGCTGACATCCAAGAAGAACAGCCGATCGCATCGCTAATGCGCCTAAGTGATGTTCTACGAAAGAGCCTGCAGCACGCACTTGAATCTGCAAGCAACCACGCCAAAATAACACCGCCCATAACGGAATGGAAAAAGAATTGGCTCACTGTTGATGCTCATAAAAAACCCATCTTAAAAGCCTCCCTGCAGCAGGTAAAATTACATTCACTCGTTCAAGTGTACCGAAGTTATTTGCAGGAAATGCAAAAAGCAGAATTATACGATTTTGATGATATGATCGCGAAAGTTGTGCAGGCGATAGAATCAATTCCAGAGCTTCGCTACGAGCTACAAGAAAAATATCAGTACATTATGGTTGATGAGTTTCAAGATACAAATCTAGCGCAAATGCGCATCCTGTTAAATCTAACTCAAAGCGACTCCAATAATGGCTCACCAAATATTATGGTAGTCGGAGATGACGACCAGGCGATCTACGGATTCCAAGGGGCAGACGTTGGAAACATTTTACAATTTAAAGATTTTTATCCAAGCGCAGCCCTTGTAACGCTCACCGATAATTATCGTAGCGCACCAATCATCCTCAAAACAGCACGCAACGTCATAGGGCAGGGCGTTGAACGACTTGAGCAGCATATTGAATCGCTCGATAAAACGCTCGCTGCACACACAGAAGAAAAGGGGAGTGGCGCTCACCTGGTTACACTCCCAGACCAAGCAAGCGAACGAGACTGGGTAGTACGAGAAATAGCAGAGCAAATCAATAATGGTGCAAACCCAAGCTCAATAGCCGTACTTGCGCACCGACACGCCGACCTAGAATCAATATTGCCGTATTTTGCGAAAAACAATATTCCGATTAGCTACGACAGACGAGATAACGTACTTGAAAACGAAGTTGTCGTTCAGCTAGAAGCAATTGCGACAGTCATCTACCAGATTGCAGAGAATAAGCTGACCGACGCCAGCGAATCATTGTCGCGCTTACTTGCTCACCCAGCCTGGGGAGTGGCGCCAGAAGTTCTATGGAGCATTAGTCTTCGCTCGTATCGCAATCGAACACTTTGGATCGAGGAGCTTCAGAAAAATGAGGCGACTAATCATCTTGCACAGTGGATTATTGCCTGCGCCTTGGTATCAAAATATATGCCATTAGAACGAATGCTAGACATATTAATTGGCACAGAATCGCTAAGCGCCGTTGCCCCTAACCGTGAAATGAATGAATATATATCGCCGCTAAAAGACTACTTTTTTTCTGGAGATCCGCAGCTATACCTGTCAAACCTCTCAAACCTTACCGTTATTCGAAACAAACTGCGCGAACACGCCACAGATGAGCTTCAACCCAAACTAGCAGATTTTCTTTCATTTTTAGAACAATGCAGAGAATCAAACACGAGCATCACCAGCCTACGACATATTGGCGATGATAATGCGAGCGTCAACCTAATGAGTGCACATGCTTCCAAGGGGTTAGAGTTCGATACCGTTTATATACTCAACGCCACAGATTCTAACTGGGGAAGCAAGGCAAGCGGTGGTGGCGGTAGAATATCCTACCCAGAAAACTTACGATTAAGGCAAAATAACAATACCTTTGAAGAGCGTCTACGCCTATTTTTTGTTAGCATGACACGTGCGAAGCGCCAACTTATTATTACCAATAGCCACCAAAATACCGATGGCAAAGAGCTTTTATTGGCTGGATTTCTTGTTGAGGACACCGATCTAGCACGGAAAGAGGTCGGCGCACCCAACAATACCGAAGAAACACTCCAAACACACAAAGTTGAAAATGAATGGTATACACCAATTGTTCAGCTACCCACAACATCGATGCGCGAGCAGCTGGCCAGCACCTTAGAAAATTATAAACTTAGCGCAACACATATTAATAACTTTATCGATGTTAGCAGAGGTGGGCCACAACATTTTCTACTTAACAATTTACTACATTTTCCGTCGGCACGATCACCACACGCAGGGTATGGCTCTGCAATGCACGTCGCGCTCCAACAAGCACACGATCATTTTCGAGCGCATGGCCAACCTCAAGCTGAAGAAGATATTTTACGCAACTTCGAGCAGCTCATTCACCAAGAACGGCTCACTAAAGAAGAGATCGAACACTTTACGGCAAAAGGACTGGAGTCGCTACGAGCATTTTTGGCAGCAAAATATTCAACCTTTCACAGTAACCAGCATGCCGAGCTAGACTTTAAACATCAACAATCCCAACTAAACGACGTACGACTTACTGGAAAAATTGATGTTGCAACAATTGATAACACCAACAAAACAATTGATGTTGTTGACTACAAAACCGGAGCGCCCTTGACGCAATGGGGGAAGGGAAGCGCTTATCAAAAAATTAATTCCCACAAGTATCGTCAGCAGCTGCTGTTTTATAAGCTTCTCGTAGGCCAATCTCGTGATTACCGATCATACGATTTTATTGGTGGCACGCTTCAATTCATTCAGCCATCTGCCACCGGAGAAATCGTAGCACTATCACTCGATGAGATTCAAGATTCAGAGCTAGAGCGATTTAAGTCCCTGATAGAAAAAATATGGAACCACATTCAGGAGCTCAATTTTCCAGATACGAGCCACTATCAGCAGGATTATAATGGGATTGTTGCTTTTGAGGATGACCTACTGGCTGGGAAAATATAATCTTGCTATTGACACTAAATATTTTTAAAGTATAATATGTAAAGCAGTCATCACGTGTTTGGTAGTGAGCCTATGAAATTTCACAAGCTTACTACCGAACACGAAGACTGCTTACCTAACAGCAGAGATAGTGTCCCGGTAGTATTTTGAATAGCGATAAATCCTTCGCGTCTCATATTCAAAATACGCGGAGCTATAGGCCTCGCGGTTTATAGCTCTACGGGCTGTAGCTCAGTTGGACAGAGCACCTGGCAGGACAGCCTGCTAGGGGGTCGCAGGTTCGATCCCTGCCAGCCCGACGAGACTACCACTGGTAGTCGTGCAAGACCCGCAAGCAAAACGCTTGTGGTACCAACTCATCACCGCGAAAGGGTGATTCGTTATGTCGAACCAGAAGGCTGCGGTCGACCGTGCCATGGCTGCCCTCAACGAGGCTAAGGCGAGAGGCGACTCTCGTGCACAAGACATGGCACAAAAGGCCCTGGACAAGGCGAAGAGCGATTACAACGACTCGATGTACCGCGCCAACCAGACGGGCTTCCGCTACTAAGGCGGCAACTCTTACACAGATGTGGCTATTTTCTATCTCTGCTGCATCTACCAATTACTAAAATTTATTAAATTTTAATCATTGATAGGTGAATATATTATATGTCTAATTTTTGGCAAGAACTCAAGCAGCCTTTCTTTATTCTGGCACCAATGGAGGCTGTAACTGATGTTGTGTTTCGACATGTTGTCGCAAAGGCGGCCGCTCCAGACGTATGGTTTAGTGAATTTACAAATGCAACCGGCTGGGTGCATGCGGGCCAAAAAGCAATCGGCGGGCGGCTCATTCGTACCCCAGACGAAAATCCAATTGTGGCCCAAATATGGGGTGGAGAACCGGGTGACATGGAAGAGCTTGCCGAGCACTGCCGAGAACTCGGTTTTCATGGAATTGATATTAATATGGGATGTCCGGCCAAAAGTGCGATTAAATCGGGAGGGTCTGCGCTAATACGAAAACCCGATATAGCAATTGCCGCTATTGCGGCGGCAAAAACATCCGGCCTACCCGTAAGTGTTAAAACAAGGCTTGGCTATACAAGTATTAGTGAGTGGAAAGAGTGGCTATCCATACTACTAAAGCAAGATATCGTGAATCTTACCGTACATTTACGGACAAAAAAAGAAATGAGCAAGGTTCCTGCCCACTTTGAACTAATCGATGATATCATCGCACTGCGAGATGAGCTTTCGCCAAATACACTGCTAACAATCAACGGTGATATTACAAATAGGCTCCATGGCGAGAGGCTCATACAACAACACCCGGGTGTAAATGGAGTAATGATTGGCCGAGGCATTTTTCATAATCCATACTGCTTTAGCGTAAAAAAACAGAATGAAAAAGCTGAACTTATCGCTCTATTGCTACATCATTTAGAATTATTTGATACATGGCAAGACAAAACTCATCGGCCGTTTGAGACATTAAAGCGATTCTTTAAAATCTACATCCGCGACTTCGACGGCGCCAAGGAGCTGCGTGATAC
>CAZENS010000013.1:0-7499 GCA_964513905.1 uncultured Candidatus Saccharibacteria bacterium | reverse complement strand
AAGGAAGGTCGCAAAAAATGCGATCCAGCAAGAATCTCCGCGGCATCATTGCCGCAATCATCGTGGCGGCGCTCGCCATGGTAGGCCTCGCACCCGGCGTGAACGCTCAGACCCTGAGCAACAACCCGGCAAGCGCGCCGTTCAATGACCTGACCATCGTCGCCCTGATGAACGACCCCCGCGTCGATCAGCAGGTCGTCAAGGAGCTGGCCGAAGATCCGGACACCACCCCCGAGGACATCACTTCTGTCTTCGAGCAGTGGGGCATCAATCTGGAAGCCTGGCTCGGCGGAGAAGTCCGTCACTGGTTCGAGGAGCTGATTCAGGATCTTCGCGACTTCTTCGAACGAATCGGGTTCGTCCCCCCGAGCGATCAGGTGGATACCACCGGATGGCCGAGCCTCGACCAGTCGGCAGCCTTCACTCTGACCAAGGGCGCCAATGAGGGCGACGAGCTGATTCTGACCGTCAAGGCGGTTGCCGTTCGTTCTGGCATCCACCAGGTGAATCAGTACCATGGCGTGGGTGGTGCGACCCCTGTCAACGCTCGCTACCCTGAGGGAGCGGCGATTCAGAAGACGATTCCGATCCAGCCGTCCGGAATGACCCAATTCATCATTTCGGTCCCGTCGGCCAATGGTGGAGACAATGAGCTCCACGATTTCGAAATCGACGCTGACGATCCGAATCCTCGGATGGTCAAGACCTGGCCCCTCGAAACGTAGGGCACAACCCCAGAGAGAAATACTTTCTGGGGTTTTTCCTTTTTAAAAAAATAACCGCAGATTGCTCCACGGTTATTGTCTTGCTACCATAAAAAACTAGTTTCGGCGACGGCGGCGGCGTAGTTCAGCAACTTTCAATCGAACAGCGTGCCGATCAACAAGTTGGTGCGCTTTTTCAAGCTCAACTTGATCTGTTGCCTCTGACTGCATCTTCAGAGCTCGCTCTAGGGCAGCCTTACTTTCAGCCTCGATGATTTCATCGCCATGATCAGCTTCATCAACCAGTACACGAACGCTGCGTTGATTAATCTCGATCACACCACCTGAAATTGCAAAATATTCAAGCTTCGAATCGTCATCCTCTTTATTGTAACGAACAGCGATAACACCATCTGTTGCAATCGTCACAAGCGGTTCGTGACTTGGAAATACTGAAATTTCGCCTTCAGCAGTAGGCAAGGTAACGGAATAAATTTCTTCATTCACTTTCTCGCCGTACATTGTAACTAAACGAAAATTCATCATTTTACTATTCCTTTTCGTTTGCAGCTTTTTCGCTCAAGCTACCGTTAACCATATAGAACCAATTCTCAGGCTTGTCATCATACTTACCGTCTAGAATATCTTTAGTGTCTCTAATAGTATCCTCAAGCTTGATATAGACGCCAGGGTTTCCAGTAAACTTTTCGGCCACATGGAATGGTTGTGCGAAGAATCGTTGCAAGCGGCGAGCGCGATTAACAATCTGCTTTTGCTCATCGGAAAGCTCTTCCATACCAAGAATCGCAATAATATCCTGAAGGTCTTTGTATTGCTGCAGAATACGCTGCGCTTCGCGAGCAACATTGTAATGCTCTTCGCCAACAACTTCTGGATCAAGACTTGAGCTTGTACTATCGAGTACGTCGACTGCCGGATAAATACCGATTTCTGTTAATGCACGGTTCATCACAATAGTTGCATCAAGGTGGGCAAACGTTGTAGCCGGCGCAGGGTCGGTAAGGTCGTCGGCTGGCACATACACAGCCTGAACGGAAGTGATTGAGCCCTTCTTCGTACTAGTAATGCGCTCCTGCAGTGCGCCCATCTCTTGTTGCAAGTTTGGCTGATATCCCACCGCAGATGGCAAGCGGCCAAGTAGCGCTGACACCTCGGCACCAGCCTGTGTGTAGCGATAAATATTGTCGATAAACAGCAATACGTCTTTACCTTCATCACGGAAAGTTTCTGCCATAGCAAGACCCGAAAGCGCCACGCGTAGACGCGCCCCAGGTGGCTCGTTCATCTGGCCAAACACAAGCGCCGTTTTATCAAGCACGTTGGCTTCTTCCATTTCGTAGTACAGGTCGTTACCTTCACGTGTACGCTCACCAACACCAGCAAATACCGAGTTACCACTGTGGAACTTAGCGATATTGTTGATAAGCTCAGTAATAAGTACAGTTTTACCAACACCTGCACCAGCAAATAGCCCGGCCTTGCCACCTTTAGCAAGAGGTGCGATGAGGTCAACTACCTTAATTCCAGTTTCTAAAATCTCTGCCTTGTTTGACTGCTCTGATAGCGGCGGGGCAGGGCGGTGAATCGGCGCCGTTTCTGCCTTTGGAGCCGGCTTACCGTCAATCGCTTCACCAATCACGTTAAACATACGCCCCAATGTTTTTTGCCCAACAGGAACGCTAATCGGCGCACCTGTTGCGTGTACAGCGTCACCACGCCGCAAACCGTCTGTAGTTGATAGTGCAATTGCACGCACCGTATGTTCATCGAGGTGCTGAGCGACCTCTAGTGTAATAGTTGTTTTGTCGTTATTATCGGCGTGAAGCGCGTCGTAGATTGCAGGCAATTTTCCTTCTGCAAATTCGACGTCTACAACCACACCAACGACTTGGATAATCTTTCCAGATTGTTCTTTCTTCGTCATAGTTTCTCCTTATTCCTTCATTGCCTCTACGCCACCAGAGATTTCAGCAAGCTCCTGGGTGATGGCACCCTGCCTGGCTTTATTCATTTCAAGCGTTAAATCATCAGCTAAATCGCCAGCGTTATCTGTTGCGTTCTTCATTGCCACCATGCGCATACTGTGCTCGGAAGCTCTTGCGTCGAGCAACGCCTGAAACACCTGCGACTCGATTAGCCTATATGCCACAAAGTCTAGTACTTTCTTTGGGCTCGGCTCATACTTTGCGTCACAGGCATATTCACATACATTTGTATACGTATATCCTGCTGGCAAAATCCGCTGCATGGTAACTTCTTGCTTTACGGCGTTGAAAAACTCTGTATATACAATATCTACTGCGTCAACTTCACCAGAGGTAAATGCATCGATTGCCGTATCAACAATAGTTCGTAATTCATGGCCTTGTGGCTTGTCTGACATGTCATCATACGCACCAACCAACTCAGTACCTTTCAAGCGAACCGCAAATCTTGTAGCACGGCGCCCAATTGTCAACGTTGAGTTATCGACACCCATCGACTCATCTTCCCGAAGCTCCTGCGTATATTTTCGCAGCACATTGCTGTTATATGCTCCCGCAAGACCTTTATCGCTTGCAATCACAATCAGCATACGTTTTTTTACAGTACGTTGCTCAAAATACGGATGTGTATCTGTAACATTTTGACCACCCAAGTAGGTGAGCAATTCGTTAGCTGCATGTGCATACGGGCTTGATGCTTTTGTGGCATCTTGCGCACGACGCATCTTACTGGCGGCGACCATTTCCATCGCACGAGTAATCTGCTTGGTATTTTTCACCGAACGGATTCGCGACTTGAGCTGCCGTATAGATGCCATATTACGCCCCCTCGTATGCCTTTGAGACAGCCTTAGCTGTATCTGTAATTACCTGCATCAACTCATCAGTTGGTTTGTCTCCCTTGTTGAGATTCTGCATATCTTTTTTAGAATCTTTCCAAAGTTTTGCAAGCAACGCCTGTTTTGCATCAGTAATTTTATCAGGTTGAACTTCGTCGAACGCACCCGATGTTACCGCAACAATACTAGCAACTTGTTCCCAGATTCCCATCGGCTGGTACTGCGGTTGTTTCAAAAGCTCAGTAAGCCTTTGACCGCGCTCGATTTGAGCTTTTGTCTCTGGATCAAGGTCGCTACCGAACTGCGCAAAGCTTGCAAGTTCACGGAACTGACTAAGTCCAAGCTTTAGGTTTCCTGAAACGCCCTTTACGGCCTTTGTTTGAGCTGCACCGCCAACACGACTCACAGAAAGTCCGGCGCTAATCGCAGGTCGAATACCTTGGTAGAATAGGTCGGTTTCCATAAAAATCTGACCATCGGTGATAGAAATGACGTTTGTTGGAATGTAGGCGCTAATGTCACCAGCTTGCGTCTCGATAATAGGAAGTGCGGTTAGCGAGCCTGCTCCTAAATCATCAGAAAGCTTTGCCGATCGCTCCAATAGGCGAGAGTGAAGATAGAAAACATCTCCGGGGTAAGCTTCGCGGCCTGGCGGACGGCGTAGCAGCAAGCTCATTTGTCGGTAGGCGACAGCATGCTTTGTTAGGTCATCGTACACCATTAACGCATGCTTGCTATTATCTCGGAAATATTCTCCCATTGCCGTACCAGCATACGGCGCAATATACAGCAATGACGCTGCATCAGAAGGGCTTGTTGCAACAATAATTGTTTGCTCCATTACACCTTCATCTTTAAGACGTTCTACAAGACGAGCAATCTTTGACAGCTTCTGTCCGATTGCGACATAAACGTTTACCACGCCAGTCTTCTGACGAGCCTGATTAATCATCGTATCAACCGCAATAGCAGTTTTACCTGTTTGTCGATCTCCAATAATCAACTCACGCTGACCTCGACCGATAGGGAACATGGCATCGATACTCATAATTCCGGTCATAAGTGGCTCATGCACAGACTTCCTGCCCATAACGCCCACAGCCTCGCGCTCAACAAGACCACGTTTTTTTGATTTTATTTCTGGACCGCCATCAAGCGGACGACCAAGTGGATCAACAACGCGACCCAATAACTCTTCGCCCACAGGAACGGTGAGTAGCTCGCCCTTAAGTCGAACTGTCGCCCCAGCCTTTACATAATTTTCATCACCCAAAAGCACAGCACCAATCTCATCTTCCATAAGATTAAGTGCAAACGCCTCTACGGTACCTTTTTCTGATTCAATCTCAAGAACTTCGCTGTAGCCTGCATTTTTTAGACCGTGCACCCATGCCACACCGTCTCCAACGCGGACAACTATTCCAGCTTCCTCAAGACCTTCGTGTGTCTCGAGATTTGCAATAGCATTGCGTAAATCCTGAGAAAGTTCGCTTACTGATATTTCAGCCATAGTCCCTTTCCTTAATTACTGTTTTGCGGCCTTTAACTGCTGCAATTTATTTTTTATCGTTGTATCGAGTGTCGCCTCTGGTGTTTCGATATGAACTCCGCCAATCAGCGAAGCATCAACCGATTCACGCAAATGAACCGTACGAACATTACCAGCCTGCGACAAAAAAGTACGGATGTCCTTTCGAACAGACTCCGTTAGCTCGTGTGCACTCGTAACGTCTGCGACGAGCACTCCGCGCTGCGTTAACGCAGATTCAATATCACGCACAACCAAATCCAATGTTCGGATTTTTCGTGCGTCTATTAAATATGCTGCCAGCTGCGAAATAACGCTCGCATCATTCGCGATCAGCCTATCGGCCACATGATCGGCGAGTCTTCGGCGAGAAATCGATCCCGCCATTACTTACTCGATTCTTTAATTGCTGCCGAAATTGACTTTTCGTCAACCGTTTTAGAAACAGCTTTTGAGGTTACTTTTTCTGTTGCCAGCGCCACAAGCTCGATCGTCTCGTTGTGTAACTCTTTCTTTGCATTAGCTATTTCACGAACAATGTCATCATGGGCGTTTGCCACAATGCGCTCGGCTCGCTCTTTAGCTTTTTTGTCAGAATCAGCTGCCATTTTACTAGCCTGATCTTTTGCGTCATTAACTATCGCAGCGGCATCTTTTTTAGCCTGCTTCATTAAATCGGCAATTTCATCGTTTGCAGAATCTGCACGAGCAATCGCTTCCTCAGCAAGTCGTTGACCCTCGGCAATCTTCTTCTCTCTGTCGTCAATGCTTTTTATGATCACTGGAAAAACATATTTGTTTAGTAACCAAAGCAAAAATACAAAGGCAATAATCTGGAACAAAAGCATTTTCCAGTCAATACCAAGCGACCCAAACAGGCCCGAGTTTGTTGACTCGGCGGCAACAGCAGCAAATGTTATCGTTTGCATCATTGTGCCTGCAATCCCGAATTAAAGTACTTTTACTAGAATTGCAACAACGAAACCGATGATCGCTAGGGCGTCAATAAATGCGATACCTAGAATCATAAGTGTACGAATGTCGTTAATTTTTTCTGGGTTACGGCCAGCTGCGTTCATTGCTGCCATACCAACCATACCAGCACCAAATGCTGCAGCGAATGCTGAAATAGCGTATGTTAAACCAAATGCGAGTGCTTCCATGTTTGTAATATCTCCTTATTACTATTTAATTTTATATACTCGTCTTGTATCATCCTTCAGCCGCAAGTTTTTTAGGCTTATCAGCAGGGGAATGATCATCTGAAGAACTCTCGTGAGAACCGTGCGATACGACTCCCAGAGATATAAACACGGTTGTCAGCATAAAGAAAACGTACGCCTGAACTGCACCGATAAACAGCTCAAACACCATAAACGGAAGAAGGGCAATTGATGCGAAATACGCAGCCACATACCCAACAGCAACCAGCAAAACCTCTCCGGCAAATACGTTACCAAAAAGGCGAAGGCTTAACGCCAACAATCGAGAAAATTCAGCAATTAGTTCAAGAACGCCCTCAAAGGCTCCTGCAGGATCCTTGATAGGGTTTTTTACATAGCGGCCAATATTACCGAAAAATCCATGCACTTTCGCAGCATATACCTGCGCCATTACCATAGTAATGATTGCAAACGCAAACGTAACATTCAAATCTGCAACTAGGCCACGAAATACCGGGGTACCTTCTGCGGTTGTGATTGTACCGACACCCGGCAAAATACCCATCCAATAATTAACAACAATGACAAAAAACAGCGTAATGGCAAGTGGCGCAACCTTTTTGACCAATGCTTGATCGTGGATTACTTCTCGAACAGTGTTATAAAGCATTTCAAAAACCCAAATGACACTCTTTGTTAAGTAGTTGCCTTTTCCTGTCATCGCTGCTTTACGTACAGCAAAAAACAACCAAATTATTAGTGCATACCCAATTGCGCCAGTAATCATTGAGTTAGTAACTACAAACGAGCCAATTTGAAAGATAGGTTCAGCCTTTATTTCAATGTGCAGATTGGCTGCAGCAAACGTTTGTAACATAGATTATTCCTTATTCGTTTCATTTACTTTTTTATAAAGCCTTCGTACCAAGAGCAACGAGGAAAGCGATCCAATACTAATTCCTGCGATTGTCGCGATTGGCTTCGTTGATAATGACGTATCAACGGCATACCCCAATAACGAAAATACCAAAATTGGCACAAACATTCGCCACGTTGTATCAAGAAAAGTGCCCACAATAAGGACCTGATTCCCAGTCGAAGACTTCGGCTGTGATGATTTTCTGTCAGCACTCATGTACACTAGTACTGTACCATAAGACAAAGTGAGGTGCAAGATGCCGAGAAAAAATAGAACTCCAAAACATACGCCATTTAGTCCAGCAAGTAAATCGCATAAAAAGACACGTTTTTCTACAAAA
>CAZENS010000012.1:4214-20860 GCA_964513905.1 uncultured Candidatus Saccharibacteria bacterium | reverse complement strand
AGCTGCAAGTAAAAAACTTACAACTAGGGGAGTGGTGGGGCTACCAAGACTGGTAACCTCCACCGACCGGCATGGTGGTGTGCAGGATCTCTTCCTGCTGATCGGTGACGGGAACCCCCGCCGCTTCAGCAGCAATGCGCCACGGATGCGGAGCGTCCAAGACAACATAGGTCGTCTGACCTTCCTGCCACGTCTCCTCAACTTCGAGCTCGTCAAGATGACCGTAGTTCGCGGTCGACTCGTCGCCACAGTTACCGCTGTGGATGCAGAAGAAACCCGGAGCAATATTCAACGGCGAACCGCCAAAATCGCACACCGGATCACCCTCGATACAAACAGAGGTAACCTCGACATGTTCCGTGGGCTGCCGTTCGCCAGTAGCGGTTGCGCCGAGGGCGCTGCTTCCCGCCAGCACCGACTCAAGGCCAGTCTTGGGAAAGCGAGGATCAGCCATCAGCACGGCATTCATATCATCGGCGTTCTCGGCAGAGTCGTACTCGCCAACAACATCACCAACAATACGCGCCGACTGGGACATACCGACAATGGTCATCGATCCGTCGGTATCATCAATCTCCTTGCGAAGATTCTGCTTACCGATTTTGACCGAATCATCATAGGTGGTGTCGCCGACAGCCGGGGAGAATCCCGCAGGGTAGTCAACAACACTCACGGTTGAGTCGTCCGTCCAGCCGTCCATGCGACCAAGCTGATCCTTTGCCGTAGGATCATCAGTGCCGCCAATGACGATCATATTCTCGTTCATCTGCGGCGCCCACTCCGGCAAAGCTGCCTGCGCAGCCACCGGAGACACGAGGGCGAAGAAAGCCATCAGCAACGTCGCTGCAACCAGCGAAAACATCGCGTTACATCGTGCGCTCAAAGCAGACACGACATTCATCACGCATACCTCCTTGTTAATTTTTTATGCGATTTGCATAAAAACAACCCATACGGGCTATACAAATATTAACAGTTTTTCTATATTTTGTCAATACAAACCGCCCCACTTTTGTCGTGGAGCGGGTGATTATATTTAAATAATAAGTCTACCGGGGGCTAACAAAAGTGTGTGCACGCCCTCTTGCGCCACCACGACCCGTTCGGCCAATGCGGTGAACGTAATCGTCGTACGTTTGCGGAGTATCAAAATTAATAACATGAGTTACATTTGGAATATCCAACCCACGCGCAGCAACATCAGTTGCTACAAGCACACGAACCTTTTCGTTCTTAAAATCTTTTAATGCACGCTGACGTTGTGCTTGGTTTTTATTGCCGTGAATCGCCGCCGACGGCAAACCGCAATTACTTAAATGATCGCACAGGCGTTGCACGCCGTACTTAGTCTCACCAAATACAAGCACTTTCTCGTACTCATCTTTAGCTAGCAGGTCCTTTAAAATCTCGATCTTATGCGCTTTGTCCCTTGTTTCAATAACATCTTGCTCAACATGATCGCTCGTTTCATTCGTACGAACGCTAATTGTAACTGGATCTACCAAAAATTCTTTTGTAATTTTTTCTACCTCGGGTGTCATTGTTGCAGAAAAGAACAAACTTTGCCGCTCTTTCGGCATGGCCTTAACAATCGTCTGAATATCCGGCAAAAAGCCCATATCAAGCATTCGGTCAGCCTCATCGAGCACTAATACGCTCATATTTTTCAGCTGAAGCTTTCGCTTTTCCATTAAATCTTTTATCCGACCAGGCGTTCCAATCACAAAGTGTGGCCGCTTTTTTAAATCACGTATCTGTCGATCAACGTTCGCGCCACCTACGATTAACGCAGAATAAAGTCCAAGCCCCTTTGCAAAAGCACGGAATTCTTCATTAATTTGCTGTGCAAGTTCCCTTGTTGGAGCAACTATTAGCACGCTTGGGCACACCATAATTCCACTCATTCGCTCAATGATTGGCAGTAAAAATGCTGCAGTCTTTCCGGTACCAGTGTTCGCCAAGCCAATTACGTCCTTGCCCGAAATAATTTCAGGAATTGCCTGATCCTGAATTGGGCTTGGCTTGATGTATCCTTTGTTGCGAATATTATAATGAAGCTCTGATCCAAACGGAAAATCCGCAAATGTATGCTTTGGCTCATACGGAGCTTCTTCTACAAGCGGAGCTGCTTTATTAATAAATTTACTTGGGTGGATATACTGCTTTGACGGGCCACGACGTCGTTGATTTGGCCGGCGGCCGCCCTTATTAAAATTACGACGCGGTGCGCGTCGACCACTACTGTGTTCTGACATAAGTTAAAAACCTTTCGTTTGTTGATGTAGTTGCAGGCGCTAAGTAAGATTCGGTGATAAGCGCCTAAATGTATTAGAGGGTGCGCCTAGTCGTGAACGACAATAGCAATAATGCAATTCATATCATCATATCACACTTGAGTATTTTTGTAAAATATTATATAGTAAGAATCATCACACCCAACCACGAAAGAGGTGAGTACCATGACAACCCAAACTGTTGACGATCTTCTTTGTAAGATTAATCGGGAATCTGCCAATTTTATTACCATTACTGGCAGCCAGATACTGTATAAGGAGATCACCCTTCGGCATGATGATGCGTTTCGAAGAACACTTCGCTTGCGCGCTGATTTGCATCATGAGCAGCAGCGAGCAGATGAGTACCGGAAGGAGTTGCGAACCTGGCACGCCACCGAGAACTGTTCTCGGTTTGATATCTACTGTCGCAATGGACAATGCGGCTGTTCGTATCACGAGCTAGCCCTTCTTCAGGCATCTCTTAACCGACAGCGCTGGCTCGAAAAAGAGCTGGCGGAGCAAGAGCACGTGGCTGTGAGTTGTCGCTACCTTGCCGACACCATCATTCCGAGCCGACTGCAGGCAAACTACAATAGCCGCGTATTCGCTGAAGGATACCTCGAGGTGCTACACATCACCGGAGATATCAATGAGAATGACTGGGGATTCGTTGTCATCAACAGCGACTCCATTCATCTGAGCGGGCCCGCCTATGCGCTGCACCTTACGGTGACTGGTGGCGATCAAGTGTACGAACGACTCTGGGTCGATCGTTGTCTGACCGACTGATCAACAACACAATGGGAGGTTATTCGCGCCCTGGCTTTTTGCCAAGGCGCTTTTTCATTGCAACAATTTATTTTCGATGCTTATGCCACGGCCAACGACCGTTCATTTCCATTTCCATCTCGACCGCTAAGAACGAGCGGATAAGAATAATGATGACCAATATAATAACGCTATCCATATTCAAATCTCCAGATACAGACCGAATAATATCACCAGCAACAAAAAACTCAAGCCCAATCAAAATAGAACGCGCCAGACTACGTCGATAACTCTGATACAGCAAGTGCAGGCCCTTGTGGCTAAATAACCGATAAAATGCCAGCACCGATGAAACAATCGCGCCGCCTATAATAACGCTAATTCCAATAAAATGAAGGAGAAGCGCAGAACTTTGCGCAAATGCCTCAAAATCAATAATTGTAAATATATCCATAACCCTTATACTATCACGATTTTATAAATACCTTACACTACCGAATGGGATTTTTTGTTTCATCTTTTGGTCAACCTGCAGGGTATCTGCTGAGTGTATTGTACGAGCGCCCCAATCATTATTAATAGTATCAATCGCCGAAACCAATGCCTCTTTTTTTAGGTCTTCTTCTAAAAATAAACTCATCTGAAAATCACTCTCGCTCGTTAAGTTATAGCAGGTGATTCCAATTTCGTAACAGGGCAGGGGAGCCTCTTTAAAAAGCGCTTTCGCCGTCTCGTAAATACTCTCTTCATCATGAATAGCCCGACTCACTAGTTTTCGTGACTGCCACATGCCCTTGTGATGCGTCTTGGCATAAACCCTCACGCCCCGAGCTCGCACAGCTTGATTACGCAACTTAAATGCAACGTCCTCGCACAAACTGTGCAAATGCGTTAAAACAGCTTCATAACTTAGGCTTGCTTCAGCTAGAACATACTGACGACCGACGCTTTTTAACTCAGAAATATTGTCATCAACCTCCCAGCCGCGCAGTCGCCGATACCAATGAATGCCACACACGCTTCGGAATACAGACCTCTCAAGCACCTCGGCCGAAGCATCAAAAAATTCCAATGGAGTCGTGATACCAACCTGTCTCAATCGACGGCTGTACCCATCCGCAATACCGGTCAAATCTTCTAGCTTAAGCTCTGAATATACCTGCCTAATATTCGAACTATCAATTACGTCTAACCCGTCCGGCTTGTGTAACCCTGCTGCAGTTTTTGCCAAAAATCTATTTGGACCAATACCAATATTGCAGCTCATATAGTTCCCAACTTCTTTTTTTAATCGCTGCTTTATATCGAGCCCAACTTCGCGTAAATCAGCCTGCTGATGTTCTTTTGTGCTATGTGAAAAATCAATCACGCCTTCATCAATGCTTTTCATTTGAACATGCGCCGAGTAATCGTTTAAAATCGCCATGAGCCGGCGATATACATATCGATATTTTGGCGGATCACTCTCTAGACCAACAATACCCGGGCATAGCAAGCGAGCATCTCGAAACTTCATTCCCACCTTTACGCCACAACGTTTTGCTTCGTAGCTAGCTGTTACAATAGCCGTGTGCTCAGTATTACGATTAAGTACCGCTACCGGTCGATGGCGCAGTAACGGCCTTGATTGCTGCTCAATTGTTGCAAAACAACTATTTAAATCTACATGCATAATTAATGGCCTGGCTGTATTAATATTCATACACAGCCTCTCGTGTGAGTCGCCACACCAACGTTCGAGCGTTAAACTCCAGCCGATACTCGCTTTGGCCATCGGTAACATCAAATATATGAATAAGCTGATTCCCTCGAGGAGCAGGGTGGCGCAAACCTAGCTCACTAACAACTACTTCTCGGCCGTTAGCACGCCGAAACTTTATCGGCAAGCAAACTTGATTGCCGGGCTTAAATATTGCAATTACTGTTATTATTTCGTGTAAAGAGTGCTCATTGTTCATCTAAAAATCCCTTTAGTTAAATCATTAAAGAGAAACAGAAATTACTTTAGATTCGCCCGCCATATTCACAGCTGTTTCCTCTGAAGAATATGTCGAAAACGATAAATGAGCTACCTGCGAGGGACGCTTTATATATTCAACAACATATCAGTGTGTTTCGCTTAGCTATGTACCATTATATCATTAGCTTGTTACAATAAACATATGGCAAACTACAAAGGTCACATTGCAGGGGGAGTTATGGCTGGTGGAATTCTAGCGGTTGCGACCTCTTTTTTGCCCGTAGAAAAGCTCGCTGAATCTGCGCATTTACTATATGATTGGCAGGCATTGGCTGGTCTTCTGACGGTGTCTATTTTATTTGCACTCTTTCCAGATGTAGACACAAACTCAAAAGCGCAAGATATATTTTACGGAATTATGTTACCACTAGATATACTCCTTATCTGGACAGGCAACCTTCAGGCTGCAGCCTATTTAGGAATAGTCGCGATGCTTCCAATTATTGGCCACCACAGAGGCTGGACACATTCGTTGTGGGCGGCATTCTTAGTGCCGTTGCCAATTTTAGTGGTACCGTGGCTGTATCATGGCACTGTTATGCAGGTAAGTACATTTTATTATGTCGCTGCTGTTGCAGGTTATGTAAGCCATTTGCTACTTGATGGGCGCATTATAAAAAGATTTCGCCTGAAAGGGTAGGGGAGCTACTGTTCTTCTTCCGTGCCGGCTGGGTGATAAGACTGACCGCCATCAATAGCCCGAAAATTTTTACGTCTTTCTTCGGCTTCCAAATCCGATAGATCAATCGATTTCATTAATCCCTGAAACTCATCAGGCAATCTATCAAGTTCACCACGCTCAACAATTTCTAAAATTTCATCCAAAGCATCCTGCAAAACAACAACGTCCTCACCAGCATTACCAGCCTCGTATACATTAAGCTGATCCATAAAATAATCCCACGCCCGACGAGGCAGGCTGTCTATTGTATTTTTATTACGATACAAAAAATAATTAGCCTGACACTCACGCTCGTGATCGGTCGCTCCGCCCATATGCTTCTCAATAAAAACAATATCAGCTTCTTGATCTAGCTGCTCCTGGCCGTGGTCGCTTTCGTTTGTTCTGTAGGCGTCAAACGATATTACATTATTCGCTCTGAATGATTTTTCCATATAGTACATACTATACTCTATTTTCTACTAAAAGTCAATATTAATTGTTACGCTTATTTCATTTGTCACTTGCTTGCTTGCTTTGCTATACTAGAAGTATCCAAAAGGAGGGATAATGAGTAAAGTAACTGTGTATAGTACAACTTGGTGCGCATTCTGCAATACAGAAAAGCAGTGGCTAGAAAAGCTAGGCGTAGAATTTGAATCAAAAAATATCGAAGAAGACGAAGCAGCAAACAAAGAACTTCTTGAAAAGATCGACGGCAACTTTCAAGGTGTTCCTGTGACCGATATTGGCGGAGAGATCATTCTTGGCTTTGATCGACCAAAACTTGAGGCTGCACTGAAAAAAGAAGGTCTTCTAAAATAATATTTTTAGTAAACGAACAAGGTAGCGCTACAGGTAAACTGTGGCGCTATTTTTTACCAATGTGTACGGTTTGGCCGCCAATTTCGTTACGGAAATAATCATCGTGACTCACATACAAAATAGCGCCTTTGTATTTGGCAAGCGCAACCTCTATTTCTTCGATGCTCGGGAGGTCGAGGTGATTAGTCGGCTCATCTAAAATAAGTAATTGCGGATTATTCGCAAGCATAGCGATTAACTGAAATCTTGCTTTTTGACCACCGCTCAAGCGAGCAATCGGAATAGCTCTATCTGATTCCGTAAAAAGATAGTCGCTAAGCAACTGTCTGATTTTTGTATCTGTAATAGGTAGATTTTTATCTAAATACATTCGCTCAATCGCGACCTCAAGCGTATCGGGCAAATACTTCTCATCAATCTCTTGCTCATATATACCGACTCTAGCGTTCTTGTCCAAACTCAACTCGCCGCTATACTGAACAATTTTGTCGTCAACTCCTAAAAGCGCCTTTATAAGTGTTGTTTTTCCGGCGCCGTTTCGCCCACGCAACTCAAGCGCTTCGCCTTCTCGCAAGTCAATCGATACACCCTCAAATAGCACCGTATCGCCATAGCCAAGAGCCAAGTCCAGTGCTTTTACAAGCACATGCTTACTCCGAGATTCATCGTTTTTTATATTCATACGAATATTTTTTGTTTTGAACCTATCGTAGCGCCCAGCAGCCCTATAATCTAGGTTCGACACCGAATCCTTATCTATCCAAAAGCTTGGTTTTTCCTTTGATTGCAGCTCCGCCAACTCGGCACGAGATTCGCCCTCTAATCTCTTAAATTTTTGAATTGTACCCGGGTTGCGCGACTTTTCTTTTAGTCGCTGATAATCTATAACTTTTTGCTTTAAATTAACAATTCGCTTTTCAATTTGCTCAAAATCATTCATTCCGCTGGCAGTTTTAGTGGCATTTTGCTTAAGATATGCGTCGTAGTTTCCCTTGTAGCTAATACATTCGCCGTCTTTTAGTTCAATTATCCGATCAACGTGCGACAAAACATCTCGATCATGTGTAATAATCAGCATCGATTCTCGTGCACCCTTTATCCAATCAATAAACTGCTGCTTGGCAATATAATCCATATGGTTCGTAGGCTCGTCTATCAGAGCAAGGTGTGCATCGCTATGCATGATTTTAATAATTTCGAGTAGTCGTTTTTGCCCGCCGCTTAACGATCCTAACTGGCGATTCGCAATACCATCTAGCTGAAAGTTCTCTAGTTCACGTTCAATCTTTTCCTCAATCTGGTAAAACCCCTTATCGCCAAAGCGGGTGAGCGCCTCTGTGTACTCGTCAATTTTCTTCATGTCTTCACCCATAGTGTCGGGATAGGTATCTATAATATGTTTTAGCTGACTGTACTCGGGTAGGCCCTCTAAAATATATGCCAAAACAGTTTTATTATTTTTGCCATGATGCTCCTGCGCCGTAGTCGCCACAGAAATTCCACGCCGATACACAATATCTCCGGTAAAATCTGTATCTACGCCGCTAAGAATGCCGAATAGTGTTGATTTTCCAACACCATTTCGCCCAACCACTCCAACTTTTTCACCATCATCAATCGAGAACTTTACGTTCTTTACAAGCACCTTTGCGCCAAAAGATTTTTCTGTAATGTGAATATCAGCAATCATACCGACTTATTATAACAGAAGAAAATCTAGTAGATATTGCAATTTATGACGATTAATGTTATGATAATAGTACTCTATGCAACCGCTAGAGTAGTCCCTACAGGAAGGATGGGTAATGTTTACCCCCTACGGAAAACCGGAAGACTTCACCTGGCTGGCCACTGACTCTGGCCATGAGTCTATGTCCGACGAAAGCCAGGTACGCCCTCGTCGCCTGAAGCGCAACCGCGCCGAAGAGGCGGAGAAGCGCTACGGCCTCGCCGTGCTAGAGTTCGCACGCGAGTATCTCGTTGTGGAGATGGCAGCCAGCGAAGTCACGCTGGCCTTTAAGCACGGCAACAAGCATCCCAGCGAGAACTTCGAGATCGAATGCGTCAACCCGATCGTGGTCAACAATGTCAAACTGCGCCTGGAGCGCTCGAGCAGCATGAAGCATAAGCGTGCCTTCGAAGGTGCCAGGCAGCAAGTTGCGGCCTCGAATCCCAATGCTGCGGCCAACGACATCGATGATCTTACGATCACGCAAGGCCTGCTCTGTGTCTATGCGCTGAACAGGCTTCCGATGTACTAGTCCTCTTGGGGGCACACCGTCAATAGATAATAAGTTTGTATATTTTATACTTCTTGCGTCTATTGACGGTTTTTCATTATTATTGACAAATATTTGATTTTTTATTATGATACCTGCATGCCTGCCGGCAATACCTGTGCGAAATACGCATACGTACCTATGATCAGGAGGTTCCCTGCAATGGAAGAATACAAAAAGCACGTTGCTGCTGAAGGAGCACCCGCCGCCCTGGAATTCATCCAGGGAAGGGAGGTCGTCACCACAGACGGCTTGCACCTTCAGGTCTCTGATGACGTGCCAGTCACGTTCACCTACAACAAGCAGACCCAGACCGTAATTCTCGACAACGTGTCGTGCTTCTGCTACACGAAGCATAGCGACTTCACTGAGCCTACGGGTCTAGTGCGGATTCGAGGTGAGTACAGGGGAGCCGGAAGCATTATTGAGCAGATTATCGAGTAGGAAACTACTCACATCCCGCTCATCGCCGATATAGTTATATGTTACCTATAGCTATATCGGCTTTTTCTTTTCTATCAAGACCTCAAAGTAACCGTTACCCTTCATCTATATAGCTCGCAGTCGTCAAAGCTAACAAGTACGGCTCTTCAATTGGAAGTAAATGACCCGCCTTTTTAATATCAATATAAACCAATCGATCGCCTGCAATACCCTCGGCAAATCTTTGCGTGGCGTTGTTTGATGCAAGGTTATCGCGCGCAGCAGTAATAATAACTGTTCGATTCTTTATTTTTGGAGCATAGTCCGTAAAATTAAACTTTAAAAATCGCGTAAATAGTTCCAAAACCACATCCGATCGAAGGTACTGAAGTTCGTTGCGCCTCCTTTTGTATAGGCCTTTTTTAATCAACGGATGCTTATTTCTTCTTATATATGCAGTCGTCATGTCGTATTGCATACGATAGAGTTTTTCTGCAAAAGAGCGGTGCCTTAACGACATTAATCTAAACCCATGACCGTACAAGCGAACCTGCCACCGAATATGAACAACAGGGCACACAAGAACTAGTTTTGCATTACTTCCAGAATCTACTGTATATTGAACGGCGATATACGCACCAAACGAATAACCAACCACTACCGACGGAGTAACGCCAATAGTTTTACATAAATCGCTTACCCATTTCGAATAATACTCTAGGCTTACGTCTTCTTTATCTAAACATTCTGACTCCCCAAAGCCCGGTAAATCGGGAGCGAT
Organism: uncultured Candidatus Saccharibacteria bacterium; assembly: GCA_964513905.1. Taxonomy (GTDB): domain Bacteria; phylum Patescibacteriota; class Saccharimonadia; order Saccharimonadales; family Saccharimonadaceae; genus CAMEGH01. The sequence goes on along the minus strand of CAZENS010000012.1, from coordinate 10,827 downwards.
AACACGCTTCGTGGTACCTAATTCTTCAATATACTCCTTAATGCTCGTAGCATCCGACATAAATCCATGCAAAAACAAGACCGACTCTTGCGCCTGTGTATTAGCCTCGTACAGGCAAACTTTTTTTCCATTCACGACCACGTTTCGACTTCGTAAATTCAGCGATTTATTCTTCATGCAATATCTCCGCTCGATGATTTTGAATCGTGGATTTGTATATATCTATAAGCTGCACCGCCTGCTGATCGATAGTAAAAGCCCTAGCAATTGTTCTACTATTTTTGCTGTACCGAGTGAGCTCCTTGCTAGTCATCCCATTCAAAAAAGATATCATTTTTCTTGCATACTCATCTTCATCGCCGCCAACAACAATAGCATTGTATCCGTTCCTTGCGATACCATCGTAGGCGTCATCTCGACACACTAATAACGGTATGCCATGCGAGCACGCCTCAAGTAGTGTCAGCCCTTGAGTTTCAGAATGAGACGCATGACAAAATATAGTTGCCGACGCATAGGCGTCTAACAAATCTTGCCCAGTTTGAAATCCGGTAAAAATTGTGTCGTCTTCAACATTCATCTCCTGAGCACGAACCCTTAAATCATCGGCGAACGGTCCATCGCCCACAAAAACAAGTTTCGTGCTCTTTAGACCATTCTTTTTTGCAATAGCAAAGGACTTCAGTATAAATTCTATGTTCTTTTCCTTTGTGAGCCTGCCCGTATACAACGCTACTTTGTTGCGCCCAATCCCAAACTTCTTCTTAAAACTGCTACGGCTGCCTGTTTTTCTGCTGTATTTTATGCCAGTAGGCAACACTTCAATACTCTTATGTGTGCCGTACTTACGTAGTGAGTCGGCGATTTTTTTAGATGGCGCGATTGTTGTGTGTAATCTATTTGAAAACAGCGACTCAATTTTATGTATAGCTCCTTTGGGAATCACCCAGCCTCCACGCACATAATGACGGTAATCTGCATAGTTTGTGTGTGCAGTATATACGACTGGAACACCATATCGTCGGCCATACACAACACCCGCTATGCCGATAGAAAAGGGGCTATGTATATGAATAATATCGTAAATATTATTACGCATATGCGACTCAAGAAAAAGAGAAAAGGGTAGCGCTACACGATATTCATCATAACGCTTGAAAGTAAAGGAGCGGATACGCACAACATTCGGATCTGTTCCGTCTTTTTCATCATCGTACCTAGGGCATATAATTATAACTTCATGCCCAAGTTTTCGCAGCTGCTCTGCATACAAGTTAATACTCGCAACAACGCCGTTAATTGTCGGCTCATATACATCAGTAAAAAATGCAATACGCATAAACTATTCTTTATTATACACTAGTTTTTTATATATCCCGACCAGCCTATCAGCTGCGGCAGTACTGTCAAATTTTTGAGCAATTTTTTTAGATTTTTGTTGCCACTTTTTACGTTCCTGCGAATCAGTTTTGAGTTTAGTAATTGCTGCAGAAAATTCGTCTTCTTTGCAACGCAGAGTATCGTTGGCGAAGGTGTCATCATACTCGGGAATGTCTCGTAAAACTATTGGCAAACCGGATCCAGCAGCCTCTAATACGCACATGGGGTGATTTTCCTGCTCGGCGGGCAACATAAAAACATCCGCCGCCTGCAGGTAACGCTTAACTTTTTCATGAGGTATAGTGTCGGTAATAAGTAAGTTTTCGGGTGCACTCTCCATCAGTTTAGTCATAGGGCCATACTCAGCACCAAGTTGCTTGAATGGTATGCCACCAACCCAAATAAACAGCACATCAGGGAATTCTCGTGCCAACGCATCAAATATATCAATCCTTTTTCGCGGCTGAACCTGACCTACGCCTAGCACAACAAATTTATCAGCAGGTATTTTGAGTTGTTCACGAGCCGCATTTCGATCTGACTTTGATGTCTTATACGCACTCATGTCAATCGTGTTATAAAATATCTCAATTTTATCCTTGGGGACTTTAAGCTCGGAATGTAAAACTTCGGCGACAGTACCAGACACAGCCAAAACCTTATCGGCCTTATTGTAAAACCAGCTCATATACCATCTAGCGATAAAACGCCAATACCTCGCCAAGAGAATAGACCCTTCGAAGGAGTCTGGAATTACGTGAGCAGATACAACCTTCTTGGCCTGTTTACTGCGTATCTTTCTCCACATATACGAGCCCATTGTGTGAAGGTGATACACATCACAATCAACCCTACGGCGAAAACCGCCACGTACCAACTTCACATCATCTCGCCCTTCAAGCGCGTTCGCCATTTCGGTATATGCCGTATGGACACCGTGACCCTGTACGGATATTTCACTTTCACTTGCCATATTAACGACAATTTTTTGCTTCATCTTTTTTACCAAAATAGCAACCCTGTACTGGCAATGGATATGCCTATTACTTTTCTCATCACGTCAATAACCAATTATACCACGCAATAATTACTGCCGATCCGATATCGTAGTTCCAACTCGTTCGCCTCGTGCAGCTCTTTCGAGACTGCCTTCGGTCAGTAGGTCACACACAATAATCGATTGTGCATAATCGGCCGCAAGCGCAATTGCCGCTTTGTCCATTACTTTTATATCCGGGCGCTCGACCGCTTGCTGTAACGTCAGGCTCTCAAACTTTATAGCGTCGTCGTATTTATGCGGGTCTTTATCATAAACGCCATCTACTTTTGTAGCCTTAATAATGACATCACAATTTAACTCAAGCGCCAAACTAACAGCCGCCGTATCGGTTGTTAAATAGGGGCGAGCAGTTCCGCCAGCCGCAATCACCACGCGATGCTTTTCTAGGTGGCTTAGCGCTCGACGGTGCGTAAACTGATCGAGCACCTGATCTGCCTTTACATTGCTGAGCGCTCGTGCTGGAACGTCATTCTCATTAAATACATCGGCAAGTGCGATCGCATTCATCATCGTTGCCAACATGCCAATATTGTCCGCACTTACTCGCTGAACGCCACCGCCAGCCAGCTGTGCACCGCGAGCATAATTACCGCCACCAATCATTACCACCACTTGCGCACCAGTTGCCGTTACTTTTTTTATCTCACCAGCAATCCATGCTGCTCTTTCGGCATCAAATCCGCTATCAAATTTTCCCTGAAGTTGTTCGCCCGAAAGCTTAATTAGAATTCTTGTGTACATAGCCCTTAGTATAGCAAATTTTCAATTGCTATTTTGCTATACTAAAAACGATCATGTCTTACAAACTATATAGTTCAATTTCTGGCAATGGACCGACGATTATTTTTTTGCATGGATTCTTAACGTCTAGTCACTACTACAGTCGAATCAGAAAGAAAATAGACGGCGATTTTACCGTAGTGGCACTTGATTTGCTTGGCCACGGTAAATCACCAAAACCCAAGCAGCTTTCGTATACCTATCAAGACCACATAGACGCAATTCACTACACACTAATCGAACTGGGAGTCAAGCCTCCGTTTATTATGGCCGGCCACTCAATGGGAGCCTTATTATCACTCCGATACGCGCGCAGCTATCCCGGCACAGTGCGCAAGTTGTTGCTCTTTAATCCACCCATGTTTGCCGATGCCACAGAAGCCGAAATTGACATAGCCACATCTGCATGGCGCTACCGTGCATTTTTATTTTCTCGAGCCCAAAAACAGTTATGGAGAGCCGTACGGCTACTCCCAAAAAATCCTTTAAAAAATCGTCATCCTGTTGGTTTGACCGATATGCTTAGGGCAAGCAACGCAGCTCGCAACGGCAGTCTTCGAAATGTGATTATGAAGGCAGATATATTTAGCGAAGTATACAACGTTGCAATCCCAACAACAATTATTATCGGAAAACGAGACCGCTATGTATATCTTCAAAATGCACTGCAAGCCACCTGGCCTGATCATGTTTCTATCCGACTCAACAAGCTAGGGCACAATGCCATCGGCTTTCACCCTGAGCTCGGCGAAAAGTATATTCGAGAAGAGGTGTTATAATAACAAGAATTATGATGCGCAAAAATCACACGAAAAGCCAATCTACTGCCATTCTAAATCGAAGAGCTCGTTACGACTACGAACTTGGCGATGCTATTTCTGTTGGAATTGCGCTTACCGGCAAAGAGGTTCGCGCCGCCCGTGATGGCCACGTTCAGCTAAAAGGCTCTTTTGTATCTGTTCGCAATAACGAACTCTGGCTCAATAACGCTAGTTTTAGTATAAAAATAAACGAAAAAGGCAACAATCAGGCGCGAAGTATTGATACGCAGCCACGCAAATTGTTAGCCAAAAGACGCGAAATTGAATCGCTAATTGCCGAAAAAAATCAGGGAATGACAATCGTTCCGCTTAAAATGATTACTTCTGGGCGCTACATTAAGGTGGTAATTGCGCTTGGTAAAGGTAAAAAGACCTACGATAAGCGCGAAACTATCAAACGACGGCAACAAGACAGGGAAGTAAGAAGAAGCCTAAAGCGGTACTAAAAAAGGAAAAACCCACCGAGGTACGGTGGGTTGTCCGGATATCCTTTCTTTAGTTCTTGAAGTGGGAGCTAGCGATGGCCACGTGTCCGTTCGGGTAAAGAAGCACGCGGCTACCACTTCCCTTCAGGTAGGCAGTGATCACCCTACTGGAAGGCTGGTAGATCCATCGCGCCGAGACATCCTCATTGCTGGAGTGGCTCGTCATCAGAGCGTAGTACTCCTCAGCGGCGCCCAGAGCGGTGATGTGATCGAGACTGAAGTCCAGCGCATTGAAGGTCACCGACCGCGAAGCCTGTCGGCCATCGGCAGTCGTCGGCTCAGGGTAGGTCTTCATGAGCTCGCTGCGGACCAGCCCGACCTGATCCCTGCTTTCAGTCGTCAACTTCCTCTTCATCGGAACCGAAGAGAATCGATCGTGGACCTGGGCGGTAACTCCGGGGGTCGTCATGTAGACGAACTCCTTTCGTCGGCAATGCCATTGCAGCATTGCGGTGGAAAAAACTGTTCGAAGGATACGAACTAACTTATACTACTATAAATTATTAATAAAGTCAATATATACTATAGGAAAACCCCGCCGGTAATTGGCGGGGAGTTCACTTGTTGTAGTGGCAGCGTCATCAACCCTGAAAGGGGATTCTTATGCACGCGACACGCTCGCTTCACTCCTCATAAATTCTCGTAGCGTCTGACTCCTGCACTCGGTCTGAATGGACCGGAAACCGCTATAGTAACGGTTCACGCCGATTTGCACCGGAACAAGCACGCCAGACCGAACGACACGCATAGAGCAGAAACCATTAGACCGCTCATACTGCAACGATTCGCTAGCCCTAACCCTGAGGGACTGCTCCTTCAGGCAGTCATCAACAAATCGGAAGGCAAAAAAATCGCCCTCACGATATACAGGACAATCACAAAGCAGCGAACCAAGCGAAAAATCACGGTCATCACTACTCCTGATTCCTTCGTAGATTACGTTCAGAACATCAGCCTGACTCTCGTGTACCATGATACCCACAGGCAACCTCCTTAAAGGCTGTTTGTCGTACTTCGAACAAATGAACAAGCTCACCGAGACAAGTGAACCATATTACAGTATAAAACATCAGAGACCCCGGCTCAAGACGCTTGGTCTCAAAAAAATCACTGTATGATACACTAATGTACATGAAGTTATTCTCGTGGAATGTAAACGGAATACGATCCGTTATTAAAAAAGGTGAGTTTCAAAAATTCATCCAAACATACCAACCAGATGTGCTATGTTTGCAAGAAACAAAGGCAAAGCAGGGCCAAGCCGAGATTGATCTGCCAGAATATCATGAGTATTGGAATAGTGCCGAAAAACCTGGCTACAGTGGCACAGCTATTTTTTCTAAGGTAAAACCGCTGAATGTTTGGTATGGTTTTCCGGAAGAAATTATAAAAAAATACGATGCCAGCGGAGATGTGTACGGCGACCCCAATAAAGAGGGGAGAGTTATTGCTGCAGAGTTTGAAGAATACATCGTAGCGACTGTTTATACGCCGAATTCAAAAGGTGACTTAAGCCGGCTAGATCTTCGCCACAAACACTGGGACAAGGCATGGCTTGCCTATATGCAGCAGCTCGAAAAAATTAAGCCGGTTCTTTTTTGTGGAGACTTAAACGTTGCGCACACTGAGGATGACCTAGCGCGCCCCAAAGATAATCGGGGAAAACACGGTTTTACAGATGAAGAGCGGGAAGGATTCCAAAAATTTATCGACGCCGGATTTGTGGATACTTTCCGCATTTTTACCAATGGTAATGGACACTACAGCTGGTGGACACACTGGGCAAACTCCCGAGCGCGCAACGTTGGCTGGCGGATTGATTACTGGCTAGCAAGCTCTACCATGTCTTCACGCATTAAATCTGCGGCCATTCACGCAGATCAAATGGGTAGCGATCACTGCCCCGTGAGCATAGAGTTGCGCTAATTACTCTATATTTCTCTTGTATTGACAATTAAGCTTATTTATATTAATATAAATACATCTACTCTTACCGAGAGTAGCGTCCCTGTACAAAACCTACTCCACCTTTAGGAGGTGTGATCTGCGATGATTCATATCGATCGCAAGGATAAGGCGTACTTCTT
>CAZENS010000012.1:0-4114 GCA_964513905.1 uncultured Candidatus Saccharibacteria bacterium | reverse complement strand
AGGAGGTGTGATCTGCGATGATTCATATCGATCGCAAGGATAAGGCGTACTTCTTCACATCCCCGTACTTTCCGGGGAACATGAGGTATACACTGCTATCCAGAGGCGCCAAGGCCCTCATCGAGACTGCGCTGAAGGCGGCTGTTGTTGTAATGGTCGCGGGAGTGATTCTTCTTTTGATCTTTGCCAGTACTGGACACCGGCTAGGAATTCCCATGACGATCTTCTGTCTTGGCGCACTTCTGGGCGTGGCTTTCGTGCAATTTTACGCAAAGGAAATTCCGCGAAGGGGATACTTCTCTGAAGAAGACGGGGCGTTCAAGCCCCTGCTCGACAGGCTTCAGGAGTTCTTGAACGATGAAGAGGTTGCACACCTTTTCACGGAACGACCTGCTGATATGTCCGACATCGATCATGACTACGCCAACAGGATCAATTCGATTATCGCATCGTTCCTGCTTAACACCAAGGGTCTGAGTAAGCATACGGACCGACGATCTCTGGACGAGCTGGAGCAAGCGCTCAATCGGTGCTACAAGTCTGTGTGCGATCTGATCGACAAGCGCAGCAAGGCAGTCGAGGAGGGTAAAAAGTGCCGACAGGAGAAAAGTAGGATCCAAAGGAACTACGATGAGCGCAGGTCGCGCGACTTCGATGAAGAGAACTAAGGATGCTACACACGCCACCCAAAATCTGGGTGGCGCTTTACTTTTCTCGCAATGTTACATTGTACATTTTACTTATTTTATGTTATAATTTGCTCATGGAAAAATCTTCCAACACACTAGTAGTATTTGATGTTGACGGAACACTACTTCCCGATAATCCAGATGAAATATCTGGTCGAGCGTTTTGGGAGCTAAACGAGCGTGGCATTTTTACTTCCGACCAAAGCACGCTAGATCAGCTGAGCGCGCTCCGTGATGAATACGCCACCTGTCCAAATTTTGAAAGACAAAAGTACCTAACACCAATGATTACAGAGTTCGATAAGCAACTGCGTCAAAAACCAGTGAAAACTATCGAAAAGTTTGCCGAAGAACAGGCCGAAAAAGATATTGAGCAACTATTATTTAGCGAACTACGTGAAGAGATCGAACTACACCGGGAAATGGGCTCAACACTCGGAATCATCTCTGGTTCACCGGACGTGTTTATACAGGCAATAAAACGAAAACTTCGGTTTGATTTTGCAACAGGCACTCGCCATTTTCATAATCGAAAAATATACCATACCGCAAGAGGCGTACGTAGCCGAGGCAAAGAAAAACACAGCATCGCCCAAAAGTGGTGCGAAAAATTAGGAAGAGCAACGCTCGTTGCATCATACGGAGACACCGTTAACGACCTTAGCTTGCTCGAAAACTCACGCGAGCCATTTATTGTTAATCCAAAGCCAGACTTAGCCGCCATTGGTAAAGAGCGTGGCTGGAGTGTTATTACCACCAAACAACCGACGAAGGAAATTCATGAATACACCCGTTAATTCACAAAAAAAGTTTGCAGCGTTCGACATTGACGGCACATTAATGCGCTGGCAACTTTTTCATACCATAGTTGACGAATTAGCGCGACGCGATCGAGTAACCATGAGTGAATATAAAAAAATGCGAGATCTTTTTGCCCGCTGGAAACGACGAACGGAAGTTAACTCATTCCACATCTATGAAGAAGCGATGTTGACAACCTGGTATGCATTATTAAAAACGGTTACTCCCGAAGAATACAGGGATGCAGTGCAGGCTGTTTTTGAAGACCAGAAGGACTACACCTACCGATATACTCGCAATCTTATAAAGGCGCTCAAACAGCAGGATTACACACTTATTGCAATATCAGGATCACATCAAGAAATTGTAGATATGATCGCTAATTATTATGACTTTGATATTGCCACCGGCTCAGTCTATCCAACCGAGAACGGAAAGTTTACCGGAGAAGAAATAACTCCTGTTATAGATAAGGGCGTATCGCTAAAAAATATTGTAAAAGAACACAACCTCACCTGGGAAGGTAGTTATGCAGTAGGGGATAGTGGAAGCGATTCAAAAATGATGGAAATTGTTGAAAACCCTGTTGCGTTCAACCCAGACAATAACCTGTTGACAATCGCAAAAAAGCAAGGCTGGAACATTGTGGTTGAGCGTAAGAATGTTATCTATCAACTCACAAAAGTAGAAGACAAATACCTACTTTCGTAGCGAAATGTAAAAAAGGTGGATATAGTGGGTATTATGGGACGAAAACAAGAAAAATATCCATCAAAAAAATGTCTTTCAAATACGCAGCATCACTATAATCAGCTCCCTAAAGACCTTCTACCGCCAGAGTCAGCACCACTGCTTCATACCTTTCGGAATACACTTGAAGAACCTAGCTCTTTCTTCTATAGACATCTTGGTGGCTGGATGCTTGCCGAGGCTTCGTTAATAGAGACCGATCGATCTGCAGACGAGCGACATGCTACCCTGCAAAAAGCGCGTGAAGATTGGCTGACAGCCAGGGCACTGCAGCATAATAAAGAGCAAACAAAAGCATTTTATCAGGAGTACAACGTACCAAGCACCAACATGATACGAGTTGATTACTGCCTTGCAGCGGCTGATATTTTTGGAGCGATGATAGACGGAGACGTCACGGAAGATCATCGAGCACGCTACTACGAATCTGTTCTTGAACTTGGTGCACAGGCTAGCAGGGCAGTTAGTATATTTAAACAAGACACCCCGAGCGACCACAGAATCTACAATGTCGACAATTACCTTGGAATAGCGCACGAAATTAATGCGTCGCTTGCAATCAATCGGTTAAACTCCCCAACGCTCATGGCGTTTCCGGCACTTCCACGATCTGACTCAGGAAAATTTCATCCAAAAAAATCACACGATATCCAGCTTCTTAAAATGAAATGGGGAGAAATTAATGGAACACTGGCAGCAGAAGTAAAAACCTCGCTACAAGATGCCCACTACGAACGCTATGAAGCAGTGCTAATTGGTGGCTCGCTTCATCTGCATCCGCAGAACAGACGGACTCCTGTTGCTATGACAGAATTACTCGTAAAAGAAGTGGGCAACCTAGCCACTCAAGAAGAAATCCTACAGCTCGATAAGATTACAGACAATGTTATCCACGCTGCCCGACACGGCTTTACCGGCACGCCGCAATGTCGAGATGAGGCGTCGTGCACTGTCATCCCTCATACCCGAAAGTGATACAATAAGTCCATGAACCAATTTCCCTTTTGGAAAAAGCAAGAACAGAATATGCCGCTCTTTCCTGATATTGCCTGGAATAAACCAGAGCAACGATCTCTTGCTGGTAGGCTAGGCATTATCGGTGGCAATAAGCTTGGCTTTGCCGGTGTCGCCGAGGCGTATAGCACGGCACACAAGGTTGGCGCCGGAGAAGTAAAAGTACTTCTTCCTGAGGCTCTAAAAAAGAGTGTTCCAAGCTTTATTACAGAGGCCCAATTTGCGCCCAGCAACGTGAGCGGCAGCTTATCGAGGTCCGCCCTTAATGACATGAAAGCCCTAGGTGAATGGAGTACAGGGATCTTATTTATTGGTGAGTCTGGAAAAAGTAGCGAAACGGCAATCGTTTATGATGATTTTATCCGTTCCTACAACAGCTGGATAACCCTAACCAGAGACTCCCTTGATTTGGTAAAGTCAAGCTACCCAGAGCTACTCGACAGAGAGAAAACCTTATTTGTTGCAAGCTTTTCCCAGGTGCAAAAAATATTCCAAAGCGTCTATTACCCAAAAGTACTAACGTTTAGTATGCAACTCTCCAATCTAGTTGATGCACTCCATAAATTTACTGTCACATATCCGATCACTATCGTAACACTACACAAAGAAAACTTAGTTATTGCACACGGCGGCGACGTTGTGAGTATGAACTGGAGCAATCCACTGCAAATATGGAAGGGGACTACAGCTACCACTATGGCAACCTACTTGCTGTGGAATGAGTCTAAGCCGCTGGAAGCGCTTGCAACTAGTCTTATTCAATAAAAAAATAAAATCGCCACAACTTGACGATTATTATTCACAGATGGTACCGCGGACCGGACTTGAACCGGTACGTCCTATTGGACATCAGATTTTGA
>CAZENS010000011.1:0-21743 GCA_964513905.1 uncultured Candidatus Saccharibacteria bacterium | reverse complement strand
GCTTATTTGATGAAGATTTTTTTGCCTACTACGAAGACACCGATATTAGTTTTCGTGCCCAACTGTACGGCTGGAATGTGTATTACACAAATACTGCAATTGCCTACCACAAACAAGGCGCAACGAGCGATAAAATACCTGGCTTTACTGTTTATCAAACATTTAAAAACCTCCCATTATTTTTTCAAAAAAATATGCCCTGGCCGCTAGTTTTTACTTACGGGGCTAAATTTTGGCTAGCATATACACTCATGTTCGGCAACGCAGTAAAAAAAGGTAATGGCAGCCATGCGCTAAAAGGATATTTACACCACTTGGTTATATTCTGGAAAACCAGCCTTTGGCTCCGATTTTCTATTCAAAAAAATAAAAAGGTTTCTGCAGATTATATCGAATCAATCCTGTGGCCAGACATTCCACCCGACCAAACTGGACTTCGGAAATTCCGCTCATTCTTTACGAAACGAAGATGATGTGTTAAATATAACTACAGTGAGCAAGGTGTCAAAAAAACGAGTTTGTATCATTATTCCCGCCTATAACGAGGGTGAGGTAATCTATTCTGTTTTAAAAAATCTACAAAAGGCACTGCCAAAGAAACAGGGTTTTAGCTACAGTATTGTAGTTATTAATGATGGGTCAAAAGACAACACCTTACTAGAGGCAAAGCGAGCAAAAGTTACTGTAATTGATCATATCTTAAACTCTGGTGCAGGTGGTGCAACCGCAACTGGTTTAAGTTATGCGTATCAGAACGGATTTGATATTGCCGCAACTATGGATGCAGATGGACAGCACGCCGCACAAGATGTTTTTAAGGGAGTGGAGCTGTTGGCAAAAGGCGGGAGCGACCTTCTGATTGGCAGTAGACTTATTGATAGCAAGGGGATGTCTCGAGTAAAAATACTCGGAAACAAAGGGTTGAGCTTTATTACCTACCTCCTATTTGGCATAAACTCCACCGACTCTCAGTCTGGATTACGGATTTATTCCAAAATAGCGCTCGAAAAGCTTGAATGGAAGACTCGTGGCTATGAGTTTTGCTCCGAGATGTTATGGCGCGCTCATCAGCAAGGGTTAAAAATTGACGAGTATCCAATTAAGGCAATCTACACTGAGTATTCAAAAGGTAAGGGTCAAAGCAACTGGAATGCTATCAATATCCTTAAAAGTTTGGTTGCTCGACGATTAGCGGAGCTGTTCCGATGAGTCGATACCTGCTACTGCTTATTGTAACCCTGCCATTTATACTGCTGGCACTTATTGGTATTATTACCCGATTTAAGATGCGCCGAATCACCAAAAGACGTGCCGTATGGCAAGTTTCCCTCTGGATAGTACTACTATTTGGTCTCGCGACCGCCGAGCCAATCTACCACTGGCTTTTTGCAAACAACTTCACTGCAACCGATTCACTTAGTTTATTTGATGTCGTTCAAATATTCTTTATCGTTCTTCTGCTTTATGTAGTAAACGGGCTTTCTGTTCGGCTCGAATCTACAGAGAAACGAGTAAATGATCTTCATCAAGAGGTGTCGATTCGCCTCTCATCAAAAAAATAGTATACTGTAAAGAGTGAAGCTCCTAGAATACGAAGCAAAAAAAATCATTGCCGACAGCGGTATTTCCATTCCTGATGGAAAAATTATCAGCTCGGCCAAAGATGTTACAGCACCAGTAGTGCTAAAATCGCAAGTTCTTGCTGGTCGTAGAAATAAATATGGCGGCATTCAAATTGTTCATACAGATGATGCAATCGAACCGGCCTTTACAAAAATAATGTCATCAAAAATAGACGGGCACACACCGCATGCAATTTTAGCCGAAGAACTACTTAATATTCGGCAGGAATATTACCTAAGTGTAATCATTAATAAAGAGTCGGCCTCCTTAGAGCTACTCGCTCTCGCAGAAGGTGGTGTTGACATCGAGTCTCACGATAAAACAGAGTTCTTTAGGGAGCAGTTTTCGCCTCAACGTATTCCAATCATCTCTCAAAAGCTTGCTGAGTTTTTTGAACTTGAAACGCACGTTTTTCAGCTTGAAGATTTACTGCAAAAACTACATCGTTGTTTTACCGCTAACGATGCGACACTACTAGAGATTAATCCGCTTGTATACACCGGCGATGAAAGACTAGTCGCAGCCGATTGCAAAATGACACTCGATGATGCCGCAGCTTTCAGGCACTCCGACTGGGATTTCTTTGACACCACAACAAGCCACAACTTTGTTACACTTAACCAAGATGGAACCGTAGCAACAATTGCAAATGGAGCAGGGCTTGCTATGGCAACCGTTGATGCAGTCGAAGATAGTAATTTGCAGGTTGCTAACTTTTTAGATATTGGTGGCGGTGCTTCAAAAGAAACCGTACTTGCCTCGTTCCGAAAAATTACAGAGTACCCGAATGTGAAAGCAATTCTAATTAATATTTTTGCGGGGATTACTCGTTGCGATGAGGTGGCAAAGGCAATTATAGCGGCATCAGAGGAGATTCCGCAATTACCAAAACTATATATCCGATTAGAGGGAACAAATCGATCGGCCGCCGAGCGCCTCTTGAACGAGAGTGCTTATCCTCTGTATCGAACTCTTCCAAATGCTTTAGATGCGCTAAAAAAGGAACTGGCGTAAGTAGTATGTTTTCTGTAAAAAATGTTATTGTACAGGGAATTACCGGATCGCACGGCTCCTTCCATACAAAAGAAATGATCGAATACGGCACGTCAATTGTTGCAGGCGTGTCACCAAAAAAGGCTGGCGAAACGGTTCATGGTGTGCCAGTCTACTCGACAGTAAAAGAGGTTCTTCAAGAACACTCGGTTGATGCTAGTATTATTTTTGTTCCTGCCCCCTTTGCTCGTGCTGCAATTATGGAGGCAATCGATGCAGAAATTAAACTGATCGTTTGCATCACTGAAGGTATTCCTATTCATGACATGCTAGCAATCAAGCAGCGACTTAAAACATCAAAATCTCTACTGCTTGGGCCAAATTCTCCTGGCCTTATTACACCAGGAAACGCAAAGCTTGGCATTATTCCCGCTAGCATCACAAAGCCTGGATCGGTTGCGATTGTCAGCCGTTCTGGCACATTAACTTACGAGGCAGTTGCCGAGCTAAGCGCTGCTTCTATTGGCCAAAAATACGTTATTGGTATTGGCGGAGACCCTATTAAGGGGCTTGATTTTATTGACTGCCTACAAGAATTTGAAAACGACCCAGAGGTAACTAGCGTTGTTCTAATTGGTGAAATTGGAGGAAATAACGAAATTATAGCGGCTGATTTTATTGCCAACAAAATGACAAAGCCAGTTGTTGCTTATATTGCTGGAAAGTTCGCTCCAAGTAATGTACAGCTTGGTCATGCGGGAGCGATTCTTGGATCGGCAAGTGAATCAGCCGCAGAAAAGAGCAATCTTCTTCAAAAGGCTGGCGCAATTGTTGTTGATAGTGTCGTAGATATAGCAACCGCAGTAAAGGAGAATTTACCATGAGCCATATCGCAATTGATGCGCGTATTATTAGCAGTTCAACCGGACGATACGTTGAACGACTTATCCACTATCTAGAAAAAGTCGATAAAAAGAATCGTTACACAATTCTTGTACGAGAGAAGGATGTCTCTTTTTATACCCCCAAAAACCCAAATTTTACCATACAAATTGCAGAATTTAACGATTACTCATTTGATGAACAAATTGGATTTTTAAAATTATTAAACGAAATTAATGCCGATCTTGTACATTTTTGTATGCCCCAACAGCCAATATTGTACCGAAAACCTCACGTTACTACCGTTCACGACTTAACGCTCCTGAACACCTATAACTCAGATAAAAATTGGCTGGTTTTTCATCTTAAGCAACTCGTCGGTAGGTTTGTATTTAAAATTATTTGCCACACGAATGAAAAAATATTTGTAGTAAGTAAATATACAAAAAAATCACTAGAAAATTACAGCTCTGCCGCAATAGGAAAGACCATTCTCACCTACGAAGCTGCCGATAAGCCGCACCGCAATACGCTAAAAAAATACGATCATCCGTTTAAAGATTTTCTACTGTATGTTGGTCAGCAAAGTGATTATAAAAATATCGTGCGCCTTGCTGAATCTCATCAAAAACTGCTCAAAAAATACCCCAACCTTGGCTTAATACTTGTTGGAAAAATAAACTCATCTGCTCAAAAGAATAAAGAGTTATTCGAAAAACGAAACTATAAAAATATTCTTTTTACTGATTTTATTCCCGACTCACAACGCGATTGGCTGTATAAAAACTGCGCCGCCTACGTATTCCCCTCACTAATGGAAGGGTTCGGGCTCCCCGGGCTTGAGGCAATGCAGCAAAATGCACCACTTATTAGCAGCAATGCGACCTGCCTTCCAGAAGTCTATAGAGACGCCGCCCACTATTTTAATCCGTACGATACAAACAGCATAACTCACGCCATCGATGACGTGCTAAAAAGTAAATCTCTACAGCGTACCCTCATAAAGAAAGGGGCTGCTGTCGTCAGTTCCTATTCATGGGAGCGCATGGCTCGACAAACTCTTGCTGGCTATGAGGCCGCGATTCAAGAAACAGCAGGGGAGTAATAGAGGAGTCTATTTCTTCTCTATTAGCAAGTGTCGTTCTCGCCCTTCGCCCTCGGAATGAGTTGCAATATCATCGTAGTCTAACGCTACTTTATGAACGATTCGCCTATCGGCTGCGTTAAGATTAACCGTATAGCTTTCGCCCGATTCTAATACTCGCTCAATCCAACCCTTCGCCTTCTCGGCTAACTTCTCTGCTCGCTGTTTTTTGTAGTCTGCTACATCAACATTTAATCGAGTAAGTTCGGCGTCATTGCTACGCAACATTCCAATCACAAGTGTTTGAATACTTCGAAGCGTTTCTGCATTTCGGCCAATTAAAATACTATTTACCGGGCTAGAATCTACCGAAACATTTATAACGTCATCCTCTACAAACACGTGAACATCGACGTTCACCTCAAAAAAGGAGACGATATCTTGAACTGCCCTTGTTGCAAACTGAATTGATTCTTCCCTGTTCATTACTTCTTCCCTTTCTTTTTGGTAGATTTTGCCACTACTCGAACCGTAGTAGGTGAGTGAGCCGACGATTTCTTTTTCTTCTTCGCTGGCGACTTTGTCTTTTTAGAGTTAATATTATTAGCCGGAACCACCGAGGCCTCTTTAGCTTTTTTTGCACGACTAGTTGCTGATGTCTCTGTATTTTTTTTACTTGCATCTGCTGCAAGTTCCGTAAGCTCTTCCTCGTCACGCTTTAATAAAATATGCTGCTGCACTACTGCCACTAATGTTGAAACAGCGTAATACAGTGTAATCGCACCAGGGAGATAGGTCATGATAAAGACCATCATAATAGGCATAATCTTTACCATTTTTTGCATTACAATTGCATTCATTTCTGCTTGATCTGCCTGCTTGCCTTCGGCAGCTTCGGCCATTATTTGGCGGAGGCCCTTTTTGGTCTCCTCTTGCGGCATTGTTTGCTTACTAGATATATACTGCAAAAATCCAGATCCGACCGCCAGTACAAGTAGGAACGGGCTTACCCCTTGTGCATCAATTGCGTGCCTTGTTAAATCAATAATTCCAAAAAGGTGTTGATTAAACGTATCTGGATTGGCAATTAGGTGAGAAACAGCTGGAATCTTTTCGATAAACTCGTAGGAATATTTTGCAAGATCACCACGGCTTTGTGTAAATATTTGAATAACATGATACAAACCAATAAAAATAGGGAGCTGAATTAAAAGAATACCAATTGAGCGAAACGGGTTAACGTTGTGCTTCTTGTATAGCTCAAGCATCATTACGCCCTCGAGTTGTCGATTCCCTTTAGCCTTCTTTTTTAGTTTGGCTAGTTCCGGCTGAAGTTTGCGCATTGCCTTAACCTGGTGAAGCTGCTTTACCACCAAAGGCCACATCAAAAAACGCATTAAAATTGTAAAGATTATTACGGCAATACCAAAGTCACCGCCAGGAATAATGCTATACAAGGCCATTAAAAGATTAAAAATAGGCTGCACTACTATTGTGTCAAAAATATTCACGCTCTCACTGTCTCCGTATCTGTTACTATACTAAATAGTATACCAGAATTCTATTCACCAGGCGAGGGGAGGATCTGGGCTTTTACAAGCTGCTCTTTTATAAGCGTAGCCAACGTTTCATGATTAATCGTTGCTATCATTGGTGTTGATATAATAATTACTACATCGTGTGGACTTAAAAAATCAGGCAGGTGAGTGCGGATAATCTCGTATACCCGCCTTCTAATCCTATTTCTTACGACAGCACTTTTTGCTACCTTTTTACTTACAACAACACCACAGCGGGGCATAGTGCGACGAGTATTTTTTACATACCTAACCGTCCCAAGACTTGAACGAATCGATGCGCCGTTTTTATAAACGTAGCGCAAGCTGCCGTGGCCGTGAAATCGAAACGCTTGACTTAACATTATATTTTCATTGTAGCATATTTACGCAAGCACCTCTCACCTGCTTATTTGACTTTTTCTACTTTTATATTTTTGTATATAAAAATAGCCCTATTTGACTTTAGGGCTATTTAGTTTTGTAGCATATATTAGACAGTTAGTCGCGCTCGGCCCTTAATGCGGCGTCGTTTGATTACTGCTCGCCCACCTTTTGATGCTACACGTGCACGAAAACCGTGCGTTCGTGCACGATGTCGTTTGTGTGGTTGGTGTGTTCGCTTTGGCATATCTGTTCTATTATACCCCACCCACCCTGTTACTGCAAGTTTGGTACTTGAAAAATATTATTAAGCTGACAAAGCTACTATAGTTATCCCCAGCTGCACCCTACTTTTCCACAATTTAACAGATGAGGTTCCCTACTGTGGAAAAGTGGCCTGCTGTACCGTCATATTTTTTACACCACTCGCCTACTTGTGGAAAACTTTGATATTTTATATAGTAATTAATAGATATTAAAGGAGGAGGCAACGAGGGTTTTCTGGTTGCATCTCTACTGTAGGGAGTTTCTGTGCAAGCATTATGGCAAAGCGTACTTGGTGAGATTGAGTTGTCTGTCCCCCACGCTACTTTTACAACATGGTTTCGCCCAACAGAACTGCTTGAAGCCAACAACGACACTGTCACTATCGCAGTTCCGAACGTCTTTGCGATTAGGCAATTTGAGGTAAAGTACGATGACCAAATTCGCACTACGCTTGAAAAAAATGGCGTATCTCCTAAACAAATTAAATATGTCGTGAATAACCGCTCAAAAAAAGCCGTGATCAGCCGAGAAACAACCTCATCAAATAGCTCAATTTCATCTCGAGCCGAGCAACTTGTGGCACCCCAACGATCTGCAAGTGTTCAAAAATCTACGCCCCGCGCCTCTAAAACTGCGAGCTTAAACCCCCGCTATACTTTTAATAATTTTATCGTTGGCTCGAGTAACGACCTTGCTTATACTGCCTGCCAGGCTGCTGCCTCAAACCCAGGAACAAAGTACAATCCGCTCTACCTCTACGGTGGTGTTGGCTTAGGTAAAACCCACTTAATGCAAGCTGTTGGCCATGAAATCTTAAAAAATAATCCAGAGGCGAAGGTTCTATATATTAGCACCGAGACCTTTACGAGCGATTTTCTTGAGCATATTCGGTTTAAAAAAACCGGCTTTGGTGAAAAATATCGCAACGTTGACGTATTAATTATCGACGACATGCAGTTTATTGCCGGCAAAGAAAAAACTCAAGAAGAATTTTTTCATACGTTTAATGAGCTTCACCAAAATAATAAGCAAATTATTATCAGCAGCGATAAGCCCCCAAAGAGCATCCCTACCCTAACGGAGCGACTACGCAGCCGATTTGAATGGGGCATGGCAATTGATATTCAAATGCCAGATTTTGAAACCCGCTGTGCAATTGTTGAAACAAAGGCGTTAATGAGTGGCGTAAAATTATCTCATGATACCGTAGAGTTCCTTGCGCAAAACATTAAAACAAACGTACGAGAACTTGAGGGAGCTCTAAACCAACTACTCGCTTACGCCGAAATGAGAGGTGTTGAGCCCGATATACAAATTGCAGAAGGGCTAATTAATAATGTCCGAACAACCCGGCCACAACACATTACCCCAAAGCAAATCGTTGATAAAACCGCGCGGTATTTTGGAATATCATCTGTTGATATATGTAGCCCTAAGCGAAACAAGCATATCGCTCTCCCTAGGCAGATTGCGATGTACTTGCTCCGTTGCGAACTACACCTGAGCTTCCCCACTATTGCCTCTAGTCTTGGCCGAAAAGACCACACGACAGCGATGCACTCAGTTGATAAAATTGAGCGTTCACTTAAGCTTGATACGACTATCCGAGAGCAAGTAAACGAAATACGGGACCGGCTGTATGCATAAAAATACATTTTGCTCCTGTGGAAATCTTGTGCCAAACCTGCGCACAGCTGTACGGAAAAGCTGTGAGTGCATTTCCACAGGCGAATACATTTCTTATACAGCAAATAAAAACACCTGGGTAAAACTAGACTATTACTCACACAAAACACACATATCATCCACTAGGTTCTTCGCAGCGTTATTGGCCGTAAAGACAGAGGCGATCGCGCTGTTTTCCCCACTTTCCACAGCACCTACTATTACTGAAACTGAATAAAAAAATCTAAAGGAAGGATATACGACATGGAACTATCAATTTTACAAGAAAATCTATCAAGGGCATTAAACGCAGCGAGTAGGATTGCAGCAAATCGTACACAGTTGCCTATATTGAATAATATTCTTCTGCGTACAGACGGCACCCGTTTATTGGTGGCTGCAATGAACATGGAGATCGCTTCTGTACAGTACGTTGGTGCAAAAATAATAAAGCCTGGTGCTATTACTATACCCGCTCGGTTGGCGACAGAATTCATCTCAAGTCTTCCTAAGGGGCAGATCGAAATTGCAGTAAAAGGAAACCAACTTCATATTACTTCGGGAAAATATAGCTCGGTAATTAATGGATTATCAGCTGATGATTTTCCTGAGCTTCCTGTTGTGAACGAAGACTCTTCTGTTCGCTATACAATCGCAGCGGATGATTTCAAGCAATCTGTTAGCCAAACAATTATTGCTACGAGTTCTGACGCAACAAGGCCAGTTCTTACGGGTGTATTTTGGCATTCCCATGAGGGATGGTTATATTTGGCAAGTACCGACGGTTACCGGCTCGCAGAGCGCCGCCTGCTTAAAACAGCTAGCGAAATAGAAGCGATTATTCCGGCTTCAAGCCTACAAGAGGTTATGCGCGTAATCACAGATTCAACTGAGTCGGTAGAGGTTTTAGTCGATGATTCTCAGGTATGTTTTTATGTTGATGGTGCAGAAATTACCAGTCAGTTGATAGATGGAAACTTTCCACCCTATCGGCAGCTTATTCCTGCCACAACAGAGACGAATGTTGGTATATCAAGAGATGATTTTGTGAGAATTACAAAAGTCGCAGGGTTATTTGCTCGGGATTCTGGCGGTAGTGTTACATTAACGGCAAGCGCTGAAGCTGGATCGCTGTCTATGCACTCGGTTGCAAGTGAATTGGGCGAAAACACATCAGAGGCGTCTGCGAAAGTTGATACTGAAGGGACAGTGACGCTCAATTCTCGATATCTAAGCGAGGCGCTTGGCGCTATCGACAGCAAGGACGTTTCATTCGGGTTCAGCGGAAAGCTTGCACCGACAGTTCTTACTTCTTCAAAAAAAGATGCGGACTATAAGCATATTATTATGCCACTAAAAAGCTAAAGTATGGACATTACGAAGCTACGTGTACAGAATTTACGTACTCACACAGATGTACAACATCCAGTTACTGCACGAGTGACGGTTATTACGGGTAGCAACGGTAGTGGTAAAACGACATTGCTCGAAGCATTGCATGTTGCACTTAGGGGAACTTCGTTTCGCGGAACAGACAAAGAGATTCTAAGGCGTTCCGCACCGTGGTGGCGAATTGACATTGACACAACACAGGGGCCACGATCTGTTTCTTATGACGCGAATAAAGCAACAGCTCAAAAAAAATATCACATTGATGATCGTCAGTTCGGGAGAATGCCGGCGGCTAAGAAAATACCTGTCATATTGTTTGAACCAGATGATCTTCGAGTTATTCACGGCTCCCCTTCTCGTCGTAGGCTATTTTTTGATACGTTCATTACGCAGATTGATCACACATACCCATCTGTGTTACGTAAATACGAAAGAGCCTTACGCCAAAGAAACGCGGCGCTAAAAACCCCAAATGTTACACGCGATGATGTTTTTGTATGGGACATGGCCCTGGCAGAGTATGGGTCGCAAATTATGGAACGCCGGAGTATTATGACGGAGCAAATCAATCAGTCGCTTGGTGAAACGTACCGGAGTATTGCCGGAGTTGACGACGATGTTAATATCCACTACTCTCATACATTTATTGATGATGTTCGGCAGAAGATTGTGAACGAGCTGTACGCTGGGTTCCAAAAAGATTCTATACTTGGGTTTACATCTGTTGGACCGCACCGGCACGATATTATGTTTACCTTTAATGGTCAGCCGGCAGTTCAGGTGGCGTCTCGTGGTGAGGTTCGGTCGATTGTACTAGCCTTGAAATTTATAGAGGTAGATGTCGCAACGGAGGCAACAGGCAGGAGTCCGATTGTCTTGCTAGACGATGTTTTTGCCGAACTGGATGAAAGTCGTCAGCAGCGCCTAGCGGAAAAATGCCGTGATAATCAGATGTTTATTACAAGCACGCAGGCGTATACAGGAATTGATACGCGCTCGGTTATTTCGTTAGATTAATTGCACGAAGTGTATCTACCGAAACTTCTGGGAAGTTTGGTGCTGATAGAACTGGGACTGGAGGATTTGACAAAATGATCCAGGCATCTGACTGCTTCTTCATTAGTACTCGTAACGAATCTCGATTGTCCGACGACTGATTACGATGTATTAATTTTGCACCAAAGTATTCACCTTTTTGATACAATGCACCGCCAGTAATCTTATAGTGCTTTCGTATGGACGGGTATTTTTTTAGCAACGCTGTAGTAATAGCCTCCTCTTCTTTTTTATAAAGCATAGCTAGGTATTCTTTAGTATAGGTAAACGAAACCACGACTGTTTGCGAAGATTCATTGATAGTTATTGACTTATTTTTTGTAGAAATATTGTTTCCAAAGGTACTGAGCGTATAGGTGCCTTTTTTAATTTTTACAGACTGACCATCTGCGATAGTTTGTCTTCCGGTTTCGGTACTAGAGATACTTGCCTTGCCAGTTGCGGTGTCAAATTTAAACGTTACAGTGCTGTACGACATTACTATGTTCCACCAGACGGCACCGACTGCAATTATTGCAATTAGCAATATGCCTGTCCAGATGGCTTTTTTTGAAAATATCATTTTGCCTCCTTTTGTAGTGGGTTGTGAAAGCCGATAAATTCAAATCGGTAATCGGTTGGTTCAAAACCTTTCTTGCGTAGTTCTTCAATTGCGAACTCTCGGTAGCGTGGCGAGGTGCCTTTTACGGTAAGAGTAATGCTTCCATCGTCAGCAAGCTTATAGCTGATTGTAAAGTAAGGATCTTTGATGGGGAGACTGGAAACGATCGGCCATCTTTTTTGAAACGACTCGCCGTACTCTTGAGAGTGGATAAAACTTTCACGCTCCAATTGTGCGTAGTCGTTTCTGTGGCGAT
Organism: uncultured Candidatus Saccharibacteria bacterium; assembly: GCA_964513905.1. Taxonomy (GTDB): domain Bacteria; phylum Patescibacteriota; class Saccharimonadia; order Saccharimonadales; family Saccharimonadaceae; genus CAMEGH01. The sequence continues at coordinate 9,984 of CAZENS010000011.1, read as the reverse complement.
GCTGCCATTTTTTTGCTTCTTCACTTTGCGGAGCAAGACCGGCGTAAATTTTAACAGGGTCGGCAGTATTTACGACTAGCGTATGGTCGTAGCTTTCAAACCCTTCTTTGGCGATTGTTGCAGTATACTTGCCAGGCTTTAGGTAAAATTTTGGCTGATGGTACACGACTTGGTTGATTGTAATTGAGGCGTCACTCGGAACCGTTCTGGCGTACACTGCGATCTTTCCCCTTCTTTCTTCTATGCCCTGTTGCCAGCTTGCGTATAAAATTACTGCTAGTAATACCGTAAAAAAAACTATCCACAGAATGATATTCTTTTTATATTTTTGTAAATAGTAGATCGGTTCGTATTGCATATTATTTCTTTCTATACCACGTAAATCCGGGCTGGGTTGCCTGCTGCTGTGTATCTGCCATTGGCGCGCGTTCGTCAAGCGATGCTGATGCAATCTTTGATTCAAATCCAGGCACATCACCCACATATATGAATGTATGGCCGTTATTAATTGCTACATCTCCAGGTTGTAAGCTGGCCGGGTCGATTGAGGCGCTTTCGCCTAGTGTTTCCCAGTTCTCGCTGGCCCACTTTCCTTGCATGCTCGTATTTCCACCTTTCCCGTCATAATTATACCCCTCATCAAAACCGCTGTCGCGAACAAGTAAGGTAACAAAACCTCCGCAGTCGATGCCAGGATGGCTAATTCCACCGACATATAACTGGCCTGATCTAGCTTCTTTTACTGCATCGGTGTATTCAGGTGTGGCCTCGATTGTCATGCCTTTCCACTCACTCCACGCGTAGTGCTTGAGAGTCTCGTTAAAATTGCCGCCCGCAAATCCTCCGCTACTACAGTCGGTTTTTACGCGATCGTCGCCGCCAACGCCATTCTTGACGGCATCGATAACTGTCTCTACAAGCTTGTTTGTACCCGCTGCTGTTAGGTGGATACCGTCACTCGAAACAAGTTCATCGTTGTGCTTTACGGTATTTGTTGAGCTAACAGGATCGTAACTAGGATCGACAACCTGAGACCAAGATACAACTGAATAGCCTGCATCCTTATTTTGGTGAATTGATTTGTTAACGGAATTAGCTATGGGCATGTAATTTGCTGGTCCCTTATCGGTAATAGCAACATCAACCCAGTAAATAACACCATCGGTGCCGGTATTCTCGATTTCGGAAATAGCATCTTCTATAACGGTGTCTGCAGAGCGAGTATGAGACATATTATTGGTGCCATGTGCAATAACAATAGTGTCGGCTTCTTTTATATACTCACTGTCTGCCTGAATTGAGTCGAGCCCACTCTGCCTGGTGCCAGTTGTGCCAGGAGCGTCTAAATTACCGCCGCCAGAATAACTTACCTTCACTTCATCGGCACCAGCCTCCTCCATTTTTTCTTTGTAGGTAGCGGCTGCGCCCTCGGTAATGGAATCGCCAAGGATATATACTTTGCCGAGCGACTTGCCGGACTCAGTGGAATTATCAGGATCTCCGCCGGGGTTTTGTAGGTCATCCTCTGCACTTGCACCTGCTAAGGCCGGAGCGTCTTTGTATTTATCGTATACTTCTTGCGCGTTACCGCCACGTACTGAGCGAACTTGACCTGGTGTATCGGCCGATCGTTCATAGCCGTCATGAAAAACCACTGCAGATTCAACCGGGTCTTCGGTTGCTCGCAGGTTGTTTAGCGTTGGTAAATAGCCACCGTTAAGTTCCTCCCAAATAAAGCCAAGCTGGCCGCCAAGGTCAATAACCGAAACTCCCATCTCTTGAGTGAATTCAACAAGTGGCCGTTGGCGTTCGGTGAATGTCCACTGCACCAGGCCAAAACCAACACCATTTTTTGGAATGTAGTCTTCACCAACGATTCTTCCACCCTGCTCGATATCCGGCTTTAATCCTGATTCTTGCATGATGTTTCCAACAATTCCCGCGGCCTGCGCAAGACTCAATCCTTTGCGCATAAAGAAGTTTAATATCTTTTCGGTGTTGTCATTGCCAGCTAGCTGAACTGCACCAACGCCGCTTTCTGGTAAACACTCGTCGTCGTAATAAAGGATGTTATTTGAAGAAAAGAAGTGTGGATCGGTAACAGCGAGAACTGGACTATCCCACACAAGAGAAAAAGATAACATGAAACTCAGGAGTAAGAGGAGAGATTTTTTTATCACGATCCCCCCTCCGCTCCACCACCTTTGGCGCTTTCGATAATTTCCGCTGGGTCGATTGGCCGACCAGTACCGCCAAGGCTACTATGGCCATTGTCCCATATTTCAAAGTGAAGGTGTGGCCCGGTGCTTTGGCCGTTATTGCCAATCTTTGCAATTTCTTGGCCTGCTGTAACGGTTTCGCCCTGCTTTACAAAAACTCCGTCCGGATACATGTGTCCGTAAACAGTATCAACTCGTTTGCCGTCGACTTCGTGGCGAAGAACAATCCATTGGCCAAAGCCATCTGCTGGTCCAGCTGCTATCACTTCTCCGTCGCGGGCAGCGAAAATTGGCTTATCTAGCGCACCGCCGGGCTGTGCTAAATCAACGCCATTATGTGGAGCGCCACCTCTTGGGCCAAAGGGGCTAGTTGTAATAGCCTCGGACGTTGTTGGGTAGGCCCAGCCTTCGGCATTTACCTCTCCGGTTGCGCCACTGCCAAATCCTGTCTTTCCGCCACCGTATAGTCCTGGAATGTCGCCGTCGAGCACCTCGTTCCAATTTTTACTCACAGTATATTTTGCATAGCGCCAATTTTTTTCATGATTTGCAGGATCAACGCAGGCATAGCCATTATCAGGGCTTTCTTCCGGGTCTTCGTGAGCGCCAGGTTGTTGATCAATGCAGTCATTAAGAAATTTTTTATAGTTCCACTCGGCATCGTTATCCTTGGCTTCTCCTGTTTCGGATTCCGGATCAATTTCATTGTTTGCGGCCATCCACTCAGCAACCTCAACCGGATCGGCTTCCATTGCTTCTTTTGGTAATCCAACCGGCACAGAGCAGCTAGGGTCTGCGGCAATGTTCATCTCTTGATATGTTTCGTCAGGGCATCGTTCGTAACGCTCTTGTTTGACTGTTCTGGATACAAAAGCGGATGAATTTGGAGTGAATGCTGTGGCTGATAATGAGAATATTTTAGGCAGTATTGCCAGAGCTCCGGCGGCATCCTTGGTGCGGATTGTCGTGTTAATTGGCAGTACGGAGCGAGCAAGTGATCCAAGGAACGAATATTGGTTCTTAATATCGAAGGGTGTTTTTTGTGCAGCAACTCGTTCATCGGCTGCGTAAGCTATTTGAACTTGACGGTTTTCATTCTGGTAATCGGTCATTTTATCGGCCGGCATAGGAATCATTCCCTGCTCTCTGGCAATACCGTTTAACATAACCGATGTTCCGACTGCAGTTGCATTCATCATATCTACCCCTGTTAAGTCTGGTCCAGTTACGCGACCAGCTACAATATCACCGAGTTGGGCTACTAGATATGGGAGCGCCATACCGAGCGCCACCGATCCAGCGATACTAAAAGCGGTCGTTGCCCCGAATGATCCTACACCTGCGAGCACACCAACAACGAGTGAGCCGCCGCGCACAACAGGATTTTGAACGATTCTACATCTTTGGGTTAATTCTTTTGGCGAATCTGCGCCAACTGCTCTTGCAATGGCTTGGTTTACGCCACTAAGCCTACCGACTAAGCCTCCACCGATAACAAAACGTTGTGTAGAGAAGTCGATCTTCGCCCTATCTTGGTAGGCAGACTGTTTGTAGAAAGTAGCATCCAGGCCAGATTTTCCGTAATTAGGGTTTTCTATCATTGGTAGTGGCTGACCTTGCGGTGTACTATCTAACTTAGATTCATCTACAACCTGCTTTCTAGTGTCGGTATGAGTAAGCTTATTACCAACATACTCCACCTGCTCAGGTTCTACGTCGTCGGCCAGCATGGCGCTACCGGTGTTGTGCCAAATCATCGCATATCGAGCTAGCTCTGCGGCCATAATTGTTTTTGCAGCAAAGCTTACTGCCCTACTTGTGTTGTAGACCGTACAGGCGGTATCGGCTATTCCTGTTACCATAGCGCCTTTCGCCATGTCATCTACAATCGAGCTTGCCTTTGGGGCGCCAGTAATTCGCTGTTCTGTTTCGGTGAGCTTAGCTGCCTCATCGGCTGTGTATATCTTTCCATCTTCGTCAACGAAATTGCCGGTTTCTTTGCCGGACTCGTCTTTTTCTGCAACAACTCGAGGTACTTTTAGGGGAACTTTTCCACTAGAGGCTTTCTCGACTTCACTATCAAGTTCTTTTTTGGTTTTTCCAGATAATTTTTTTGCATAACTTGTTTTAATTTTGCCTAAATAACGCATGGCGGCACCGTTTTTTAGGCTATGAAGGAGCGGATTTTTTGCGTTAATTGCTGCGGTTCGAAAGCTACTGTTGTTTTTCATGGCATCGGCGTATTCACCGGCGCTATTGATTGTGAGCGTGTCGTTTGGGTCGAACGGGTTTACGTACGTCATTTTTGTAATCCGACCCCTTTTACTACCAAAGCCACCTTTTTCATCGAACTCAAGGGTGATGCCGGACTGTTTGTACGCCTCAGTGGCTTTTTCCATGTTAATAGATTTAAAACGACAGGCAATTTTTACAGTGCCGCAACTACCGGAAGTTGTTTGAGAAAGTTTTGCGCGCATTAGCTGCGTATTTGTTCGGTCCATTCCAGCTAGCTGACTATTTAGGTCTGTCGTGAGTGTTTCAACCATTTGCATGAGTGGAATACCAGGTGCAAATATACTCGAAATAAATCCGCCGGCCCCAAACAATAGTATAAATGTAGCAATAATAGGCCCCGACGTTTTTTTTGTAAACTTACGCGGAAGGAATTTTGAAAGCATCGAGGCACTCGTTACGGGAGCAGATGAGGCGAGCTGTTCTGTATGTGATACATTCGAATTCGGTTGCCTGAAGTGTGTAACAGAGGCCTCGGCACGAGAAAGAATAGCCGAACTGTTGGTTCGGCTACTAAGCGCTGTCTGAGATAAATGATCCCTGTCTGTCATTTATGGTATATTATACCATAAATGACATATTATTGGAATTATTTAAGCAATTCTACATTTCTAGACCTTTTATTTAGGTCTTTTATGATGGCTATAGGTATGTCAGGGTACTCGGACTGGCTGATCGTCGGGTAGGGTTTTGCCTTTATCTTCCAAGAGTCGTTTACTTTTTTCAGTACTATGCGAAGACTATCTCTATCTATAAGCGAAGTGTCCTTCTTTCCCTGTAATACAGCGCCATACCAGCTCCCATCTTCGTAAATTGACTCCTTCCCTATAGCAAAAAACGTGTAAACTTCAGGGTACCTATTTTGAATTATTTCATGAATTTTTGTTTTTTCTGTATCTAAGATTTGTTTACGATCTTGAGGTAGTCTTGCGTACTGTAATTGGATAACTCTTTTTTCGGAATCTAATCTGATTTCTTGGGCGTAGTATTCGAATCCATCTCGTTGAAATTCTGCAATGTAAGTTCCTCTTGGCAGGCTTACGGGGCTATTTGGTGTAAAATCAACGCGACGGGTGGCGTCTTTCTCGGGCTTTGCGGTATTTTCTTTTGCGTGATATAGCGCCACGTACTTAGTGTATTCATCTGGCACATCGAGCGTTAGGTTTTGTTGATTTTGGTTAAAGACCCAAAATATAGCTGCTACTGAAACCGCCGCTACTAGAAGTGAGTAAAATATTAGTAGTTTTCCAAATTTATTCATTTCTTTCCTCAAGTGGCATTTTATAGTCCATAAATTTTATCTTATATTCAGATATATTGATACCGAGCGACTCAATTTTCTCAACGGCTGCTTCGCGCATGCGAGGAGAGTGTGTGTATACAGTAATATAAAAATCTGTTCCATCAGTAGATAAGTAGCCTATTTGGTAGAAATTTTCTTTGTAGGGCAGTTTCTTTTTTGCAGGATATTTCTTTTCATAGGCGTCAGAATATTCCTTAGAAGCTCTTCCAGATACTTGCTCTAGCTTATATAAATCATTTATAGGAAAATCAACTTTTCCGCTAATCTTATCTTTTAGTGCAATAGTTAGCTTTGGGTGTAGGCCGTCCTTAACAAGCATTTCTTCCTCGTGAGTAACATATCCTTCAGACGAAATACGTACTTTATAGGTACCTTCGGGAACTTGGTGAATTTGGCTGTTTGGCAGTTTTAAATCTCCTAGGTATATATCGGCATTTTTTGGCAACACTTCAACATAAACTGGTGCAGTCTTTTGGGCGTTGTCGGTATTTTTGCCTGCAAAGACTACAATAAGTAGAACGAATAAAAGTAGGGCTGTGATTGTAATAATTATATATTTTGGTTTTGTTAAAAACTGTTTCATAAAGTATACCCTTGTTATTTCTTTCTATACCATTCTGTTGCAGGTTCTGTCGCTGAGTTTCCGCCTGCTGCTGGTGCTCTTTCATCCCAAGATGCTGAAGCCGTGTCGCCGTTAAATCCATCAACCTCACCTACAAATATAAAGGTGTGGCCTTCTTGCATGGCGATATCTCCTTTTTCGAGTTTTGCTGGGTCAATCGGTCCGTCGCCGACTTTCTCTCGATGCTCCCTATTCCACTCATGTTGTTTTTCAGTAGGTCCGGCTAATTGAGCTATTGACCCGCTATAATTATATTCTGGCTCGAATCCACTATCGACCGTTAGTCGTGTCGTAAAACCGCCGCAGTCTATGGCTGGATATATAGTACCACCGACATATAGATCTCGATTTATTCTAGACTCTTTAATTACCTTCTCTTTATAGCCGTCGGTTGCGTTTACGTCACCTGTTGGGATAGGGTCTGGCCAGGCATAATCTAACAATGTTCCGTCAAAGTCACCGCTATTTTTTTTCTTAGGCTCGCACACGTCTTCACTGCTTGAGCCCATTCCTCCGATAGCAAGATACATTATGTATGCACCGTGATCACCGTTGGCAGGATATTCAATCGGCCCATAATCTCGTTTAACCTGTCCCCAAGTAGTTTTGTTTACTTCTGGGTCGCGCTTTTCGTCTGCAATGTTCATGACGTAAGGTGAGCCTTCCCATGGTTCGTCTGCAGGAAATCCAAGCTTTTGCCCTTGCGCTGCATAGGCGGCGGATTTTCCGTTATAGCCAAAGAACGCATCCTTAACTGCTTTTTCGTCTCCTTCTTCTATTCCTGGAAGTTCGGTTTTACTCTTTAGTAATTCAGCGGCCCAGATGGTTTGACGAAGAAATTCAGCTTCGCTAACGGGTCCTGTTGGATATGGACCGTTAAGCTTGGCTGCATCTTGGTAGACACCCTGTCCGTTAGCCGGGTTTATTCTGTCAAGAACAGTTTCACGCGCATGTATAACTGCAATCATTTGCCAAGGGATTCCTACTTGGTCGGCGGCTTTTTCATATACCGATTGGTTTTCTTTAATCTTCTCTAGGTGTTCTTCTGTAAAAACAGGATTTCCTTTATAGTCTTTATTATCACTCACATTTATACTGCCGCCCGATGACTTACTGCCGCCTCCGCCGCCGCTACCTTTCGCTTCACCTACCACAGTATCCACAAGCTTTGTGTTTCCTTCTGCGGTAAGGTGTACTCCGTCTGAACCGATTAACTCTGGATTGTGTTTTAAGGGGCCGGTTGCGTCTTCCGGTTTATAGTTTGGATCTACTACTTTTGACCATGAAATAACCGAATATCCAGCATCCTTATTCTTGTAAATAGTACGGTTAATAGCTCCAGCGTAGGATTGTACGTTACCGCTCGCACGATCGGTTATAGAGACATCTACCCAGTATATTTTTGCCTTTGTGCCGGTAGATTCAATTTCGCTTAACGCATTCTTTATAGCTCCACCTTGGACCTCTTCTGATGGATTCCCATGTTTTAATTGATTGGTTCCGTGCGCAATAATAATTACGTTTGAATCTTTAATATAGCCGCTATCTTCCTTTATTGATTCTATGCCACTCTGTTTAGTACCGGTTGATCCTGGACCTTCTAGATTGCCGCCCCCAGCAGCGCTCACCTTCACGCTTTTTGCACCTGCGCTTTTTAACTTTTTCTCGTATTCACTTTTCGCACCGAGTGTAATAGAGTCTCCTAATACATATACTTTACCGAGCTCTTCTGTTTGCTCTTCGCCACATTGTTCAAAAAAGTATACATCATTCGACTTAAGGTATCTTGAGCTGTCTGCTGCTACGGAAGCAGGGTCTACTATAGCTACAGTTATAATCATTACAAAAGCGACAAAAAGAGCCATTAAGTTTACTGGTTTTCTTCTTGGTGTTGTCATTGGGTTCATAGCGATGTATTATAGGGTATTTTTTATTAAATCAAATTGAGGCGTAATAGTGTGTGGCATATTGAATTCGGTGACGTTTGTATCGGGTGGAATGCCGTATTCAGAAAAACTGTCTCTGATTAGACTTTCGCACATATATCTTCCATAGCCAGGTACTGTATTTCCAGTATCTGGCTGATGTGTCTCGTAGACACCCAGCCGATTATTTGCATTTATGAAGAACATGTGGCAATAGGGTGATACTACTGTTTTTGGTATAGTTTGGACTTTTTCTGCTGTGGTTTTTTCGTCAAGTCGAAACAGTATAGTCTCCTCCCCGGCATAGCGTATCACTTGAAGTACTATTTGATTATTTGCCATGAATGCACGAATAGGTCGGGAGGCGTCTATTGGTAGTGTCGATAGTTTTATGGACTTTTTTTCATCTACTATATATTTCCATAATCCGTCATCTACGGTAGAAGTGTATAGGATAGTTTGTGTATCTATCCATTCTGCCCAATTTGCCTTTATCATGGTGTCGTATACAGACTGATTTTGTAGATCTTTTATCTTTAATGTGCTATCGACATATTTCGCCCCATCTGTTAGAGAAAGGAACCTACTGCCGTCCTTCGATATCTTTATTGCAGGACCATATTGATCCTTTTGGGATATAGCTTCGTATAGTTTCTCGCTTAAAGCGTTTTCTTTGTAAGCGCTATATTTAGTGTTACCTCCGTCGATATCTTGCGACAACACTATCGTACCATTCTGTATCGATGATATCTCTAGATCTGTGATATCCTGCCTTAGTAGTTCTGGTTCTTCGCCCAGAGTCTTCTTATATAAACCAGTAGAGTTTATATAGTAGACATGTGTTAAATCCCCCTCTTTCTCGATTGTGATAGATCTAGTAGAAGATAGGTCTATGTCGAATAGCTTGGTCTCATCTGATATAGAGCCATTGGCTGAAAGTTGGTGTATATTATTGCGTTGGATTACATATCCAGAGTTATCGTCTGTCCATATAATTCGAGAAGCCGGTTGCATTATCTCGGAGTAGACGCCCTCTTTATTTATTTTTACTACTGCACCATTCTTTTTATTTAAGAAGATATAGGAACCATCTGATGTAGGTAATAAGTCTGATGCTGGAATGTTGGTTATTGCTGTTAGGTTTTTTATTGACTGCGCGGCACTAAGTTCAAGCGATGTAGGTAGAAGAGATTCTAATGTTATAGAATGTGATGACAGTGCATCTTCTGTGGATAGGGATATTGTATAGTCACCTTTCTTTAGGAGCTGAACAGTCCATTTAGCGTGCGTGCGTTTAATTTCTTTCTGTCCACTGTCTCTTATTGACAGTGTGGTGCCAGCGTTCTTGTTAGGTCCTGCTATCTGTACGGATAATATAGAGTATGTTAGTGACACGTAGACAACAATACCAATCACAATCGATACACAAACAAGTAGAATTAACTTTCCAGTTGATAGCTTAGCTAGTAGTTGACTAATTTTATCCACCATAGTACTGAATATAGTTTACTATATCTTAGGTTAAAGTGCTAATAGTTTTTATATAACCCACTGAACACAGAATGATTTGCGATAAATATTGACATTTTTAAATAAGTATTATATACTCAACATATGAATGAG
>CAZENS010000010.1:7799-29307 GCA_964513905.1 uncultured Candidatus Saccharibacteria bacterium | reverse complement strand
AACAGTGACGTATCAAGATGATATACTAAACAGTAGAAAAATAAATTGGAGAGAATATGTTTGATACGAAGCCGTACGAAGAGAAGATGAACAATGTGTTTGTTCACTACGAAGAGGAACTAAAGAAAGTGCGAACCGGTCGAGCTCATACGAGTATGCTTGATGGGGTTCGGATTGATGCATATGGCACAATTATGCCATTAGAACAGGTTGCTCATATTACCGCACCAGAGGCGCAAATGTTACTCGTTACTCCATATGATCCTAGTCATATTACAACAATTACAGCGGCGATTCGCGATAATCAAAGTCTCGGCTTTAATCCGTCTGACGATGGCCGGGTGGTGCGTGTGCCGGTTCCTGCACTCACCGAAGAACGTCGAAAGCAAATGGTAAAAGTTGCAAGTGAAAAAGTTGAAGAGGTCCGAATTGCACTTCGAAACGTTCGCCAAGATGCGCTAAAAGAAGCTAAGCGCATGAAGGACGCAAAAGATATTTCAGAGGATGATCAAAAGCGCATTCAGCAGGAGATTGATGGCCTTATGTCTGATTTTCAGGCGAAGATTGACGCTGCGTTCAAGCAAAAAGAACAAGATATTCTTACGGTGTAGCTATTATGGGCAACGAGGAGAGTGCGATTCCTACGCATATTGGGTATATCGTTGACGGAAATCGACGCTGGGCAAAAGCACACGGATTGCCAGCATATGAGGGTCATATGGCGGGGTACAACGCCATACAAGATGTTGCACAGGCAACGTTTAGCGCCGGTGTTACATATATGAGTGCGTATATTTTTAGCACTGAAAACTGGAACAGATCAAGCGATGAGGTCGGGCGACTTATGGGGCTTGTTTTACGATTATTATCATCGGATCTCCCAAAGTTTACAGAGAATAATATACGGTTGCGAATTCTTGGCTCTCGTGAAGGTGTGAGTGAAAAAATCCTAAAAGCCATAGACAATGCAGAAAAGATAACTGCCAATAATACGGGCGGTACGCTTGCGCTATGTTTTAATTACGGTGGTCAGCAAGAGATTATCGACGCTTGTAAGAATATTGTTCAGTCTGGGGTGTCGAGTGATGATATTACGGCAAAGATGATTGAAGACAATCTGTATGCGGCAGATATTCCAGCGATTGATATGGTTGTACGCACCAGCGGTGAGCAACGACTGAGTAATTTTATGTTATGGAGGGCGGCGTATAGCGAACTGTTATTTATCGATAAGCCATGGCCAGACATGACAAAAGAAGACGTAAGCGGTATTATAGAGGAATACACTAATCGAAATAGAAGATTTGGGAAGTAAATGGATATAGTAATTGGCGTAATAATTGGCCTATTGGTACTTATTTTTTTGGTGGTTGTGCACGAGCTTGGCCATGCTATTGTAGCGCGACGAAATGGTGTCGTGGTCAAGGAGTTTGGGGTTGGGTTTCCACCAAAAGCGTATAGCAAGAAAGTTAAACGCAGTTTTCTTGGTAACAATGTTGAGTTTAGTTGGAACTGGTTGCCGCTTGGTGGTTTTGTCCGATTAAAGGGCGAATACAATAGCGCCAATAAAAAAGGTGATTACGGTGCCGCATCGTACTGGGCGAAGACAAGGATATTGTTTGCAGGTGTGGCAGTAAACTGGTTGGTTGCGGCTATATTACTTACAGTTCTAGCCTGGATTGGTTTACCGAAGATAATTGATAATCAGTTCCATATTCCATCGGACACAAGAATGGTTGTTAAAAGTCCGTCAGAGATTACCGTTGTAGGTATTGAGGACAATTCTGTTGCGCACAAAGCGGGGCTGCGTACGGGCGATGATATCAAAAAGATTAACAATAGCGTAATGGATACTAGCTCCCAAGTGGTTGAGACAGTAAAGCGACAAACCGCCGATGAGATGACTATCACGATTGAACGCGACGGAGAAGAGCGAACGGTCGTTGCTAACCTGGAGGAGTTTAGCAAAAAGAATGGGGAGCCAAAGTTGGGCGTGAGTGTGTCGGGGCGACAGGCGAGTGAGGCGATATATGCTACGTGGTCGGCACCGATTGTTGGCGTTGGCACTACAGTTCAGCTAACAGCTGTTACGCTGCAGGGAATTGGAGATATGCTCGTTAAGATTACGACGGGTATAGTCGATAAGTTTAGTGCAGACGATGCAGTGCGAAAGCAGGGCGGTGAAAAGATTAACGAAGTCAGTCAGGGCGTTGCAGGTCCGGTTGGAATATTGGGTGTTATTTTCCCACAAATGAGCCAAGCTGGTTTTGGGGCAATCATTTTTCTAACAGCGATTATCTCGCTAAGCCTTGCCGTAATGAATATTCTACCTATTCCCGCGCTAGATGGCGGCAGGTGGCTTATTATGACAATCTTTAAACTGAGGAAAGAAGAGCTAACACGAGAGAAAGAAGAGAATATTCAGGCTGTTGGCATGTTGGTTCTGCTGGCGCTTATGGTCGTTATTACAGTGGCCGATATAGGCAAGGTACTGCAGTAATGCAAGGTGTTTCTGAAAAACAAAGGGTGCGTTTTTTTGAGCATATAAAAAAACGACCAGCTTTACGAATTGCTTTGCTAGCGATCGGTGTACCACTTTGGGTTATTGTAAGTTTTTATGTAGCTAACTTTATTATACTGAGTATTTTGCAGCTCGTAGCGCTGACGGGTGTTAACTTATTAGTATTAGTAGGCGAGTCGGTATTGCAGGCAGTGGTTGGTGCAATCATACACAGTGCTACATTATTGATAGCGCTTGGTGTTCCGTTTTGGCTTTTTCGGACGAAGATTAAACGAGCAACACTTGGACTAAAAGAGCTCTTGCCTACGTGGCGAGATGTTATGCTGGCGCCATTATTTTATATCGCAGCCTTTTTTACTTCTGTATTTATGATTGCGGTTATTGGCCAAATTTTTCCTAGCCTTAACCTAACAACAGATCAAAGTGTTGGTATTGATAGTGAATTTATTACGCAACGATATGAGCTAATTTTAGCGTATGTAACACTTACGATTGTCGTTCCAATTGTAGAAGAGGTGCTATTTAGGGGCTATCTGCACGGGATGCTGCGTAAACGAATGCCTGCTTGGCCAACATATCTTATTACGGCGATTACATTTAGCGCACTGCATCTTGGTATTGGTCGCCTTGATGAGTGGCAGTGGAACGTTGCTATTGATACATTCTTTTTGTCGATATGGCTCGGAATATTACGCGAGAAGACTGGAGGAGTCTGGGCGGGTATTCTTGTACATATGATTAAAAATTCAATTGCGTTTTTCTTTATGTTTGTCATGCCGGTAGTGTCTCCGGGAATGGGGTACTAGGCAGGATGGATGATATTCAAAAAAGTGCCGAGAGAATTTCAGTAAGCAATAAGATTATCTATGCGGTGGCATTCTTGGTTTGGGTAGCAGCGGCATTTTATGCAGCGCAGTTTGCACTAATGGGCGTTATGATTGGCATGAAGTATCTTTGGTTGCAGTTTAGCCTGCCGCAAGTCAGTGTTGACTCAGTTGTGTTATCGACGGTGGTCTCTGGTGTTGTTTATGTTGCGTCGCTGGCTGTGGCTATTTATGTGCCAAAAAAACTATTCAAACGAAACACTACAAAGGTCGAGTTAGGAGTGCAGGTGGGACCAACTCTAAGAGATATTGGCTTGGCTCCGCTGGCATTGATTGTAACTTCTATATTATCTATTTTGGGTATCTTGGCTGCTTCGGCGCTATTTAGTGGATTTGATCCTCTCCAGACTCAAAGTATTCCTTTCGATAGAGGGGTCGATTATTCATATTGGCAGCTGTTATTGATATTTTTGACTCTTGTGGTTGTTGCTCCAGTGGCAGAGGAGCTATTATTTAGAGGATATTTATATGCAAAATTACGCTCATTCTTACCTGCGGTTGCTACGGTAGTACTTACATCGCTCCTGTTTGCGGCACTGCATCTTGGTTTTGGAAAAATTGAGGATTTGCAGTGGAACGTCGCAATTAATACGTTTGCTCTAGCGCTTGGAATGGGTGTCTTGCGTGAATACACAAAAAGTATTTGGGCGGGTGTATTTGTTCATGTCATAAAAAACTGTATTGCATTTTTATTGCTGTTTGTTGCATCGAGCCTTCTGCCAATATAAATTCTGCTATAATGTAGCTATTATGCGAAGAACACATCTTTTTACAAAAACAAGCAAGACAAGCCCAGCGGATGAGGTTGCAAAAAATGCGCAACTATTGATTAGGGCTGGCTTTATCGCAAAAGAGATGGCGGGTGTGTATGACTATCTTCCACTCGGTAAGCGCGTACTCGATAAAATTATGCAGGTTGTTCGAGAAGAAATGAACGCAATTGGCGGCAATGAACTAAGCCTAACGGCGCTACAGTCTTCTGATGTGTGGCGTGCGTCTGACCGTTGGAGCGATGAGGTGATGGACGTATGGTTTAAAACTCATTTGGCCAATGGTACTGAACTTGGCCTGGCGCCAACGCACGAGGAGCCGATAACCAATCTTATGAAGAATTTTATTCATAGCTATAAAGACCTCCCTGTCTATCCGTATCAATTTCAAATTAAGTTCCGAAACGAGCTGCGTAGTAAAAGTGGTTTGATGCGTGGTCGTGAGTTTTGGATGAAAGATTTGTATAGCTTCTCAAGGAATCGTCAGGAGCACGATGTGTTCTACGAGCAAGTGGTCGAGGCCTATCATAAAATATATGCTCGCTTGGGCGTGGGTAATATCACCTATAAAACATTCGCAAGCGGTGGTAGCTTTTCTGATTTTAGTCATGAGTTTCAGACGATTAGCGACGTTGGCGAAGATGTTATTTATGTTCACGAGGGCAAAAAGATAGCTCTAAATGAAGAGGTGTATACTGATGAAGTTCTGAACACACTGGGAATCTCTTCTGATGAACTAATAAAGAAGAGGGCTGTAGAAGTAGGAAATATCTTTACACTGGGTGAGAAGTTCTCAGGCGCATTAGATTTGTATTACACGGACGAGAATGGCGATAGAAAATTGGTTTTTATGGGTAGTTACGGCATTGGTCCTAGCCGACTCATGGGGTTGATAGCAGAGATTTTTGCCGATGACAAAGGTCTTGTCTGGCCAGAAGAAATCGCGCCGTACCAGGTGTATTTAGTAAGAATTGGCGGTGAATCTGCGGTTAATGCAGCAGATGATATGTACGAAAAATTAACTTCGGCCGGTGTGGAAGTGCTTTATGACGATAGGGAGGTTCGCCCTGGAGAGAAATTTACCGACGCTGAGCTGATGGGGATACCGAAAATACTTACAGTCAGCGATCGTTTGCTAGGAGAGGGCAAGTACGAGCTCAAGAACAGGGGCGATGATAATACGCAACTCTTGACGCCAGATGAGTTGCTTGCTACACTAAAGTAACTAAAAAGAGAGGGTGTGTGACCTCATTACAATAGATAATAGTTTTCAGACCAAGCTTGGTCTTGTATAAAAGGATATAAGTATGAAAAAAGTTTACAAGCTAACAGCAGAAGGCAAAAAAGAGCTCGAGAAAGAAATTGAGGCTTTAAAGGGGCGACGTGGTGAAATCGCAGAGAAAATCGCAGAAGCGCGTGACTACGGAGATTTAAGCGAAAATGCAGAGTATGACGCTGCGCGTGAAGATCAGGGTGTGGTAGAGACTCGCATTGCCGAGATTGAGAATATCTTGCAGAATGTTGAGATTATTGAATCTAAGAGCAAGGACGAAGTTAGCCTTGGCTCAACGGTTGATTTAAAGATAAAATCAAAAACAGTTACCTATACTGTTGTCGGTCCTGTTGAAGCTGATCCGCTAGAAGGTAAGGTGAGTGATGAATCTCCTATTGGCCAGGCTCTTATGGGTAAAAAAGTTAACGAAACGGTCGTGATCTCAACGCCCAAGGGTGAACTTTCTTACACTGTTCAGGCTATTCACTAAATAGAATATCTTGGTGTAGTTTTGATTTTTGCATACGCCGTCTTGCAGGTGATATAATGAGGTAATTATGGCTACATTACAGGACTACAGAAACGAGAGACTACGCAAACTTGATGCACTAAAGCAGCTTGGTGTTAATGCGTACCCTGCGGATAGTACGCGTACGCACACGTGTCGTGAGGTGGTTGATGATTTTAACCAGCTTGAGGGCTCGACTGTTACGGTTGTGGGGCGAATTGTATCAATACGAAGTTTTGGAAAATTGGCTTTCATTAAGCTTCGTGACATGAGCGGGGACGTTCAGCTGTATCTACAAAAAGATGATGTTGCCGAGCTTGATTCGGCAAGTGGAACGCTTGGCATGAAGCAGCTAAAACTGCTTGATACCGGAGATTTTATCCAGTCAACTGGTAGTGTTATTAAAACGAAAACTGGTGAAATATCAGTCGGCGTTAAAAAGCTAAGGTTACTCACGAAGGCTTTGCGTCCGATGCCTGAGAAGTTAGAAAACAAAGAAGAGCGTTTCCGTCGCCGCTATGTTGATATGAATGTGAATATGGATGTTCGCAAGCGGTTTGAGCGACGAGCAACATTTTGGCAGGCAACCCGAGATTACTTAAACGCCAACGGATTCATAGAAGTTAACGTGCCAGTTCTTGAGCACACAACTGGTGGAGCAGACGCTAACCCGTTTGTTACTAGTATGGATTCACTCGATGGCCAGCCTTTTTATTTAAGAATTAGCCATGAGCTTCCATTAAAGCGATTAATCGGTGCTGGTTTTGAGAAGGTGTACGATATCGGTCCTCGCTTTCGTAATGAAGGGCTTACAGATGAGCATCTTCCGGAGCATGTGGCAATGGAGTGGTATGCGTCGTATTGGGATTGGCAAAAGGGCATGCACTTTATGGAAGACATGTACCGTACGATTTTAGAGAAAACATTCGGCACTTTAACGTTTAACGTTCGTGGGTTTACGGTTGATATGAGCCAACCTTGGGAAACGTGGGATTATGCAGATATTATACAAAAACGCTACGGGATAGACGTGTATAACAGCTCGCTTGATGATGTAAAACAAGCATTGAAAGATAACGGCCTAGAGGTTGAAAAAACCGAAAATCGTGCACGCGGTATTGATAAGCTATGGAAGAATATCCGAAAGGATGTTGCCGGGCCAGTGTGGCTAATTAACACGCCAAAGTTTATTTCTCCGCTTGCAAAAACTAGCCCGCAAGACGAGCGTGTTGTTGAGCGATTTCAGCCGGTGATTGCTGGATCCGAGCTAGGTAATGGTTTCTCGGAGTTGAATGATCCGATTGATCAGTTAGGAAGGTTCGTTGAACAGCAGAAGATGCGTGACGCTGGTGATGACGAAGCGATGATGCTAGATATAGATTACGTTGAAATGCTAGAGTATGGTATGCCACCCGCATGTGGATGGGGCTGGAGTGAACGTGTCTTTTGGATATTTGAAGGTGTGAGCGCAAGAGAAGGCGTGCCGTTTCCGCAATTACGCCACGACATTGATGAGGTTACCAAAGAAACCTACCCGGATATTGACCTATAGATTATCACTATGCGATACATCAGCTCGGCTCACAATACATTAATTCTTCACGCAAAAAAGCTAGCAACAAATGCGTCCTATCGCCGAAAGAGTATGCAGACGATTATTGAAGGTGTTCACTTGTGTGAAAGTTTTTTGCAGATAAAAAATGACAGGCCCGTGTTGTGTATTGTTGGTGAATCCTCGGTGGATAATAGCGAAGTAGCTCGTGTGGTGGCGGCCGCTGAACAGGGTGAAGTGGAATGTGTTACGGTTGAGGATAGTATATTCTCGGCAATTAGTCAGCTAAAACATGGTGTCGCAGTGGCATTTATTGTCGCCATTCCCGAGCAAACTGACCTTGGTGTTATTGCTGAAACATCTTTATTGCTAGAAGACGTGCAAGATCCGGGAAATCTTGGAACGATTTTGAGGACGGCTGTGGCTGCAGGGGTGAGCAGAGTGATGCTGTCGAGCGGCTGTGCAAGTGCGTGGTCGCCAAAGAGTTTGCGATCTGGTATGGGCGCTCATTTTTCGTTACAAATCTACGAAAATGTTGATTTAAGTAAGAGTATTCGTAGTGCAAAGATTCCAGTCCTTGCCACAAATTTGGAGGCGGAGGATACGCTCTACGATTTGGATATCGAAAATGTGGCGTGGCTTTTTGGCAACGAAGGTCAGGGGGTGTCTCGCGAATTACTTGAAATTTGTGACAACACAGTAATAATACCGCAAGCTAACGGGGTTGAGTCGCTTAATGTCGCTGCCTCTGTTGCAGTTTGCTTATTTGAGCAACGGCGGCAGAAGCTAGTAAAACTTGGAGCTAAGTAGAAGCCACCAGGCTGTAGCTAGGCTTGATTTATTCCCTCGGTGTTTTTAACAACTTCACCAATAACAATGGCGATATTATCGTCAACAATTTCAGCAAAGTTTGGCACTTGGCTTGCTATCCATTCGCCAACTTCATCGTCGGTTTTTGTTTCTTGAAGCTCCAGCAGTTGCTTTAGTTGTTCGTCAGAAAGTGATTCGGTAATTTCGGCACCAATCTGCTCTTCCACGGTCGCATTAATATGCTCGAGTAGGGAAGCAATCTTCGCATCGTCAGCAGTAATGCCAAATGTCTGCAGCATGTCTTTTGTTACGTATTGTTGATCCATTTTTATCTCCTAATAATTCAAACTATTTTTAGTGTAGCTTATTCGTTGCTATTTTGCCAAGATTCTTGAGCTGCAAAGCGAGCAGCTCGAGAGGCGGCGACTGTTCTTTTTGCGAATGAGGCAATGCTATTTCCGATTTTCCTACCTTGCTTCTTTGCAGATGTATACCATTGGTTAGCGCGTCCAACTGTTGCATCGTATGCTTTTTGACGTATTTCTACACGTTGCTGTGCACGATATGCCTTATATTCGGCATATTCGCGAGCAAGTTCAGCAAAGCGTTCCGCTTCTTTTTGCTCGTCGAACTGTTCATTCATAACTAGGGCCTCTTCGTGTGCTTTATCTAGTAATGCCTGCTTGATTGATTCCCATCCATCGGAATAGCTTCCTTCTTCTTCGGGGCTATACCTGTATAGTTCTGCAGCTCGTTCTGTGGCTTGCTCGCGTTCTTCGGCTGTATTAAACTCTGATGTTCTCGCTGTTTCGGCATCAGCGAATGCTCGCCTAGCATTAAACTGACCACTATCATACGCTACTTGTTCACGCTCCGCCTCGCGTTCTGCATCTTCGTTCAGGGCTTCGGCATGGGCTGCGTCAAGTTCTTTTTGATGAGCTTTTTGCTCACGTTTTTGTTGGCGTGCTTCTGCTCGGGCATTAATATTTTCCTGAGCTTTTCTTGCCATATTGCGTCCTTCGCGAGCACCCATTACGCCAGCGCCTAGGGCAGCTAGGCCAGCTTTTTTGGAAAACTTAGCTACAGCTTTGCCAATTCCACGTAATTTATCGGTAGCCGCTTCTTTCATGTCCTCGAACGTTTGTCCGTAGTTTTCTTTGAGGTTGTTGAGTAGGTCGCTGCCCTCAGAGGTCATGGCATCAAGAATACGATTTTGAGATTTTTCAATATAGTTGTTAGATTCGTCTTCTGGGCGACCTTCGCGTTCACTATTGGGCTGACCCTCGTAGGGTATGTTGTCGCCGTAGTTGCGGTCATCTCTGGGGCGGTCTTCGGTATTCCTGGGGCCATCCGAGAATGAGTTAAAATTTTTAGCCATATTTTTCCTGTTTATTTTGTTTGTGGATTATATATTAAAATTAGCATAAAAATTATAAAAAGTCAATACGTAGGTCGTATAGTTTGGTCGTCTACTTCACTAAGTTTTCTTTCGTACTATAATATAGGTATAAGAATTGGAGAGGCATACTACGTGAGGCAGATGGATATTATACGAAGAGCTGGCCGCAACTTGCGTCAGGCGAAGGCGCGTACGTTTTTGACAGCAATTGCTATTGCGGTCGGAGCTTTCACGATTAGCCTTGCTTTGGCTGCCGGAGAGGGTGGCCGAACACTAACAGACGATATGGTGGGTGCCAGCGGTGACGCAAAATCAATTCATGTGGTGTACGTTCCGCAAAGAACGAACCCAGATCAGCTGCCCGAGTATGAGCAATCTAGCAGCGATTCGCAGCAGCTACTGCGAAATGGAATCAGCGATAAAGAGTTGGAGCGAATAAGAAACATTAGCGGAGTGCACAAGGTTACACCACGGGTGTCAGTCGAGGCTACCTATGTTCAGGGCAACGAAAGCAGTAAAAAACTAGTAGCACCGCTCAGCATTAAGTCCGACGAAACAACGTTGCATTTTGTTGCGGGGAGCCTAAAGAATTATCAGCCAAAAGCGGGGTATGTGTCGATTCCAGATGAGTATGTTAAACAACTTGGTTTTCGGTCGGCGAGTGATGCTATCGGAAAAACAATAACGGTTCATTTGCAAAAACCGGATGTTCTTGGCGATATTGCGAAAGAGCAAGACCTTGAATTAAAGATTCAGGCGGTTGACGGAAAAACCGATACAACACTATTTTACAGCCCAAGCATTCGTCTTTCTGCGAGTGATGGCGAAAAAGTAAGTGAGTTTATTCGACCGGACGGTGTGCCAGATACGGTTATGGCGGTTTCAGTACAGGCACATAATGCCGCTCAAGTAGATAGAATTGCGGGTGAAATACGCCAAAATAGGGATCTGCACGTATCGACGATGCAGGATGTGAGGCAGTCAATGATGCAACTTGTGAATGTGGCCCAGTGGGCACTCGTTGGCTTTGGAGCGCTAGCGTTACTTGCGAGCGTTTTTGGGATAATTAATACGATGTACATTAGTGTTTTAGAGCGCACTCAGCAGATTGGACTTATGAAGGCGCTTGGTATGAGGAGCAGGGACATTGGAAAAATGTTTCGATACGAAGCGGCTTGGGTTGGATTGCTGGGCGGTTCCATCGGTGTAGTTTTAGCTTACTTTGTAACATTTTTGAATCCGTTCATTGCAGAGTTTCTTCGCTTGCAAGCGGATACAAAATTGTTGATATTGCAACCGGTTCCGGTAGTAATATTGTTGGTCGGTTTAATGTTATTGGCGGTTGTTGCTGGACTGTTGCCAAGTAGAAAAGCTGCAAAATTAAATCCAGTTGATGCGCTAAAGACGGAATAGGAGCTAATATGATAGATATCGTAAAAGTACGTAAGGTGTACGGAAAAAAGCCAAATCAATACACTGCACTACACGATGTAAATCTAAAAATTCCTGACGGAAAAATTGTAGCTATCTTAGGAAAATCAGGTAGCGGTAAAAGCACACTTATGCACATTATGAGTGGGCTGGATACGCCACAATCTGGAAAGATAATTGTTGATGGGCAGGATATTTTAGAGCTCAATCGTCGGGAAGTGGATGAGTTCCGTGCTAAAAAAATTGGCTTTATTTTCCAAAGCTTTTTTGTGCAGGCAAACGAAACTGCAATCGATAACGTGAGCCTTCCGCTCGAGATTGCTCGAGTGCCAAAAAAAGAGCAAGAGGCACGAGTTGCTTCAGCATTGAAAGCTGTTGCGTTGTACGACAAACGAAACAACAAGGCAAAGGACCTAAGTGGCGGTCAAAAGCAGCGACTGGCGGTTGCGCGTGCGATTGTAAATGGCCCAGAGATAATTTTTGCCGATGAACCGACGGGTAATCTTGATAGCGAGACAGGAGCAAGAATTGAGAAGCTTTTATTTAATTATAGCCGGTTGAAGGGCACAACATTGGTCATTGTAACGCACGATACTGAGTTGGCTGCAAAGTGCGACATGCAGGTGCTCGTTAAAGATGGAAGGATCGAAAAGGTCTTACACAGGCGAGAGAAGAAATCGATCCGGTAACGCATCGATCTTCGTTCGTAATATAGTATACTAAGGGATATGAAAGGTGTGAAAAAATAAACATATGGAATGGTGGCACGCGGTCTTATTGGGGCTTGTTGAAGGTATTACTGAGTTTTTACCAATTTCAAGCACGGGCCATTTAACGATAATTGAAAAACTTTTAGGATATAGCATTGATGATCCTGGCATTACTGCTTTTACTGCTATTATTCAGAGTGGTGCGGTTATTGCAACGCTTGTTTATTTTTGGAGCGATATAATGCAGGTTGCTACGGCTTGGCTACGAGGATTGTTTGCAAAAAAGCAACGTAGCGATAAAAACTATGCTTACGGCTGGGCAATTATTATCGGATCTATTCCAATTGCTGTTGTTGGGATTACATTTAAGGATGAAATTGAAACAGTGTTGCGCAGCTTATGGTTCGTTGCTGTCTCGCTAATTGTGTGGAGTGCGGTGATGTGGTATGCGGATAGGTCTGCCACTCAGAAGAGGGGAGAGAGGGATACGACGTGGAAGGATACGCTTGTGATTGGGCTCGCGCAGTGTCTTGCGCTAATACCGGGTGTCTCGAGAAGCGGTGCGACGATGTCGGCAGGTCTACTCCGTGGCTTTGATCGAGTTACTGTTACGCGACTTAGCTTTTTTCTTAGCATACCGGCGCTGTTAGCCGCAACGCTGCTGCAGGTAGTTACTCGCTATGATGACATCTCTGGAGGTGTCGGTTGGATACCAACAGTAATTGCAACAGTTGTTTCGTTTGTTGTTGCTTACGTTGCGATTGCTTGGCTTCTTAAGTTTATCGCAAAGAACGACTACTCGATATTTATTTGGTATAGAGTAGGGTTAGGACTAGTGCTTATTGTGCTCCTGTCGTTTGGTGTAATTTCACCAACATAGACAGGGATTAGATGCACTTATTGACGATATCAATATTGACATAATTATCTTGTACGTCGGGGGGCGTTTGGTTGTAGATGATTGGATCATCTATAGTAATTCTGTCACGGGAAACACCTCTTTTCACAAGATCATCATGGATTTTAGTCGCTCGATTATTTGATTCGCTGAGTTGCTTTTCGTATGCTTCCTGGTGCTTTTCTGGATCTGGTGCGTATCCCCTTAGCATCACCTGGTAGTCTTTTGTGTGGCTTTTTTTGTAGAAATTGCCGATTCTGTCCAGGAGTCGATTGCCATTTACTTCGCCGGAATAGGAGAGGCTGCTGCCGGGAGCAAAAATCATGGTTGCAGCGCGGAAGTTGCGGGCGTATAATTTGGTTGAATCAAGGTACTGCAAGTCTTCTTTTGATAGGCAGTGATCGAAAGACTGAGCAGCAATAACTTTTTCTTCTTCATCGTCTTTCGGTAGGTTTCCAAGCAAATCGCCCACAGCCAATGAGCGTATTGCGCTATTGGCAACAGCAATGCGAGCTTTCTTAGGTGTTTGATCATCGGTGAATTGGAACGAGATATAGAAAGTAGAGTCAGACTGAGTTGTGGCTACCTGCTTAAAGTTTCTTTGCGAGCTAGCAGAAACAAAATCAGCCACACTAAGCGATTCATTTTGTTGCGTGAGGGAGATTTTTTCGGGTTGGTTTAAACTGGCCGCCATCATTGCGTTGTTGGCGGTGCGCTCTGCGGTTGGCTGTGGGGCAAAATAGAAGAAGTACGTCGCTGCTCCAGCTCCAGCTAGAATAATAATACCAAGTAAAATAATCAAAAGCTTTTTCATAATTTCTATTATAGCCTAATCGGCTTAAATATAAAAAATGCTATACTGCATATATGATTGATATACAACTTCTTCGAGATAATCCAGATTTAATAAAACAAAAATCCGCCGACAAGGGCTATGTGATTGATGTTGAGCAGATTTTGTCGCTAGATGATACACGTCGAAAGATGCAAGGGGAGATTGACTCATTGCGTCAGCAGCGAAACGATATTTCCTCGCAGATGAAGGGAGGTAGGCCGTCTGAGGAGCTGATTGCCAAGGGCCGACAGGTAAAAGACACAATAGCCGAGAAAGAAGCTCAATTTAAAACTGTGAGCGATAACTTAAACCAAATGCTAAGCTACGTGCCAAATCCAGCATTTGATGACGTGCCGCTTGGAGATGAGTCAAAAAGTGTGGAGATTAGCGCTTGGGGTGATAAAAATGAAGGTGCAATGGACCATCTTGATTTTGCAACAAAAAGGGATTGGGTTGATTTTGAGCGTGGCGCAAAGGTTGCTGGGGCAAAATTCTACTATCTAAAAGGCGACTTGGCGTTGCTCGAAAATGCCATTACGCAATACGCTCTCAATTTTCTTGTTAAAAAAGGATTCACCTATATGACGGTTCCAAATATGGTTAATTCTCGAACGGCAACCGGCACGGGGTTTGCGCCTCGCTCAAGCGATCAATCAGATGAATATTACATAGAGGGCGAAGATTTATCTTTGATTGCAACTGCAGAAATGCCACTCACTGGGTACCATGCCGATGAAATTATCAACGAGCAGGATTTGCCAATATTTTACGCTGGCTACAGTCCATGTTACCGAAAAGAAGCGGGTACATACGGAAAGCACACGCGTGGATTGTTCCGTGTACATCAGTTTAATAAGTTAGAGATGTATGCCTATGCGTTGCCAGAAAAGAGCAAAGAAGTCCATGATAAGCTTTTGGCAACAGAAGAGGAGCTGTGGCAATCAATTGGTATTCCATACCATGTAATTAATATTGCGGCCGGTGATTTGGGCGCACCCGCAGCAAAAAAATATGATATTGAATATTGGTCTCCTGTTGACGGTAAATACCGTGAGCTGACAAGTTGCAGTAACTGTACAGATTTTCAGGCGCGAAATTTGAATATTCGCGTAAAAAGGGACTCTGGTGAAGTTGAACCGGTGCACACGCTAAACGGAACGGCAGTGAGCCTGGCTCGGTCGCTCGTGGTTGTATTGGAGCATTTCCAAAATGAAGACGGAACGTTGACGATACCAGAGGTCTTACGGCCATATATGCAAAATCGTGAGCGTATATAGTTTTTTGGCAAAAAATGATATACTAAAATTGTAAACGCAGAAAAATCTGCATCTTATAAAGGAGGCTAAATGATTGAGGCACTCACCATCACCGGAATTAAATATGAAGTGGATGAAAAGTCGAAAAAATATATCAAGAAGAAAATTGGTGCACTTGATAGGTATTTACCGCGCCACGCACGAAAAAGCGTTAAGGCGGATGTAAAAGTTGAGCAAATTGATCGTCGCGATGGCAATAAGTATCAGGTTGAAGTTATTGTGACCGTGCCAAACAAAACTATTACCGCACAAGATTCAACATTGAATGTAATTGCTGCTGTTGATATCGTAGAAGATAAACTTGCAACGCAACTACGAAAATACAAAGAAACCAGCGTGGCTCATGTTGGCCGACAGGGTCTTATGGCTCGATTTAAGCGGAGTTTTGCGCGCGAGCAACAATAACCACATATTTATTGGTTATAAAAAGAGTGTAACATCAGGTTACACTCTTTCTTTTTATAGAAAGTGTGACACAGTGTGACTACCCAAGGGCAACGCTAGAAATTTTCAAGAAGTATGAAACGGTTGCGAAACTCCAGCCTGGCTGGCGTGGATTTATCTTTCGTCATAAGAAGTCGGTGCAAGAGCTTGTGCCGTATGGCGAATTTGTCATGTGGTCGGCTCCTTCAGGTGTGTACACGCTTCTTTCTGCGGGTGAGTTTTCGATGCGCACTATTCGTCGTCGAGTTCTTGCCGATAATGAGGTGTATGAATCGTCTGTGTCGATACTCGTTTTCCTAGAATCATTTTTTGGTGATCTGATTCACGATAACGAGTTGTTCGGCAGGAAGACTGAAGCCTGCCGTGCAATACTTGACCATACTCAGTACGAGTTGTACTTGAAAACGAGTGAGCAGCCTGCAAAGGAACAGATTCTTTCGCCGACTGTAGCCTTGTCATGTCCGCTAAGACCACTCAAGATGAGTGGTCTTTTACTTTTTTCTTAAAAAACGTATCAAACGACCGCAAAAGTAAGATGTATTTTGTTTTTATATACCCTTTAAAAATTCAGTAAAATCACATATACTAATAGTAGTTTTACAGACATTTCAGCAAAAGTGAGAGGGAATTCTTTTATGGTAAGTAGGCAAAAGGTTCTATCGAAGGTATTCGGTGACCCACAAAAACGCGTTCTAAAAGGGCTTGAAAAGCGAGTTCACGACATTAATCGTCTTGAGTCTAAGTATGAGTCGATGAAAAAGGCAGAGCTTCCAAAGCAAACTGATGTATTAAAAAAGAAGCTTGGCAAGAAAAAAACTACACTTGATGATATTTTGCCAGATGCATTCGCACTTGTGCGCGAGGCGAGCCAGCGAGTGCTTGGCATGCGTCACTTTGATGTACAGCTAATTGGCGGCATGGTGCTGCACGAAGGCAACGTAGCCGAGATGAAGACCGGTGAAGGTAAAACTCTGGTGGCAACCCTCCCCGTGTACTTAAACGCACTTGAGGAAAAGGGCGTGCATGTTGTGACCGTCAACGACTATTTGGCACAACGTGACGCTAGCTGGATGGGTGAGCTGTATCATTTCTTGGGGCTTTCGACTGGTGTTATTATCAACGATGCCAGCTTTATTTACGATCCAGAGTACGATAACGAAGCACACGAAGACGAAAAAATGCGTCGCTTGCGCCCAGCTACTCGCAAAGAAGCCTATGCAGCCGACATTACCTATGGAACAAATAATGAGTTCGGTTTTGACTACTTGCGCGACAACATGGTGAATGATGTTGAGCTACTGCGCCAGCGCGAACTAAACTTTGCGATCGTCGACGAGGTGGACTCTATCTTGATTGACGAAGCCAGGACGCCGCTAATTATTAGTGCGCCCGCTGCAGATAATCCAGACAACTACCTTAATTTTGCAAAAATTGCGGCAAAACTTGTACCGGATGATTATATTCTTGATGAAAAGCGAAAGGCAGTGAGCCTGAGCGATGCGGGGATTGAGAAGGTGCAAAAAATGCTTGGCGTAAAAAACTTATACACGCCAGATAACGTTCGAAATGTTTACCACCTTGATCAGTCTTTGCGCGCGCAAACGCTGTTTAAGCGAGATAAAGACTATGTTGTTGCTAGTAACGGAGAGGTCATAATCGTTGATGAACACACCGGGCGCTTAATGCACGGTCGTCGCTATAGCGAAGGACTTCACCAGGCTATTGAAGCAAAAGAGCATGTTCAAGTACAAACCGAAAGCATGACGCTTGCCACTGTTTCTTTCCAGAACTTTTTTAGGCTTTACAATAAGCTCAGTGGTATGACGGGTACGGCGTTTACCGAGGCCGAAGAATTTCAGCAGATTTATAGTTTGGACGTGGTGCAAATTCCGTCAAATAGGCCAATCGCTCGTATCGATAAGGAAGATTTGATTTTTAAGACGGAAAAAGGAAAGCTAAAGGCGGTTGCCGATGCTATTAAGGAATATCACAAGCAAGGTCGACCTGTTTTGGTTGGGTCTGGCTCAATTGTAAAGAATGAGTTGATTGCGCAATGGCTTGATAAAGAAGGTATTAAATACGAGATTCTTAACGCTAAGAATAACGAACACGAGGCTGCGATTGTAGCTCGTGCAGGTGAAAAGGGTGCAATTACGTTAGCAACTAACATCGCTGGACGTGGTACCGACATTAAGCTTGGTAAGGGCGTGAAGGAGCTTGGTGGACTGGTGGTGATTGGATCAGAACGACACGAATCACGCCGTATCGATAATCAGCTACGTGGTCGCGGTGGTCGTCAGGGTGACCCAGGCGAAACACAGTTCTATGTTTCAACCGAAGACGATTTGATGCGTATTTTCCAGGGTGAGCGAATTGCCTCGTTGATGGATCGTCTGGGTGTAGATGAAGAAACGCCAATCCAAAATAAGGCGGTATCTAAAACACTCGAGGCTGCCCAAAAGCGCGTCGAGGGATATAATTTCGACAGCCGTAAGAATGTTGTTCAGTACGACAACGTGATTAATCGTCATCGTCGTGTGGTGTATACGATTCGTCGAAAAATTCTTGAAGGTGATAATATTAAGCACGAGATTGAGCGATTAATTGGCGATGCACTGGCTGAGTTAACCGTCGTACCTGCAAAGAATAATCCAAAATTTGCCGAGGAGTTTGAGGCGCTTTTCCCACTGGCAACAGATGAAATAAAGAAAATTGGCACCGAGAAGAACGACAAGAAGCGCTTTGTTGCTGCTAATGACGCTATACAGGGCCTCTATACTGATAGAGAAAAAGAGCTGGGCGAAGATACAATGCGTAAGCTTGAACGTGAAGTGTACATGGAGGTGCTTGATCAGCTTTGGATGCAGCACCTTGAGAACATGCAACACTTGCGTGAAGGAATTCACTGGAGGAGTGTTGGGCAGCGTGATCCCTTGGTGGAATATCGGGCTGAATCTCAGAAGCTATTCGAGGGGCTACAGGCAAGTTTGCGTACAGAGGTTCTACGCATTATTATGCACGTACGACCAAGTGATATTACTATGGCGAACGTTGATGATGAATACGAAACCGAGCTAACTCGTTTGGCTGAAGGAGCGGTTGAGCAAGGTGTTAATGAGGTAACAACTGTACAACATATCGGTGACGAGGACTTTGATAGCTCCGTTAAAAAGGCAAAAACAACAGCCGAAAAAAATCGTACAAAAAATGTAGCTCGAAAAAAGAAAAAAGCGCAGCGTCAAAATCGCAAGAAGAACCGAAAGTAGATAGATGAAGCATACAGTTGAAGAAGTCCGCCTGAAAAACGGCGCACGAGGTTTGCTCATTGATGTGCCAGACGCCACGGTAATGAGTTTTGAATTTCAGTTTAGGGCAGGAAACAGATATGTCTTGAATAAAGATATTTACGAGACAGCTCATATTATGGAGCATATGGCGTTTGGCGCGAATGCAAAGTACAAAACAGAACACGAGTTTGAGGCTGAGTTTACAAAAAACGGAGCGTATCATAATGCATTCACGAGCGATCTTAGTATGGTGTATATGGCTGATTGTGCAGATTTTGAATGGGAAAGGATTCTTGAGCTCCAGCAGGTTTCGATTTGTGAACCGCTATTTAACGAGAATGAACTGAAGGCTGAAAAGGGCAACGTAAAGAGTGAGTTGACGGGGTATTTAAACAATCACGCTCGATTGCTCTGGCCAAAATCTCAGCAGTTAATTGGGGAAGATGTGCTAACTTTTGGTCAACGCTTAAAAACGATTCCACATGTGGAGCTAAAGGATATCAAAGAGCATCATCGTCGTACGCATACGACTGGAAATATGAGGTTTGTGATTGCTGGTAAACTAAAGGGGCGAAAGGCGTCAATTAGGCGCCATCTTGAGGCCTGGAAATTACCAAAAGGTGAACGGTTTGAGGTTCCACGCGACGATTTGCACTCGGCTAAACCTAATCTTATACGCCGGAAGGAAGCGTCGAACGTTACGTTTGCTTGGTCTATGATTTTACCTCGTGTTCTAGAAGATAAAGAGCTTGATGCAATGGCGTGCTTGAACCATTTACTTACAGGAACAATGCACTCACGAATATTTGGAACTGCCCGAAAGCAAGGTTTAGCGTACGGCATGTTTAGCGACACGGGTGTTGGATTTTATGAGAGTAGCTGGGATTTTGGCGGTCAGGTGAATAGGGAGACCGCCGCTGAGTTGTTTGATATTATCGAGACACAGCTACGACGAGTACTAAGCGGTGATATAACAGACAAAGAGCTAGACGCAGTTAAGAGTTATGCGCTTGGTCGGCATCAGATGGGTGCGCAAACCGTAGCGCAAATTAGTAATTTTTATACTGGTAGATATTTTAGCGATAGGAATATTCGTGATTACGAAGAAGTGCCGAGCTCTATTGCGCATACAACAAAAGAAATGATTATCGAAACTGCCAAGGAATTTGTTGATGCAAATATTTGGGTACTAGCAGCGGTAGGTGCGGGCGAAAAAGAAGAGATTGAGGAACTGTCTAACAAGTTAGAGAAGTTATTTAATAAATCGTAACAACGAACGGAGAACTATGAAAATTGCAATTGCGGGTTACGGCATAGAGGGCGAGCAAAATTATCACTATTTTAGCCAACAAGAGGGAAATGAAGTAGTTATTATTGATGAGCGCGATGCAATAGAAAATCTTCCAGAAGGCGTTGAATTTCATCTTGGTAAAGAGGCGCTCTCTCGACTTGAATCATATGATATGGTAGTGCGAACCGCTGGGCTCGCACCACGAAAAATAAAATCCGCAAAATACATCTGGTCCGCTACGAACGAGTTCTTTAAGCAGTGCCCAGCACCAATTATTGGCGTAACTGGCACAAAAGGTAAGGGCACTACAAGCAGCTTTATTGCGAGTATATTGCGTGCATCGGGTAAGGCTGTCCATCTTGTTGGTAATATTGGTGTACCTGCATTAAAAATTCTTCCGAGTATAACTCCAGATGACATTGTTGTATATGAGATGAGTAGCTTTCAGCTGTGGGATCTGAAACAGAGTCCGCATATTGCTGTAGTGCTTATGGTGGAGCAGGATCATCAAGATGTTCACGAAAGTATGGAGGAGTACGTTAGGGCAAAGGCGAATATTGTAAGAACGCAAACGAAAAGCGATATCTGTGTCTATCATCCAACAAACAGCTACAGCCGGGAGATAGCCAAATACCAGCCGCAGTTTTCTACCCATGCGGCGCCGTTTAATAATCTGTCCGATAATGAAGTTGCAACAGCAAGGATAGATGGTGGCAATTTTGTACTGAGTGATGGAGCGATTGTTTGCTCAACTAATGTTGTTACGTTACCGGGTGTCCATAATTTAGAAAACGCATGCGCAGCAATTAGCGCTTGCCTTCCGTATGTAACGGATTTTACTGCAATTGCCGAGGGGCTTCATAACTTTAGCGGGCTTGATCACCGATTAAAATACGTCGATACAATTAATAATGTTGATTATTATGATGATAGTATTGCAACCACGCCAGGAAGTGCCATTGCGGCGCTACAGGCCTTTACGAACCCAAAGGTAATGATTATGGGTGGGTCTTCTAAGGGTGCAGATTTTAGTACGTTTGCCATGGCGGCGGCAGATACTTTGGTCCGGCATGTATTATTGATTGGTGATGAGGCTACAGCCATTCAGTCCGAGCTAGCGCAATGGGCTCCAGATGTTCCTGCCACAATTCTTGAAGACGTAACAATGGACGAGGTTGTGGCTAGAGCAGCGGAGACTACAGAGGCCGGAGACGTTGTGGTATTAAGCCCCGCTTGTGCAAGTTTTGGTATGTTTAAAAATTATAAGGACCGAGGTGATCAGTACATTGCGGCCGTGAAAGCACGAGCAAAATAGCGTATACTGAGTAGTATGAAACCTGAGTCGATTGCGCATAAAACAACATTACACATATTACGGGCTATATTTTTACTGGCACTACTCGCAATTCCGGGGGCGATATTTGCTGCTTTTTGGGTGGCGGATGTTGATTCGTTTAAGAAATACATTAACGATTCTGGTGTTTATTCGGTGGCTGGTGAAATTGTGGCGAATGACGTTACGAAGAGTGTCATCGATTCGACTGGAAATATTGGACTAGCGCCCGAATCAGCCAAGCAA
>CAZENS010000010.1:0-7699 GCA_964513905.1 uncultured Candidatus Saccharibacteria bacterium | reverse complement strand
GAGTGTCATCGATTCGACTGGAAATATTGGACTAGCGCCCGAATCAGCCAAGCAAACTGTTGATAGGGTCATAAATCCAGCTTTTTTGCGACAAAAATCGGAGAAGATTATTGGTGATAATTACGAGTGGCTGAACGGGAAAAGGGATTCTCCTGTATTTGATGTTTCTTTCGCCGCAGAGCAACGACGACTGTCGGAGGAGATTGCTAAGGAAGCAGCTTCACAGGTTCTTGAAAAGCCAGAATGTAATTTTTCGCAAATCATGCAGTACAGTGAGCAGCTAAGGAATAGTCCGCTCGCCATTCCATGTAGGGTGCCTGGTGTTGATAGGGCGGCAATCGAGGGTGCTGTGCTAAGGGGGGCTAATGACCAGCTGGCGATGGACGCTGCTAATACTGTAGCGGAAGGCCGTCAACTTGGGGTGGCGGCAGGCTCACAGTCATCAAAGGGGAATTCATCTGAGTATATCGGAGCGAGCCTCAAGTTCATCTACTGGTGGGTAAAGCACGGGCTTATGGTGTTTATCAGTATTTTGCTTGTTTCTGGGGCTATTTCACTCATGGTACTTAAGTCTATCCCGCGGTGGATCCGCTGGTCTAAACCAACATTTTTAAGCGCAGCAATTACACTGTATATTGCAATCATTCCGATCGTACTTATAACGCAGACATCGCTGATTCGGTTGCCTGCACAGCTCAATATATTCTCAGCAGTGATTTCTGCATTAGCAACGCCACTTGTCATTGTTACCGTGTCTGTTGCGACCGTGTATCTTATACTATCTATCTTTGCTATAATATTTGGAGCAAAGAAAAGAAAGGTGCAAGGTGTCGGAAGAGAGTCCATCGAGCCCGCAATCTCCCGGGGAGGTTCAGGAGCATCCAGCGGTACGTTTGGCAAACCGTTTTAGTGATTACGTTGTTTTTTGGATCACTGTAGTTATGTGCATTGCAATACTCGGGGTGGTTGCACTGTTCGGCGCTTGGGTATCAATTTCTTCTGGGGAGATGAGTGCCAGCACTGATGCTTCTGGGCTACCGTGGATATTTTTGATAATCATTGATTACGCTACTTGGATTTTGCTTGCCGCTGCCGTGCTGATCGTTATGCTCGTATCGATCCGTATGATGCGCCAGATGTATTTAGCGAACGCCCTCCAGGTTGAGTACAGTGAGTACGCTTGGCTACGAGATTGGTCTAACTTGGTTGCAAAAGATTTACATATGCCAGAGGTAGAGATTATGGTAACGCAAGATCCCGTTATGAATGCGTTTGCGTTTGGTTTTATGAAACCGTACACAATAGTGTTAAATTCTGGTACGGTTCGATGGACTTCAGACGATGAATTAAAAGCGATAGTTGTACACGAAATGGCTCACATAAAGTATAAACACACTGCAATGAGTACGTACTCTAATATCTTTCGTGTAACTCCAGTTTTTGGTTCGTTTTTTGGCTGGCTGTTGGATTTTTGGAGTCGGCGATGCGAGTTCACGGCAGATCGCTTGGCGCTCGCATATCTAAACGATAAGACGCAAGTAAAAGATGCTTTAATTTGTATTCATGTTGGCCCAGACGTTGCGGCAGCATTTAATACGATTGCACAACAGTGGCAGGCGTATAAAACTAACAATACGTTTAATCAGTTCACGCAAACATTTAGCAGTCATCCGTTCCTGTCAAGAAGGCTACATAAGATTGAAGAGTTCTATGATACGTTGCATCCAACGATTGGCGAGGCTAAGACTTTACAGAAAGACAAAGAAATCCCCAAAAAGGAGAGTGATGGAACCGATTCATAAGAAGATTGAATTATTGCGAAATGATTTTTTGCAGGTGTACGATCAGTTGCATATTGACGATGAATACAATAAGCTGCTAGAGCTCGAAAAAGAGTTAGCACAGCCAGAAATATGGAATAATCCTTCAAGGGCAACGTCGCTAAACAAGAAGTTTTCTGCCCAGCAAAATTCTGTTCAACCATGGCTTGCTTTGCGTATGCAACTAAACGATATTGGTGAATTGATTGAACTCGGGGATGAAGATCTTTTGCCGGAGTTGGGCGCTCAAATTGATGCTATGGAGTCGCAGTTTAAGAGCTTAAAACGAGCATTATTGTACGATGGCGAATACGACTCACATGAAGCAATCATTAGGATTACTGCTGGCGTGGGCGGTGTTGATGCGCAAGATTTTGCCGAGATGCTCGAGAGGATGTATTTACGATGGGCGGAAAAATCTGATTTACAAACTAGCATTATCTCTCGGTCCACCGGAGACGAGGCGGGGCTAAAAACATCAGTTATTGAAGTAACTTCTGGCGTGCATATATATGGACGTTTGCGTAGTGAGCACGGTGTTCATAGGTTGGTGCGACTTAGTCCGTTTAATAGTGACAACTTGCGGCAAACAAGTTTTGCGCTTGTTGAGGTGCTTCCACAAATAGATGTACCCGAGGATATTGCGTTAGAGGAGCGTGATTTAAAAATCGATGTATATCGAGCAGGCGGGCATGGCGGCCAGAGCGTTAACACGACAGATAGTGCTGTTCGCATAACGCATATCCCAACGGGAATTGTCGTAGCTATTCAGAATGAGCGTAGTCAGTTGCAAAATAAAGAAACGGCTCTAAAAATATTGCGATCAAAGCTAGCCCAACTAAAAGAAGAGCAACATGCCAAAAAGATTGGCGACTTGCAGGCGGGCGAAAGTGCTAGCTGGGGTTCACAAATTCGAAACTATGTACTTCATCCGTATACTTTGGTAAAGGATACACGTACAAAATATGAAGATAAAGATGCTAAATCTGTACTAGACGGTAAGATAGACGGATTTTCTGAGGCGTTTTTAGAATCAAAACTATAACATGTGGCGCTATTGCACAATGGCGTTACTAGGGCTTCTTTTGTCTTTTTGGTCGAAACGATTTCTAGCTATAAGAAAAATTACATAGAGCATAACTACATACAGTAGCCAGCTGGGTATGTTAGTTTGGCCAACTCGTAGGTAGCCGGTGTTTGGCGCAAGTAAAAAGCCAATTTCGTTTAGCGCCTTAATGGTGATCTGGTATGTGTAAGTTGTTACATTTCCTGCTTGATCCGTAAAAGTGACAGTAGCTGTATACGTACCGCTTGCAAGGCTATCGATGACACCTTCTGGTAACGTCCACGTTCCGTCGCCATTGTTGTGAGCGGTATAGGTTTTACCATTAATGCTGATAGTAACAGAGGCCCGAGGGTCGCTCACTGTACCGGTAAGTTCAGGTGAGCGACTAATTAATTCTTTGGTGGTAAGGCTGCCAGTTGGTTTTTTTGTATCGACTGTAACTGCGCTTGGGGTCGTTGTGTCGCTAGCGACCTCGCCATTTACTGTTGCTATCACGCGGACGTTGTATCTACCATCTGCAAGATCTGGCGCTATGACACCTTCTGGTAACGTCCACGTTCCGTCGCCATTGTTCTTTGCAGTGTAGTTTTTGCCGTTGATAGTAACGGTTACGGCTGCGGTTGTGTGTGAAACCCTACCAGTGAGTTTGGGTGATCGAGAATTAGTTATAACAGGGCGGATCGTTGCGCTTTCTGGTGCGTATACAATGCTTACAATAGAAGATGTTGCCGTGCTTTCGGGGCAGCCCCCGATCAATACGAGACGTAGGTCATTAGTGCCCTTAACGAGCGGAACAATAACGGTAGACTCGTAGTTTGCAACATGGGGGAGATTGTTCTTGCTTGCAATTATATCTGCCCCTCTAAACACCTGATACGATGACACCCAGCTTGTAGTGGCTGTAATTTCGTAGGTGGATTGTGAGGTTGGCGTTTGGTTGACAGGCTGGGTAATGCTACCAAGTGGTGTGCGGTTTCCACCCGAACACACATGAGCATTGATAATTGACGATGAGCTACCACTATTTTGAGCGTATGACTTGGCTGCAAGTAGCCAGCTCATCAATATAATGATGATACTAGCGAGTATTACGTGAAGCGTGACGTCTCTTCGACTTTGATCGACGTGCGCCATAAATGCCTCCTCCGACTATAAGAATGATTGCGCCACCAAGAATAATAATCAGAATAGGGGATATGATAATAACTGTTCGCTCATCGGCAAACTCCTTGCCGGCGAGAGTGGTTTTCTGAGATACGGTGGTGATTCCAAAATGAGGGGTATTTTTCCACTCAGTAGGGACTGCTCGAGTTGTATCGGGAAGAACAATCTTTTGCTGAGAATCCGTGAATAATTCCTTGCCGCCTAAGCTCTTTACTGTAACATTGCTTTGAGCTGAGAGGTCTGTGTTTCCTTCGTTAATTATTCGCTGGTTGAATGTTAGGCCAGTGACTATTTGCAGGTTGCTGATATTGGTAAATTCTACCTTTCCAGATTCAACGGTTTTCCCATCTGGTCGTGCGTACAAAATAACACCAACTCGCTTTTTCTTAGCAATTGATGAACCGTCCGGCTCTTCATTTGTTTCGGCGAATATCGCGGCATACTGGCCGCCATCTGGGATTGATTGCGGAGTATTTATTTTATACGGTACCTCTACTTGCTCGCTTGGTTTAAGTGAGTAGGTATTTCTTTCAAAAGATACCCATCGTGAAATTTGTGTTCTAGGGGTTTCTTTTGAAAAAATTGGATCATATTTTTCATTTTGAACTTGATACGGAGCCACATAGATACGGACATCAAGTGGGGCATTACCGCTATTAATAACGGTGAATGCCCCCTCGTGTGTTTTTCCTGGTGCAATTTTAATATGTTGGGATGTTGGGGACAGTGTAATCTGAGACTCTGCACGTGCAGCGTGCGAGAAGAATACGACAGATAGAAGCATAGCTGCAACAAAGGTTGTTGCGGTACGCCAGTTTAGTTGCAGAAAAATATTGCGTTGCATCAGGTTTCCTTTCGATAGCCTAGTTCGTTACTGCTGTATATAGTACGGTGTTAGTGTAGGTACCAGAAGGCTTTGAAGCGTCTGCTTTCATCGCATACCATACGGCTGTTTCGTCGCCCGCGGCTGGACCAGACGTAGTCTTGATAGTTACGGGATTATCTTTTGCAGGTACGCCAGCCCACGTGTGGGCGCTGGTTGCCACGTTACTTTCAGCAGTAGTGGTGCCAGCACCAAAGTTGCCAGACCCATCTACACGGAAGCCCCATGTGTTTGCTGCAAGATCAGAAGGTGATCCGACAACTGCTGAATGTGCTGCAATTGTGTCAGAGCCTTTTGCTAGGGTTGTAGTTGCGCCGTTCATTTCAAGCGAAAGTGTGTAGCCGGTTGCGTGATTTGTATCAACAGTAACTGTGTCGTTTGCACTAGACATAACCGCTGTGTTTGTTGGGGTAACATTAATATTTACTGGCCCAGCAGATGTAATGGTGATTGATGATCCAATGATTCCGTTAATAACAGAAGTAGATGTATCAGACGTCTGTGCAGATACAGATGCCACTGGTAGGGCTAGCACAGCAAATGCAGCTAGTCCGATACCAAAGCTGGCTGTAGCTTTAGTAAGCTTGGTTGGTAGTTTCATAAAATTCTCCTTATATTTTCGCCATAAGCGTCTTATATTATTTTACCTGTTATTACGTTGTAATAATAGGGTTGTTTGTGTAGTCTGGAAATAAAATCATTACATAGCTTTATCTCCTAATTGGCTACCGCCGTGTAAATTACTGATCCGCTATAGGTACCTGACGGCTTTTCGGTATTAACGCGCATGCCGTACCAAACAGACGCAGAATCTTGAGCAGGTGAAGAAGAAGTTCTGATTGTAATTGGTGCGGAATTATTTGGTACACCAGCCCAGGTATAGGAGCTGTTTGCAACATTTGATTCGATTGATGCGCCACTGCCAAACCCACTCCAGCCAGGAATACGGAAGCCCCAGGTGTTGACGGCAAGTTGGCCAGGTGATGCTATTGTTCCAGAAGTTGGCCCGATGGTATCAGTGCCTTTTTTGAGTAATCTATCGCTCCCTTGCATCGAAAGAGTTAGGTTGTAGCCAAGTGGAGAGTTTGTGTCAACAGTAACGGTGTGGCTGGCAGATGAGGTCCGGCTATCTGCGGTTGGTGTTACATTAATGCTTACTGTTGCGCTCGATCCAACTGTTACGTAGATAGGCTCTCCTGTAGCGGTTGCACTAGCAGGCCCTTGTCCGGCGCTGTTAATTGCACTTACTCGGAAAGTGTAGGTGGTGTGCGGTGTTAATCCGGT
Organism: uncultured Candidatus Saccharibacteria bacterium; assembly: GCA_964513905.1. Classification (GTDB taxonomy): domain Bacteria; phylum Patescibacteriota; class Saccharimonadia; order Saccharimonadales; family Saccharimonadaceae; genus CAMEGH01. Next base: position 1,482 of record CAZENS010000010.1, on the reverse strand, counting down.
TACTGTAATGTTGGTACTTGCTGATGGTGGGTGAGTGAAGGTTTGCCAGGTGCTTCCACCGTTACTGCTGTATTCCACTTTGTAATCGGTAACCGGGGCTCCGCCGTTATTTGCTGGTGCTGTCCAGTTTAGTGTGACACCATTGGCGGCAGGCGTGGTAGCAAGATTTGTAGGTGCACTCGGTGGGGTTACGGGGGCTATGTAGGTGTAGCTATTGGCAAGAGTTGCAGTATATGTGCCACTTAGTACATCAACATCAACCACTCCTGCTGGGTACGCTGGTGTGGTCGCTATCAGTTGAGTAGGCGAGACATAGACTGTTTCTGTGGAGCTAGTTAGTCCTCCAAACATTACCACCGGTGAAGACGAGGGGGTGATATTGGTGTCGTTGGTCCGGACAGGGGTATTACTTGCCAGGGTAACACCGTCGCCAAGCTGGCCATAGTTGTTGTTACCCCAACAGTATGTTGAATCACCAGAGATAGCACATGTATGGATGTACCCCGGGGATATGCCAACAATGCCGCTATTTGACGGGATCTGACCGTTAGAGATGGCCACTGGAACGCTGTTAGTGGTTTCGACCTGTCCATCTGAATTATATCCCCAGCAGTAAGCTTGCCCGTCGGTGGCGCACGTAGTGAAGTATCCTGCTGAAAGTTTTGAAATTGATACACCGGAAAGCACTCCACTAGTATTTACAGCCACTGGAGTGCTGCTGTTGGTTGTATTTCCATTGCCAAGCTGGCCTTGGCTATTTCCTCCCCAGCAGTAGGCATTTCCGTCAACGAGAGCGCAGACATGGTTGTATCCCGCAGAAATATCGGTAACGGTGCCACTGATAGAAACAGCTACTGGAGTAGAGCTGTCTGCGGTTCCGCCGTTGCCAAGCTGCCCAGCAGAATTATCCCCCCAGCAATACACCTGGCCATCAGCCAGAGCGCAAACGTTGTTATATGTTGCTGCAACGTCAGTGATTGTTTTTCCAGACAGGGAGGGGTGTGTGTGATGAACTGCCACTGGAGTGCTGCTGTTGGTTGTATTTCCATTGCCAAGCTGGCCTTGGCTATTTTGCCCCCAGCAGTAAAGCTTACCAGCAACAATTGCGCAACTTGTTGCATAGCCTGCAGTCATATGTGTAACGGTTCCGCCGAGGTTAACGGCTGTAGGTGTGTTAGTATCGGCTGTCGATCCGTTACCCACTTGTCCGGCTATATTATCTCCCCAGCAATACATCTGGCTGTCGGCTAGGGCACACGTATGTGAATATCCTGCAGAAATATCGGTAACTGTTTTACCGTTAAAGGTACTGCCTCCAGCTACTACAGGAATCTTGCTGTTTGTTGTGTTCCCGTTACCAAATTGTCCTTCGGAGTTGTCCCCCCAACAGTATGCTTTTCCATCAGAGATACCACACGTGTGTGCGATGCCACTGCTAATTTGTGGAGACATTGGCCTGTCTTGCAAGAAGTTCGTACCTGA
>CAZENS010000009.1:26288-32505 GCA_964513905.1 uncultured Candidatus Saccharibacteria bacterium | reverse complement strand
GCTGAAACATTCAATACCTCTGGAAGTTCCATTGGCAATGCTTTTACTTCTATCTTTTCAAGTGCTTGCAGAATCACAAGACCAGCTTTTTCTGCCGTGCTTTCGCTTGCTTCGATAATCTCGATTGGAATCTCAGCCACAACTGGCTCATTGGCCTTCACTGCGTGGAATGAAACGTGAGTAATAACGTGCTTTACAACGTCAAACTCAACATCTTTAATCATCGCAATGCGCTTTTTTCCACCGATAGCTAAATGAACCGGCGTATGGTTTCCCGCCTGGCGATACACCTTTTCCATTACATTCCGTGCGATTTGAACATTCACAGGCTTCATGCCCGGGCCATACACAACTGCAGGTACAATTCCATCCTTGCGTAGTTGCGCAACCTTTTTACCGCGAACTTCACGCGTATCGAGTGTAACTTCTATTTTATTTCCCATATCTCTCCTTCTTGCTTGTGCGGATACTTGTCCGGAAATATTTAATATTTATTCTTTTATTATAGCATACTGCTGTGTAATTAGCGTTATGGGCGTGCTATACTTAGCATTATGCATCATCTTGTAGAATTTATTACACACCTTGGGCCTCTTGCTGTTGCCGCAGTTATCTTTGCAGAGTCTGGCCTACTCGTTGGCTTCTTTTTGCCTGGAGACAGCCTACTATTTATGTCTGGATTCCTTGTACAACAAGGTACTTTTACAATTGGTATTCATGTTTTTGTCATGATGCTATTTATTGCAGCAATACTCGGAGATAACGTTGGCTACAGCTTTGGGCATAAAGTCGGCAGAAAGCTATTCGAAAAACCAAATTCTAAATTCTTTAAAAAGAAATATCTTCTTCAAGCAGAAGCCTTTTTTGAAAAGCACGGCCCAATTGCCATTGTGCTCGCACGCTTTGTACCAGTTGTACGAACCTTCACACCGATCGTTGCCGGCGTGAGTAAGATGCACTATCGAACCTTCCTGTTCTTTAACATCATTGGTGGATTCCTCTGGACAGCAGGCTTTACCTACCTGGGATATTTCATTGGTCAAAAACTGCAAGATATGGGCGTAAATATCGAAATTATTGCAATTGTTATTGTGCTAATATCAGTAGCTCCAATCGTTATTCATGCGTTATCATCGAAAGAAAAGCGAAAGACTATCATTGAAGGTACGCGCCGTCAGCTACTTGTGCTTCTCTCAAAAAAATCTGATAAAAATATTAAATAAGTTTAGTTCTTTAAAGCATTCTCTGCAAGAACGTGCCTGTAACTGATTTTTGATTTTTTACGATATCTTCAGGTGTTCCCTCGGCAACAACCACGCCTCCTGCTGCGCCACCCTCTGGGCCCATATCGATAATGTGATCGGCGGTTTTTATGACATCTAGGTTATGTTCGATAATAATCATACTATTGCCACCCTCAACAAGTTGATGAAGAATTCCAATCAGTCGCTTGACATCAGCACTATGCAGCCCTGTTGTTGGCTCATCTAAAACATATAGTGTTTTACCTGTATTTCGTCGCGATAATTCGGTTGCAAGCTTTATTCTCTGCGCCTCTCCACCGCTAAACGTTGTTGCAGGCTGACCAAGTGTAATATAACCAAGCCCCACATCAACCAAAGTTTGCAGTTTTCGATGTACTGCAGGAACGTTTTCAAAAAAACGAGCCGCGGTATCAACTGTCATTTCTAGTACATCGCTAATTGTTGCATCTTTATACTTTATTTCGAGCGCTTCGCGGTTGTATCGCTTTCCATCGCAAACTTCGCACGTAACATATACATCTGGCAAAAAATGCATTTCGATTTTAATAACCCCATCACCCTGACAATTCTCGCAACGACCACCTTTTACATTAAAGCTAAATCTTCCAGATTTATATCCACGGATATTTGCCTCTGGCGTACCGGCAAAAAGATCACGAATAGCAGTAAAAATACCCGTATACGTTGCCGGATTAGAGCGAGGCGTTCTACCAATCGGCGACTGATCTACGACAATAATTTTATCGAGCTGATTAATACCTTCGATATTGTCGTGTGCGCCCGGCACGGCATGCGCCCGGTGTAGTCGCGCAGATAGTTCTTTTGCGATAATATCATTCACTAGTGTGGATTTTCCGCTACCACTCACGCCGCTTACAACCGTCATCACTCCTAGCGGAATCGAAACAGTAATAGATTTTAAGTTATTCTCTCTTGCGTTGCGTACAACAAGCTGCCTGTCTTTATTGCGTGGACGGCGCTTTTTTGGAACCTCAATCGACTCAGAGCCGCTCAGATATCGGCCAGTAATACTACTTGCATTTTTTGCTACCTCGTCTGGAGTACCGGCCGCAACAACATTGCCACCATTTACGCCAGCGCCTGGGCCAATGTCTATCAAATAATCTGCCGATCGGATAGTATCTTCATCATGTTCCACCACCAACACAGTATTCCCAAGGTTTCGCAAGTGACGCAGCGTTGCTATAAGTTTATCGTTGTCTCTTTGGTGTAGACCAATCGAAGGCTCGTCCAGAACATACAGCACTCCCTGCAGACCTGAGCCAATTTGTGTCGCAAGGCGAATCCTCTGCGCCTCTCCTCCGCTCAGTGTGTTCGCAGCCCTCCCTAACTCCAAATAACTCAACCCGACATTCTGCATAAACGAAAGTCGAGAAACAATTTCTTTTAGGATCATCGTAGCAATCTTTTGCTCGGTGTCAGTTAGTTTTAGGGTATCAAAAAACTCAATCGCCTCATCAACACCAAGACTGCAAATATCCATAATATTGTACCCGTGAATTGTTACAGCCAGCACAACCGGCTTTAATCGTGCACCCGCACAAGCCGTACAGCGCCGTTCACGCATAAATCGTTCAATATCTTTGCGGATAAAATCACTGTCTGTCTCTTTCCAACGCCGCTCAAGATTAGGAATGACGCCTTCGTATGTCGAATCGTAATGTCGGCCAACGCTTAATAGTACACGATATTTTTGATCACCAGTACCATACAGCACCTTCTTTTGATCTTCTTCGCTTAGCTCCTTTACAGGAACTTTTAGGCTAAAGTTATGTGCGTTCGCCACTTCTTGCAAGCGCTTCATATACCACGCATCGCTATTCATCCGGTTATATGGTCGAATTGCGCCCTCAGAAATAGTAAGGTTCGGGTTAAAGACAAGCTCCGGATCAACCTCGAGCCTACTCCCCAGCCCCATACATACCGAGCACGCTCCCTGTGGCGTATTATAGCTAAACAACCTTGGCTCAAGCTCTGGTATTTCTATGTCTGGATTGTCGATTGACGCATAGCGCTGACTCAACAGCCGTACTTCATTCGAATCTGCAAACAGTACACCAACTATCCCGCCGCCAATTTCAAGTGCCTGCTCAACACTCTGAGCAACGCGACCTCGCATATCTGGCGCAATTACGATTCTATCCACCACTATCTCGATAGTGTGACGATCATTCTTATTTAAATCAGGAAACTCATCCAGCGAATATACGATACCATCAACCCGAACACGCGCAAATCCCTGTCGCCTGTACTGCTCTGGAATATGTGCAAATTCCCCTTTTTTATCTTTAGCAACAGGGGCCAGCAGCATAATTCTAACCCCCTCGTCGATAGACATAACCTCATCAATAATATCGTCTTTCGTACGCCTTGTTACTTCTCGACCAGTAATAGGGTCATGCGGCACACCGATACGCGCAAACAATAGACGAAGGTAATCGTATATTTCTGTTACTGTAGCAACTGTCGAGCGAGGGTTACGACTAGTCGACTTTTGATCAATACTAATTGCCGGACTAAGCCCCTCAATCCTCTCTGCATCCGGCTTGTCCATAATGCCCAAAAACTGTCGAGCGTAGCTGCTTAGGCTCTCTACATATCGCCGCTGGCCTTCGGCATAAATCGTATCAAACGCCAGGCTCGACTTACCACTACCGCTCAATCCTGTAATAACAACGAGCTTATCTCTTGGAATCTCTACTGAGATGTTTTTTAGATTATGCTCTTTTGCGCCTACAACTTTAATTACCTCAGACATACTCGGAATATTATAGCAGTTTTTTGAAGAAAAATCCATTACCCACTGGTTGAAATTATATCGTTTCCGTTGCAATCGATAAAAACGCTTATGATTGCATATATTTGACTATACTGCTACATTATTAAATATAAATACTAACACTCTTGGTGGAGATATGTCGTGCACAAGAATATATTATTTACAGTAGTTACCGTTAGCTCAGTTATTGCGCTTCTGGCGCAATCTGGCATCACCGACTCCCTCATGGCCTTTTTACTTGTAGGTGCAATTCCCGGAACCAGCTACTCGCTGTCTCCCGGTATTATGCTTCTTATAATCGCCCTCACTGCCTGGCTACTTATTTTTAGAGTTGCCGCCATATCGCTCATCTCTTTTCTTAGAATCGATCATCTAGCAAAAGTTCATCTTCAGCAAAAAAGGCAATTACCAAAACGTCGGTTTGGCCAAGTCTAATAGGCAGAACTAATCACTCTCCGGCATAATTGCCTCTAACCAAAGCTTTAACTCTTCAAGTACGTACTGCTGATGAGAGGAAAGGTCTTGTCGAACACTTTGAACCTGAAACTCCTTCATGAATCCAGGAATCTGCTGTTTAATTCGCTCCGATCGATATTGCTCATATAGCTGTCGCTCATCGGCCGTCACTAAATTTGGAAAGTTTCGAGCCTTGTAGCGAGGAAAAATCTCTTGCAAACGAGCGTCGGAAAACTCCGGCTTATAGGACTTTAAGTCGCCGCTATTCATATTTCTTATGACTTCAGCTCGCAACTTGTCTCTGTCGCTAATAAATCCATCGTACAGCCGACCCTCCGAGTAGCTACTTTCTTTGAATTTTCGCTCCTTCAGCAGTGCCTCTGTGATGTTTTTTCTAAATTGGGGGTTTTGCTGCAAAATATTCCGATGCTTCTCGATTGTTATTACATCAAGCCCAATTTTCTTCCAGCCGTCATTCTGCTCAAGCACCCCGACTGGCGCAACCGCGGGCGCCTTATTAAATTGCATCTTCTTTACTGGAATCGCAACATACTCTTCAGATCTTTGAGCATACGGCACATTGTTTATATCGTCCAGTTCGCTACTACTCAGATTTACCCACTGCTGCGGATTGTGCCGTAAATCGTACACAAATACATTCCCGTAATCCGCTTCGGCAAGCGGAAACGCCACCGTTGTTTTGTTAAAGGAAGCATCATAACGCCCACTAGCGTACACAAAAGGGCGAGGATTATCTATATCAACTAGCTTAGCAACTTCTTTTTTGTCACGCATCTTCAGTAAATAATCAAAGAGTTGTGGCTGCTTACTAGCAATAAGTTTCGTAACAGCTATCAGTGCCTCAACATCGCTTAAAGCATCGTGGGCCTTGGTGTGCTCAAGGCCATTCTCTTTACTTAATAATTCAAGCTTGTTAACCGGTTTGCCATCCTGCGTTGGCCATTGAATACCATCGGGTCGCAATGCCCTCGTTAAACGTACGACATCGAGCATGTCCCATCGGCTTCTCCCGTCCTTGTAGCTCCATTCATACGGATCATAATAATTTCTCCAAAGTAGTGCACGTATAAACTCATCGTCAAACCGGATACTATTAAAGCCAAGAATAATCGTATCTGGCTGGCAAACTTCTTCTATAAAAATCTTAGCAAATTCTGCTTCAGAGTAGCCTTCTTCAACAGTCTTTTGCGGAGTTACACCCGTTACCATTAATGCCCCCGGGCTAGGCAACGTGTCGTCGTTGAGCGCTATAAGTAAATTATACGAATCGCCAATTTGATTAAAGTTTTCATCAGTTCTTATGCCAGCGAACTGCATAATTCGATCTTCTCGTGCGTTTAGCCCGCTTGTTTCAAGATCATAAAAAAAGAACGTCTTAGCCATACTACTAGTATACCGTAGCATTTATACGAAAACTAATAAAAAACCCAGCAATGCTGGGGTGGGGGATATGTTAGACATATCCGGGATGGGAGTATAGTGAGTGTGACCTCACTATACTCCCGGTCTAACTCATTCAGGCTCTGCCAAATTTATGTTAGCGCCGACAGTTGGCGCTTACATGGACAGCATAGTACCTTTCTCCTTTCGGATTGGATGGAAAAGCGAGCCGACTTTTTACGAACTCTGCCAAATTTATGTTAGCGCCGACAGTTGGCGCTTACATGGACAGCAT
>CAZENS010000009.1:21469-26188 GCA_964513905.1 uncultured Candidatus Saccharibacteria bacterium | reverse complement strand
CGAACTCTGCCAAATTTATGTTAGCGCCGACAGTTGGCGCTTACATGGACAGCATAGTACCTTTCTCCTTTCGGATTGGATGGAAAAGCGAGCCGACTTTTTACGAACTCTGCCAAATTTATGTTAGCGCCGACAGTTGGCGCTTACATGGACAGCATCTTTCCTCCTGGGTGGATATGTCTAACTTATTAAAATACTATCGAGAACGCTCATATCGTTCTATCGATGTATATTTACAATATATCATATTGATATACATATGTCAATACTTTTATCCTATTTTCTACTATTCGTCCAGCGTAAGCCTGCTCTCGCCTATCCTGATAGTACTACTGCCTACCGCTCCGCGTCGCACTAACTCGTGTATAATACCCATTTTACGCATAATAACGCGTAGTCGGTTCACGTTCTCAAAGCCACTAAAATCAGTTCTTCTGGCAAACTTTTCTATCTTCTTGCCAGATACTATATACTCATCCGAATCCTCATCATAATCAACATCCCAGTAGTCCGCCTCCTGATCATCATCGAGCTGAATTACCGGTAGTAGCTCATCATCTATATCCTCTTCATCTAACTCCGTCTCGCGAATTTGCTGTACTTTTTTTCGTAATGAACGTAGCACGTCCTTCAAATTCTTATGTGCAAGTGATGAAATAGCAACCACTTCAACTTCACTCTGTGCCACTTTCTTTATTTCGTCAATTTGCATTGCTATAATATCGTCGTCAAGACCCTCTGTCTTGGTTAAGGCAATCACCTCTGGACGATTATATAAATCCGTCGAATACTTCTTTAGCTCTGAGCGAATTGTTTGATACGCCTTTCCTATGTCGTCCGTATACGCATCAATTAAATGTAACAAAACCGCCGTACGCTCCACATGACGCAAAAAGCGATCACCAAGCCCTTTACCCTCTGATGCACCCTCGATGAGCCCTGGGATATCAGCAATCAATAGACTTCCATCATCGATATCTGCCACCCCTAGATTTGGTGTAAGGGTTGTAAATTCATAATCAGCAATCTCTGGGCGAGCATTCGTCACAACGCTCAAAAAGGTTGATTTACCTGCATTCGGAAACCCAAGCAGCCCAACATCTGCTAGTAATTTTAGCTCAAGTTCTGCTTCAAAAGAGTCTCCGCTCTCACCCAACTCTGCGATTTTTGGCGTTTGCCTAACGCTAGACTTAAAATGCGCATTGCCAAATCCTCCATCGCCACCCCGAGCAATAGTAGCCTGCTCGCCGTGTTTTGTTAAATCAGCAACGATACTGCCATCTACCCTTACTATTGTGCCGACTGGAACCTTAACAACTAAATTCTCGCCAGATTTACCACGACGCTTTGCCTTTGAGCCATTCTTTCCATTCTCTGCCTTCAGCTCAGGCTTGTATCGAAAATCGATCAACGTATTTAAGTTCTCGGTAGCTTCGAATATTACATCGCCGCCTTTTCCACCATCTCCACCATCCGGACCACCTTTGTCAACATATATTTCATGGCGAAAACTAACGACGCCGTCGCCGCCTTTTCCTGCCTGAATAAAAACTTTTGCTACATCAACAAACATATATGCACCAGTATACCAAAATCACCCCTGTATTAGTAGAGGTGATTTTGAATCATCATGATTATCAACTAGTAGATATAATTCCAGCTCGAGTTAATCGGAACTGTATCGTAGCCTACGGCGTTAAATCCAGCGATACCATTCATGTCTGATATTCGCATTGTACCGTTGGCTGGGTCGACGCTCTCAACAATTCCTACGTGACCGTACCCACCACCATACTGGAAGATGGCTCCAGCCTTTGGCGCTCCTTGAACTACGGTAAATCCAGCTGCTCGAGCACTTGCAGCCCAACCAGATGCGTTACCCCAGAAGCTACCAATGTCAGGGCGGCGTTCATAAACATAGAAGGTGCAGTTGCCGAATGCATACTTGTTTCCAACTGAAGCCGTCACATTCGATGACGCTGGTGCTTGTGCACCGTTTCCAGGAGAAAGCCGGTTATACGGCTGAGAGGCTGCTTGCCGTGTTGGCGCCTCATAGCCAGGCCTATCTTCTTCAGGCAATATTCCACCAGGAATAATAATTTGCTTTCCAGCAGATAAACCACCGACCTCAAGATCGTTATATGAAATGATCCTTGCGGCATCGGCACCATACTTTCCGGCAATAGATTCTACGGTGTCATTATCGGCAATTGAATAGAGTACACCTGTAACCGGAAGAATTTTTAGCTCGGTACCGGCATCGATTTCATCAGCAGAAAGATTGTTTGCCCACAAAACAGTATCTTTTGTGACGCCAAACTTATCTGCAATGATCTGCGCATTTTCGCCTTCGCGTGATACATAACGAATGACGTCCCTCGATACTTCTGCAGAGTCAACAATTTGAGGTTTAGCAATTGCTCCACTATCTTGAATAACTTCCTTATTTGCTTCGAGCGAAATAGAAAGGCTCGCAACATTAGCGGCAACCGGCATATTGGTCTGGAATGCAAGGCTTGCCGCGATGTCTGTAGCTGATTTTTCATCGATTACGACATCTGCAATTGGTGCTTCTATTACCTCGTTTGCTTTTGAAGTAACTGCGTTTGCAGTAGTGATGTCGTCCTCAGGTGCCTGATAGCCAATCGCTACCACAGAAAGTAGCATAACAAATGCACTTACATACAAGCCGATTGGTTTAATAAGTTCTTTTTTACTACGTGTCGTAGTGTTCCTTTGGCGAAATGCCGCGTGACCTAGTAGTCGCGCAACTCTTTTATTCGAACCTCGGTTCGGTTTTTGAGTTGTAATCGTAATTCTCCTGTATCCACATTACTGTGGTACCTCTACCGTACTTAGTCTTTCTTCTCGCAACAGAACAGGGCACTTTGTCGACCAAAAGTTAAATTTGATATTGTTATAAATGTTAGCAACTGGTTATTAATTGCATGCCCGTACGACAATTCTGGTAGGCTCATTTACCCTAGTAAGATTTTCGTTTTAAACCCACCCAAAATCCTATAGTTAAATGCGCTAACCCTTAATATAGCAAGCATCTGCTAATATGTCAATGATTTACTAAAATATATCAAGCCGGCAACGCTCTTTACAGTACTTTTGCGTCAGCGCCTCATGTTCATCATTCGTCTTCGAAAAGTGCGTCTTACCGTCATCTCCGGCTACAAAATATAAGTCGTCTGTATCTGTTGAGGGATTAGCAGCGGCATATAATGCTTCCTTCCCTGGATTTGCTATTGGTCCCGGAGGCAGTCCAGTAATCTTATATGTATTGTACGGAGAGTCTAAATCTGGATGCGGCGCAACTCCCATTTTTTTCGCCGGGTACACAAACGTAGGATCAGAACCTAGCGGCATTCCCATTTTTAACCGACTGTGGAACACCTGGGATACGTGACTCATATCAGACTGGCTGTTCACCTCTTTTTGAATCACCGATGCAAGGATTATTCCCTGATACAGGCTCAGCCCATGCTTTTTATATGCAGACTCAAGGTTGTTCGTATCGATATACTCCTGCATATAATCAAACGGTCGCTTTAGTATGTCCTCCACTGTATATCGGTCTCCAAATCTGTACGTATCTGGGAAAACAAATCCCTCAATATCAACGTTATCCGGCCGAGACTGCATCATGCCGTAAGAAGGGTATTTATTTTCGAATGCTTTTGTAATTTCTGCCGCATCAAAGCCCGCCTCTAGTAATGTTTTCTTAATATCCATTAAATTTTCGCCAGGCAAAAACGTAAGGCTATACTCTCGCTTTTTACCTTCAGAAAGCTCATTAATCACCTCTGGAACACTCATTGTGTTGCGAAGGCTATATTCACCTGCCTGTAAGTGCTTTTCGCCGTGCAATCTATAATAAATCTGAAACACTGTTGCGTTTTGAATCACACCTTTATCCTCGAGTAGCTGTGCAATACTATTCGTAGTACTGCCGTTCTCGATGATTATTTGCTGTGCATCCCCCGCAACGGACTGCGGAGGTTGTAAATTAGCACGATACCACATGTATAGTACACCAAAAATCAAAGTTACAAGAACAATAAGCGACAATATAGCAATCGCTATTCTCTTTATTATTTTTGATTTCTTTTTCTTTATCGATAGCTGTGCGCCCGTAGTATCAGAAGATTCTAATCCCGCAGTCTGCGTCTGCTTTGGGGCCTCTGTATTTTCTACATCTTGATGTTGTCTATTGTCCATACTCCTCCTCTAAAAAATCTTGCAGAATAATTGCCGCAGCTTCAGCATCGACATCCTCTTTCGAAAAACCGCCCCGTCTACGAGAAAGCCGCTGTTCAGCTTGTACGCTCGTCAGTGATTCATCTTGAAACACAACCTTTGCAAATTCCTTCAATGATTTTGCAAATTCGATAACATACTCGGTCTGCGCCGTCTCTTCGCCCTGCTGATTTCGTGGGTAGCCAACAACAATTCTATCAGCTGACTCTTTAACGAATAGTTCAGCGATGGCAGTGACTTCATTACCGTCAACCAGGATGGTAGTGTATGGAATAGCAATGCGCACGGCACTATCCGCTACCGCCACACCGATTCGCCTTTCGCCTACATCAAGGCAGATAAACGTTTTTTTACTTGCCACGTCTACTCGGTCTTCTTAAGGTCAAACTGTACGTTGATCTTTTCATCTTCTTCTGGAACGGTGTTTACCCAGAACGGCCAGAATTCAACCTC
>CAZENS010000009.1:0-21369 GCA_964513905.1 uncultured Candidatus Saccharibacteria bacterium | reverse complement strand
GCTTTACCATCAGGAGCTTCCTGGCCAACCTGCGGAGACGCAGCTGCATCACTTCTGTTTACAGCAAAACTCCCTTCAATCACTCGCACATCTTTACCAAATTTTTCTGATAGTTTTTTCTGGTAATCGTCGCTGTTCTGTGCGGCAAGCTGCTCTGACGCTTTTTGAACATCCGCTTGAGTTACGATCTTCAATATTTTTCTACTACCGCCAGTCATATCAGTACCACGCGCACTTACTCCTTTTACGGTAGATTCATAATTACGGGCCGAAAGATTACAGTCCTCACCGATTGTTGTTGCACGCACCTTCACGTCAACAGTTCCGGGCGTAGAAAGCATAGTATCGGGTATTCCAGTAGGTGCCGGAACAGTGACCTCCTTAGAGGTTACAAATGTACAATCACCGCTACTAAAGCCACTTCCTATAGGAATCGTTTTAGATCCATTCAATTTACGACTTATGGTTATAGTGCCCCCGGCAGCCTCGCCCTCTTCTTTAGTACCGGTTGCAGTAAACTCTACGCTCGCATCTTGTTTCTCGGAAACAACGATAGACTTAAGCACACCATTAGTAACGTCCGTCTCAGTATCATTCCGTAAAGAAACGGAAGTATCTACCGTTTGGTTGCTAGTTTTTGCCGATATAATCACTGTCGCTCTTGGTGCAAACTTAATTGCCCACACCAAAAAAGCAATCAAAAGGATAAGTAGCGAGCCGAAAATAAGCAATTTTTTTCTAAATTTATTAAAATTTGGAACTTTCTGCGTCTTCTTAGGGCGACGTGGAGACTCTCCACTCGACGGAGGTGTTGCCAGCTTGTCGCTAGCAATTGCCGCTGCCACGGCTGAATCAGCAACGCTACTCTTTGGCTTCGCTGCTGCATCATGCTGACCAACCGGCAACTCTGACCCATCAATAATATCGTCGTCATCATCGACCTTCAACGCTGGAATATCAGGAATTTCTGGCCGTGATTGAAGATTTTTTGCCACGGGAATGCCAGCACCTGCCGCTAGCGGCAACAGTGTTTGATCGTTCGATATAAGGACAAGTCTTTTATCTGCACTTTTAGCTACCCGTTGCAAAATACGTAAGTTTACAACACTCTGCAATACACCAATTCGCTTAGGTGGAACAAGCGCGACAATTTTCTCACTTGAATTCTTTAGCTTGGTGCTTATAACGGTAATGTCATCATCGACATCTATGTAAATTACGTCTTTATTCATGCTATATTCGCAAAATTCTGTTTAGTTTTTCTTTAATATTATCGCTTTCGCTTACTCCTATTATTGTATCATATCCAACACGCAATAGACCCATTGCGGTGATAAAAGTATGATCGGTAATCTTCCCGGTCTTATCTATAACACCGACAACTTCGCTTGGCTTAATAAGCTGAATTGTTGGGCGCTTTGTAAACGGAAGTTCCTTGTACCAATCCTGAGACTCCAGTGCAGAGACCAAATCCTTCAAACTTGCTCCACCGCCACAGAGTAAAATACGGCTTGGAAGATGATCGACTGAATCAAACTCACTTAACGCAAGCTCAACTCCCTGTAGCCATACATCAAGCGTCTTTTCAATCGCCTCCCCGATCGTCTTCTTGACTGATGGCTTAATCTTATCGCTATCAAGATTAACTTTGATCTTTTCGGCATTTTCGTATGTTAAATCTAAATCACCAGCAATAGTGCGAGTAAAGCTTCGCCCGCCGATTCCGAACATACGTGTACCCTCAACACCACCATCATTTACAACTGCAATATCGGTAGTTCCGCCGCCAACATCGGCCAAAATTGCCGTGAAGTTACTGCTCGCATCCGTGCCAAGTACGCTACGGCTCACCGCAAACGGCTCCGCAGCAACAGCAATTAACTCTAGGGCGAGCTCATCTGCCACTCGCTCTAGCGCACCAATGTGTACCATAGGGGCAAACGCAGTATAAAGCTGCACAGCAACGTCTTTACCCTGGAACCCAAGAGGGTTACTTACCTTATATCCATCAATGTGTATACCAACGAGGGCACTGTTCACCAGTTTTATTTCCACATCCTCATTGCCCGTCTCTAGCGCAATTTGCTTTTGCGCCTTATCATGAGCCCGCTCCTGAACCTTCTCTATAATAAATTCCATCTCAGCCTCGTCTAGCGGCCTATCTGGTTGCGGCCTTCTGTAGCGGATAGTATTTGTTACACCCTTCACAAGCTCCCCAGCAATGCCAATTACTGCACGCTTTGCCTGCAATCCAGCTTGATCTTCTGCTTCTGCAAGCGCTTCTTCACAATTACGAACGACACCACCGATATCTGCTATCGCACCAGAGTGCATATCGCCAATATCTTGGCGTGCACGTCCAACACCAACCACCTTCAAATCGTCTCCATCGACTTTTGCGATAATTGCTTTTACAAATTCTGTTCCAATATCAACAGCTACAAGATAATTTTTATCAATTGAATCGTTCGCTTTTTTCCGTAACTTATCAAAAACCATAAGTGATTATAGTATAGCTTATTTTTCTATATATACGCAAGAAAAACTACACAACACGCTATACTATGAGAAGTAATTTGCATTGCTATATTATTGACTTTTAAACTTATACATTGTAGAATATCCAGCATGAATAGCGAGCAAAATCCGAATCGTACCCACCTATACAGGCGAACACTTCCTATGACATACGAAGATCAGCTGAGTCTTACCGAAGAAATAGCAAACTCAATAGATAATCTTCGCAATAATTATGCCATTCCACAATCAGAATCCGTATTTTATAGAGGTTTTTTAAACAGCAATGGCAGCGCAGAGCTAAGATTTGCCAACCACTACAACTCACAAAGAAGATTAGCTCGCTGTATAATTCGTATCATTGACCACGAAAGCCAGTTAATAGAGCACTCATCTCTTAGGCCACATCCATCGGGAAGTGGCAGATGGAGCCGCAACAGACAGTATTTTGAAGGCGCAATAGAGCATGAATCGATTATAAATAACAACGATACCCTAGGTTTGTTGTCATCATACATCGAAGAGCCCCTCGCTGGATTAGACAGTCGGCTCGATTCATCAAATAATACACGGCAAGATATCTCAGATACTCTTGAGCTTATTGCAGATGAATTCTCATTCGAGAAGACCAAACAAGAGACAAGCTGGCGCTACATTGATCGTATATCCGACGATAAAGACGACCCGATAGATCATACAGTGCTTTTACGTGAATTAGCATACGGTAGACGAAACATTGTCGATTTATCAAGTGCCTTGCTTCAGAAATCAAAAACAGAAGATCCGCTGATTATTGAAAAAAATACGTATCAAATTGCCCGTCAAGACGGTGAATATAGCTCTCACCCAGCCTACCAAGAAAGTTCCTCTAAGGAGCAATCCCCGCATTTGTCGTACTCAACGCAGGAAGCTGACGTTATAGGAAGCAGCAAAATTAATAAGCATCTTTTTAGCGCCGCACTACATAATTTACTTGCTAATCAAAAATCTGAACTAGACTTTTTACGATAGTACTGCTTTTATTCGACGAATACCCGAGCTTGATGATCCTTCTTTTTTAATAACAAATTTTTTACCATCTACACCAATTTCACCCGTACGTGCAACGTGTGGACCACCGCATATTTCAAAGCTGACTTTTTTGTCGCCCTCACCAATCTTATATACCTTTACCGTATCGCCGTAACGATCGCCAAACGCACCAATTGCGCCCATCTCAAACGCTTCATCGGTGGGATATTCTTTATAGCTCACCGGTAAATCATCTTGAATCCAGCCATTCACCAGCGCCTCAACTTCTTCACATTGCTCGCGTGTTACCTTTGTGTCGTTATTAAAATCAAATCGAAGTCGCTCTTCAGTAATATTACTGCCATGCTGAGTTACGTGCTCTCCAACCACTTTACGCAATGCTGCGTACATCAAATGATTGGCGGTATGTAGCTTTTTATGCTCCTGAGTTTGACCACCAAGACCGCCCTTAAACGTGCCTTTCGCCGCCGTCTGACTACGTTGACGCTGCTCTGTCATTTTTTGATCAAATTCATCTCGCCAATTTTCTGATAATTTTATATTTTGACGATACGCCTCCTCTGTTGAAAGCTCAACCGGAAAGCCATATGTGTCATATAACGTGAATAGCTCCACTCCAGTTAACCCATCCGGTGAAAATCGCTCAAGCTGGCGAAGCCCCTTTCGCAACGTCTGACGGAATACTTTTTCTTCCTTTAGTAGTACAGCAATAATTTCATCTCGACGCCCTGTAACCTCTGGATAATCATTTTTATACAAGTCCGCAATCGTTGGCACAACGTCCTCAAAGAAGTTCTGCTCAATCCCAAGATCAAATGCAAAACGAATTGCCCGCCTAAGTAAACGCCGCATAACATAGCCTTGCTCCTTATTGGCTGGAACACAGCCGTCAATGGCAAGAAATGTTGCCGCTCGCAAATGGTCGGCAATGACGCGCATACTAGCCGTATTGCTCTCGTACTTTTTACCGCTCAGTGCTTCTAGCTTCTCGATAATTGGCGCGAGTAAGCTAATCTTAAATACGTCTGGGCTGTCAATTTTTGCCGCAGCAATTCGCTCTAGGCCACCGCCAAAATCGACATTCTTCCTCTCGAGTGGCTCAAAAGTGCTATCCTCAAGACGTCGATACTGCATAAATACCTGGTTGCCTATCTCCATAAAACGACCGCTGTCACTAGCTGGGTGAGCGTGACCATAGCTAGTGTCGTGATTTTGCTCCCCAAAATCATAAAACACCTCGCTGTCTGGACCACACGGATCGCCAATCGGCGTGCTGTCAATACCGCCTCCACGGCTCCACCAATTCTCTTTATCGTTATAGAAAAATATTCGTCCGCCCTGCATACCAAGCCGATCACCGTTCTCGGCAGTATCTAGGTCAACGATTTTTGCGTCTATTCCCTTTGTTGCAAAAACTTGTTGCCATATTTCGGCGGCCTCTGTATCCCGAGGAATACCGTGTTCTTCGTCGCCAATAAAGCAAGTTACATAAATTTTATGCGGATCAAGACCAACAACATCAGTTAAAAATTCAAAAAACCACTCAATTTGTTGCTTTTTAAAGTATTCGCCCATACTCCAGTTTCCTAGCATTTCAAAAAAAGTCGTATGGCGGTTGTCACCGACATCATCGATGTCTTGCGCACGAAGACACGTCTGACTATTTACTAATTGCGTGCCGGCTGGATGATCTTCTCCGAGCAAATATGGCAACAATGGCTGCATGCCACTGCCAGTAAATAGGGTCGTTGGATCATTGTGTAGTACAAGCGGTGCACGCTCAATTATTTCATGCTGGCGGCTCTTAAAAAATTGTAGATAGGCTTGACGGATTTCTTGAGTGTTCATATCTGTTAATTATACCAGACTGCAACCGCTAGCCTCAAGAATAAGCGCCCCTAGTGAACTTTATATAATAATTCCGCCGCCAACGCACTCGTCACCTCGGTAAAGAACCGCAGACTGACCAGGAGTTAATGCACGTTGCGCCTCACTTAAATGCACCACTCCACCCTCAAGCTTCGCACGAATCAAAGGCGCGCGATGCCTAATTCGAATATCGTATTCACCATCCCTAATCGGCTCCCCAATAGAATGGATAGCGCCAATCTCCAATTCTTCATTCCAAATGGCGGTATCATTTAAATCTGTTGATACAATTACTTCATTTTGATCCATATTTTTTCCTACTACATAATATGGAAGACCACCGCCAACATTTAGTCCATGCCGCTGCCCTAGTGTATAAAAAAGGGCACCGTCATGCATTCCCACTACTTTTCCCGTTGCTTTATCTATAATGTTCCCGGGCTTTGTTGTAACATACTGTCCAAGGAAATCCCGCATTCCCACCTGCCCAACAAAACAAACACCCATACTCTCTTTCTTTTTTGCTGTGTATAGGTGGTGAGACGCTGCATACTCTCGCACCTCTGGCTTCGTCATTCCACCAAGCGGAAAAAGTGTCTTTTTTAGCGCATCGCTTGATACCCGATAAAGAAAGTATGTCTGATCTTTATTGCTATCCTTCGCACAAAAAAGCCTACCGTCTTTCGTCTGTGCATAATGACCAGTGGCAATAAAATCCGCTCCGTCTTCTAGCGCTTTATCTAAAAATAACTTAAATTTTACTTCTTGATTACACATAATATCGGGGTTTGGCGTACGGCCTTCTTGATACGTATCAATCATATATTGCACAACTTTATCCCGATACTCATTTTCAAAATCATAAACTAAAAAATCTATGCCAAGCTGAACGGCCACTCGCTTTGCATCTGCAAGATCTTCGGCCCACGGACATTTCATACCCGGTAAATCCTGACTCCAGTTTTTCATATAAACACCAGTAACATCATGTCCTTGCTCGACCAATAAGGCCGCCGTCACACTGCTATCAACTCCGCCACTCATGCCAACAAAAACCTTGCTCACCTTGAAACTCCCATATATACAAGTAAAATTTTTACAATTTCCGTACCGGCAAGCCACCATCCGCCAGGTGTTATCCACCACCATTCCGACCAATGCTTGTCACGCTGAACGGGGTGATTATAGACAGTTACCTCGCTATCGGCCCCTCGACGAAATTCGATATTAGCCCGACGCTGATGGTATGCCGAGGTAACAAGAATAACGTTCTTAATGTTGCGTCCAGAAAACACATCATTTGTTAATTTTGCATTCTCTCGTGTTGTTTCGGATTGACTTTCGATTGCAATTGCCGCTGGATCAACTCCTTGATCAATCGCAAACTCCCTCATAACTTCAGCATTACTTGGACCAGCTTTATCTGCTGCTGCACCAGAAAAAATCAGTGTATCCGCCCACCCCCGTTGGTATAAATTAATTGCCTCTTGTGTTCTAGCTGTTGTATCGCCACCACTCACCGCAACAATTGCATCAGCCTTATTACATTGCATAAAGCCAGGCGCGTCGCTCGGTGTTGAATCACAGCGAGATAAATCATCCGGACCAAGATATGATCCAACTAGAGCAATAGTCAAGCCAAATCCAATCGCAAATACTAGGAGCTTTTCCATACATCAACTCCCGTACGAGCCGCTTCTTTATTTATGGTATCGATGATTATTTTTGCAGCACCGTTCACCGTATCATCTGTAGATCCGCGCCCAAGCGTAAGTCGCAGACTACCGTTTGCCGTCTTCTCGTCCAAGCCAATTGCTGCTAATACATGTGATTTCGTTGCCTTGTTCGCAGCGCATGCACTACCTGTAGCGACTAAAACATTCTGCATTTCTAGCATAAAAACAAGCCGTTCAGCATCTATACCAGGAAAGGATATATTAAGATAATTCCCCAATCGGTGCCGACGATCACCCGAGACAACCGCTGCTGGAAACGCCTCTATTAACTGCTTTTCTAGCGAATCACGCAATAATCGTACGCGCTTCGTTTCGGATTTGCGTCGCTTTTCGGCTAGTCGTATTGCCTCAGCAAACCCTATTACACCAGCAACATTTTCGGTTCCACTACGCAAACCGAGCTCTTGCCCACCGCCCACGATTCGAGCACTAATCTTTACGCCAGGTTTCACCCATAACAAGCCGACCTGCTTTGGCCCATAAATTTTTGCAGCATTTAATGTTAGTAGGTCAAGCCCCAGCCGAGCGACCTGTATGTCGAGTATTCCAAAACCCTGAGATGCATCACAGTGCAGTAGCAACTGTCGACGATTTCCAGCCTTCGCTCGCTCTTCACGTACACGACCAATAATCCCAGCAATTTCTGAAAGTGACTGAATCGTACCAATTTCATGATTTGCCAAAGCCACACTCACCAACTCCGTAGAATCCGTAATTGATTCCCGTAGTCGTTCCATATTGATTCGCCCGAACGTATCAACCGGCACTATCGTATAATCACCCGATGCCTGAATTGCCTTTAGTACACTGTCGTGCTCTATTGCGGAACACATCTTATGTCCCTCAAAGCTACTAATAGCCAAATTAATAGATTCGGTAGCCCCTGCAGTCATCACTAGCTCATCTGCCCCTGCGCCAATTGCCCGAGCAATCACTGTTTTCGCAGCTTGGTAATCGCGGCGAACGGCGATGGCAGGCTCATATGGACTCGATGGATTGTAAAATTTCTCAGTAAAATACGGCTTCATAGCCAAAAATACCCGCTCATCGAGCGGTGTAGCGGCGGCATAATCAAGATAGTAAACTGTATCGCTCATTATCTGCTAATTATACCGTATTTATTGATGCACACCAACCAGCGCAGGGTGTGGCTGACGCTTATACACATCGCGACAAACACGCTCATAGTACAATTGCGTTGCCATAACAAAGTTCTCAAGCTCCTGCCCTTCAATAAAATTGTATCGAGCCCCCTCTTGAACCTTCAAAATACCATTAGTATGCACTTCATAGCGAACCGTTACACTATGGCTTTTTCTACTATGTCGCTCATGAGATTCGTCGTACCAAATCCAGGTAGTTGGATCTAAATTAAAAAATTCCCTTCGGTGTCCTTTAGGGATTTCGCCAAACAACAAAGCTCCAACTTCGCTCTCTAGCTGAATAAGTTCTCTTTCTGTTAGTTTTTTTAACGGTCGACGATGAGGCTTATTTGGTGCCGATATTTTTTGTGAAACAGATGCGTCTTCAAAAATAGGCTCATCGCCAATCAGCAGCTGCATAGCCTTTTTGAAAACGCCCGACATCTAGTAGGCCTCTTCCATCTCTAGTTCTTGTTGTCGGAGTTGAGCCAGGCTTTCACCAATGCGAAAAACTCGCTCCGTTAGCAAAGAATAGTTCACTTCAATCGAATCCTGAGTCTCGCTAGACTCCTGATCATTTACAGCATCTGCTGGAAAATCGGCCGCTTCATAGCCAATCATAGTATTAGTAGTATCTGGATTATACATACCTCGCTCCACACTTATGGTTAGTATATTAGATTCCAAATAACGCTTCGGCGTTGCGAGTTGTGCGATTGGCCAAAACCTCAAGCGGCAGCTCTCGTATTGCTGCATGGTATTTTGCCACCTCACGTACTCTACTTGGCTCATTCACTTTACCACGATATGGGCTTGGTGTCAAGAAGGGCGCATCTGTTTCAAGCAAAAGCCTCTCGAGAGGCACGGCAGCAAACATCTTTTTTTGCTCACTGTCTTTTGTAAACGTACTAATACCATTGACCCCTATATACAGCCCTCTTGATAGGCCTTTCTCCATATTCTCGATCGAATCGGTAAAGCTATGGAGCGCACCTCTAACCCCTGTAAAATTATCAAATATTGGCCAAAAATCCGAAAATGCGTCTCGAACATGAAATGTCACCGGAATATCGGCTTTCAGCGCCGCCTCTAACTGTTTCTCGAGTGTCTGTATTTGCTGTTCTTTTGCGCTATGAAGATAAAAGTAATCAAGCCCAATTTCACCCACTGCAACCAGGCTATCGGCATTCGTTGCGATAATCTCTAAAACTTCATCCACACCACCGCTTGCATCGTGTGGATGAACGCCAGCGGCAGCGTAGATATTATCATAGGCCTGCGTAGCCTTAATTGCTCGAAGGGAGCTCTCGGCAGTTGTACCGACGCAAATCATCTTACTAACAGAGTACTCCTGCGCTCGCGCAACTACTTCATCAATCGGTAGCGGATAGTCTTTTTCATGAATATGGCAATGTGTATCAATCAGCATATGCCCATGCCTCTATTTTGCTGACTTTACTCGAGGATCTTCTGTGCGCATATATAGCTTTGGAAACAAAATACCCTGATCTCTAATCACTCCCTCAGAAAATGTAGCCTGAATTTTCTCGGAGGTTTCGGGAAGAAACGGACGGAGCAAATCGCTGATCTGCAGCAGTGCACCCACTAAGTCCTGCAATACATCAGCAAGATGATCAGCAGATTCCGGGTCTTCTTTTGCCTTTTTTGCAACTTCCCACGGCTTAACGGTTTCGATACGCTTATTTGCAGCCCTGACGCCGTTCCAAACATGATCGAGCGCCTTATTGTATTCAAGCGACTCCATGGCAATATGGTAGGCTCTCGCATCATGCTCTCCACTTGTTACATCACCAATTACGCCAGACTGATAGCGAGAGATCATGCTCGCAACCCGCTGCACCAAATTTCCTAAATCATTTCCAAGTTCAGTATTGTACGCATTTTCAAATTTCTCCCACGTAAAGTCTCCGTCATCCTGCACAGGAATATGACGAGAGAAGAAATATCGGAACGCATCAACCCCATAGGTGTCGATGATTTCGCCAGGATCAACCGTATTACCAACACTCTTACTAATCTTAGCGCCGTCAATATTTACGAATCCATGAACCAATAGTTTCTTTGGTAAATCCAAACCTAGACCAATCAACATTGCAGGCCAAATCCCCGCATGAAAACGCAGTATATCTTTTCCAATTACTTGAATATCCGCCGGCCAATATTGTTGCCAGTCAGGATTTCCGGGGTATCCAAGTACGGTAATATAATTTGCAAGTGCGTCAATCCACACATACATCACCTGACTCTCATCACCGGGAACAGGCACGCCCCAACTTAAACTTTTGCGTGGACGGCTAATTGATACGTCCTGAAAACCATCTTTAATAAGCTCCAAAAATTCTTTTTTTCGAAATTCTGGAACAATTTGCATTTCACCTGATGTAATCGCCTCTCGAATTTTATCGGTAAAGCTACTTGTCCTTAGGTAATAATTCTCCTCTTCTAGTCGCTGATACGGCTGATTGTGATCGGGGCAAACGCCGCCATTCACCTCAGCTTCTTTATCGGTGATAAATGCCTCGCACCCCTGGCAATACCAGCCACTATAAGTTGATTTATATATGTAGGGCTGAAGTTTTTGCCAAATATACTGCACCGCCTGCTGGTGGTTTGGGTTGGTTGTTCGAATAAAATCTGTGAAATTTGCGCCCACCTTTCGCGCCATCTGCTCGAAGTTACCATACGACTGATCCGTATAAGCCTGTGGGCTCAGCCCAAGCTCTGCAGCCTTCGCAGCAATCTTATTACCGTGCTCATCTGTACCAACCTGAAAACGCACAACATTTCCTTGTTGCTCCTGATATCTCTTCCAAATATCTGCGTACAAATAATCAAGAGCATTGCCAATATGAGGCTTGCCATTTACATACGGAATTGCGGTTGTAATATATAGTTGTTTTGTCATTACACCTAGTATAACAGATTAGCACCCCCACCGTGAATAGATACGAACTAGCCTGCAAAGTAAGCACTGGCTAGTCGTCGCCAGTCATTTAGATCTAAGTCTTCAGCTCGGCAATCAGCTGCAATGTCTGCTCGCTCAAGTAGCAAGTCAGCCTCCTGCTTTGCTATTGCAAGACCTCCGCTCAAACTAGAGCGAAGCTTTTTTCTTTTCTCCGAGAATCCAGCCTTAACAACCTGAAAAAATTGCCTCTCGTCTACGCCGGCCGGCAACTGCACCGGCTTAGGGTGCAATATCAGCACTTGCGAATCCACCTTTGGCGGCGGCGTAAATAACTCTGCTGGCACAATATCCCCCAGGGAAACATCGGCGTATAGTTGCGCGCTCACCGCCAAAACACTCATTGCTCCTTTTTTTGCTGCAACTCGCTCCGCCACCTCTTTTTGAATAAGCAACACAACAACCTCTGGCCGATTATTAGTTGTCATAAACTTTTTTATAATCTTGCTCGTAATATAGTATGGAACGTTTGCGACCACCTTATACTTTTGAGGTAATATTCGTGCATCAAAATTTAAGATATCATCATGAATAACTTCTAAATTCTTTCCTGGAAACTGACCTGGTAGTTTATCTGCAAGATTTTTATCAAACTCGACGCCTACCACTTTATGGGCGCGCCCAAGCAATATCGATGTGAGCGTTCCAAGGCCTGGTCCAATTTCCAATACGGTATCTGCACCAGAAATATCAGCGCAATCCGCAATATGGTCTAACACAAATCTGTCGTGTAGCCAGTGTTGCCCAAGCTCTTTTTTGTTTTGTAGCGCCATTAGCGGAAAGTATCCGGTAGCCCTCTTCCGCAGGAAGGCCATGGCTGCCAACCTCGTCGTTCGTAGAGTGCACGAGCGGCTGCATCTTGTTCAGCTGGTGTGGCACTTCCGTACGGTGCACTCGATACGCTCGCCCACGTCCGTTGATCAAATTGATAAGCTCCATAATATGGACCTGCCGGATTCCAGCTATTGTATCCACCTTCACAGCTACGAAGTTTCGCTAATGCCGCCGCAAAATCGCCATCGAAATTTGGCTTAGCGCCAACTACTTCAACTTGCTCGGATGGCTGCTCAGTAACAACGCTTTGAATCTCCTTGCGATCAACCTCTTGGCCATTTTTCATCGTAACTTCAAAAGTTACAGTCTTTTTACCTTTTTTACCAGGGGTTTGCACTTCTCGGAAACCAACTGGCTTATCAGCATCCTGTATTTGTCGTATCGGGAAGGCAACTTCCTGTTCTTCTGTAATTGTCTGTACACCATTGCGCCACACTTCAATTGTCATGCCTTCTGCAATTGCGGCATCATTCGCAACAGACAGCGTATCGTCTTTTTTAAGTGTTATATTTTTATCTTTCAAAAAATCAGCGACGGTAGTAGCTTGTGTTCTAACCTCAGTCTTTTTGCCATACAGAACGAGTGTAACAAGTGTTGCCCTATCTATAACAAGTTTTGCGCCAAGCCCGTCGTTTAACACATTGTTCGACATAGTAAGCTCAATATCATCCTCGGCGTGCACTTTTATCCCTGCATACTTTGCAATATCTCTTGCAGAACCATAGGGTGAAATAATCTGCTCACGTCGCATTCCGTCCACAACCATAACTGGTTTTGCACGATAAATGTTTATTGTGAAATCAGTAGTTGTAAACTCGGTATCGATCGAAGGCTCGACAATATCACCAGTCGACAGAGAGATATCTGCTCGCTCTAGTGTCTCCCGAACCGTATTTGCTTCAGTAATAACAGAGCGTTTCTCGCCCTGATCGAATATGGTAACAATTCTTTGCCCTGGCTCTAGTTTAGATTGATTAGCCGATTGAGCACGTGCCACTACACTGAGCACTACAGGAAAAATAAGCAGCAAAACCGAAGCAAGCGCAACGATAGCATACAGTGTAAATTGTGACTTCCTAGCAATCCTCATATGTAAAATTAACTCTCCTTAGTATAGCAAACTACACCAAATCAGAGCAAGCCTCGCCCTCCCAAATCCTATAGCTTTTCAAGACGTGCGTATTCGATATTGAGCTTTTTGCGCTGACCAGAATCAAAGAGAATAACCGCTGCCATTCCATCAAGCTCCTCAACGGACCCAGTTCCAAACATTGTAGACTTCACTCGATCACCCTCAGCA
This sequence comes from uncultured Candidatus Saccharibacteria bacterium, assembly GCA_964513905.1. Classification (GTDB taxonomy): domain Bacteria; phylum Patescibacteriota; class Saccharimonadia; order Saccharimonadales; family Saccharimonadaceae; genus CAMEGH01. The sequence goes on along the minus strand of CAZENS010000009.1, from coordinate 7,956 downwards.
AGGTAGATATCGGCATAATTGTCCTCTTGATTATCGTAGATAGATTCTGTATTTGTTGCGCTAAAATCGATCGCCATGTCATTTAAAAATCGTGACGGCTCGTTGTATTGACGTTGCCCAAACTGCAAACGGCTTGTTGCGTAGCTAAGTAAAAGCTCTTCTTTTGCGCGTGTCATGCCAACATAACATAGTCGCCGCTCCTCCTCTAGCTCGGCAGGCTTGCCGTCTGATACTCGCGAATGGGGGAAAATCCCCTCTTCCATGCCAGCCATAAATACAACCGGAAATTCAAGCCCTTTAGCTGCATGAAGCGTCATTAGGGTGACGGCACGCCCATCAGAGCTCTGATCAACGCTAGACATGAGTGCGGCCTCCTCGAGGAACGTATCCAAATCGGCGTACGGTTTTGCCTCAGAAACAAGCGCACTGATGTTCTCTAATTTTTCGTTTGCCTGCGGAGACCCATCATTAATAAAATCTCGGTAGCCAAGGCTATCTATAGCGAATTCAATTATCTCGCCGGGAGCTAATTTTTGCTGAATTTTTGATTGAATCAATCGTAGCGCATCTCCAAACCGCTTCATTGCAGTGCGTGCTCGAGGGGTGATTGTCGTTGCCTCGTTAGCATTACAAAGCGCCGTTACAATATCCATGCCCGTACTTGATTGCCATTGCAAAAACTTTGCTTGACTTGTTGCACCTATCCCCCGAGCGGGAACATTTATTATTCTATTAAAGCTAGCTCGATCATCCGGCTGATAACAGAGTTTTATAAACGCCATCACGTCCTTAATGACTGCACGATCAAAAAACCGCATACCTCCAATAATTTGGGCGGGCACAAACCTTTGGCGTAACGCTTTTTCAATTGCGTAGCTTTGTGCATTTGTGCGATACAGCACGGCAAAATCATTATAATTTCGGGCACCGATCGACACCTGGGCAACAATCCTATCTGCAATCTGGGCAGCTTCTTCCGTCTCATCATACGTAACCCGAACATCCACTGGAGTACCGTCCTCTACCTCCGTCCAAAGTACCTTGTCTGTTCTTTCAATATTTTTATCTATCACGTTTTGTGCAGCTGTTAAAATAGGTGCTGTGTTTCGATAGTTTTGCTCAAGTTTTACAACTTTTGCTCCAGGAAAATCACGCTCAAAATTAAGAATATTTTTAAAATCGGCACCACGCCAGCTATAAATAGATTGCCAATCATCGCCTACAACGCAAATATTTTGCTTTTCATCAACGAGTAATTTTACGATTGCATATTGCGCTGCATTTGTATCCTGATACTCATCGATCACTATATACTTAAACTGTTCTTGCCATCTTTTTCGCACATCTGCATGGTCTCTTAACAGTTGCACGACCTCTAGTAATAAATCATCAAAGTCGAGCGCCTTGGCTTGTCGTCTCATCTTTTCATACTCAGCATAAATCTCTCCAACGGCTTGCTGGTATGGAAAACGTGAATTGCTAATAAATGTTTCTGGATCATTCATCTTGTTCTTTTCTGCCGAAATAATCGCACTCGCGGCGCTCGGCTTTACATCTTTATCTGTAATACCAAGCGTCTTCATGGCCTGCTTAATTAACCCTCGTCGATCATCCTCATCGTATATAACAAAATTTGCTGGTATGCCAGTCTTTTGGCCGTCGTGTCGCAAAATCCGAACACAAATGCCGTGAAAAGTTCCCATCCAAGGCATAAAAGACCGTTGAGATGAATCGTTCTGTAGTAATACGCCCAAGCGCTCACGCATCTCTTTGGCAGCCTTGTTGGTAAATGTTACCGCCAAGATTTGACTAGGCCATGCATAATTATTTGCTATAATATGGGCAATTCTATGGGTGACTGTCTTTGTTTTACCGCTTCCTGCACCCGCTAAAATCAGTAGTGGCCCCTCAAGTATTAAGGCAGCTTCTTTTTGCGCATCATTAAGAGAGTTAGTAAAGTCCATTCTTCTTATTGTACAATATCGTTACTAATTTATGCGGGGAGATCTACAGAACGATCGCCAACAGTCCGCTCCACCACAAGAAAGCAACCAACGCTGCCACCAATATCAGCGCAATAAGTACACCTACAATCCACCCCCAAGCAGAAGACTTTTCCTGCTCCGCCTCTAGCGGTTGACTGTAGTTTTCTGGATCAAATATTGGGCTCGTATCGTCCTCGGACACGACGCGGGGGGTCTCTTTATACTGGCGTACGATTGAGGTCGGGCCAGCGGACTCAGGAGCTGACGTAGCAACTTCGCCTTTAGTTTCGGGCTCGGGTTCGATCGAAGTTTTCTCTTGTAGGGCCTCGGCTTCTTCGCCTTTTACGTCATCTTCTTTCTCGACCGACTTCACCCCATTGACATCATCGAGTGGCGTACTCTCCTCTAGACTATCTATTGTTTCTACAGGGGCAGGTGTTTCATCTACCTCACCTACAGGCAAAATCACGCCAGGTGCCTGCACCTCTTTATCAAGTTGAACAGCCTCTATTGCTTCAATTTTTTCGCTTAAATCTTCTGGCATTTCATCATCAGGCGTTTTGGCAAACTCCTCTACCGCAGGAGTAAGTTCTTCCTCTTTACTATCGTCAGTAACGGCAATTGTTGATCGTCCTCCGAGTGGTCGTTTTTCTACCTGTGCGCCTTCTAAGAATGGATGGGATTGTGGCACTTCACTTTGCTCCAATAACGACTCAAAATCAAACTCGCTATCGTTTTTAGACATAGTATCTTGTGGCCCCCCTCTATGAGAAGGTACGTCTGTTGGATTATTGTCAGTAACTTTCGGCTCAATAGTAGCAGCAGGCTCGTCAGAAGGAGTAGAAGTATCGTCTATTAGGTCGGTTGCTGGTTTTGCCACAATCTTCTCGGACGGAGGCACGATTGCTTTTGCCTTACGAGCTACGCCCATTGACGCAGTTTTCATATCTGATGACGGATGGACCACGTCCATAAAACGGCCTGATCGACGCTGCACCAAAGACCGTGAACGCATTAACGCGGCTGTTGACTCACGAGACGCAGCAGCTTCATCATCCTGAATTTTATCTGGACTTACAAGGCGTAAAGTATCATCAGCTGGACGCTCCTCCTGCCGAGGCGGCGTAGGACGAGCACTCGACATCGTTCTGCTATGTATATTCCTAGAAGAGATACGCTGTCGCGAAGAAGCTTCAGTCCGCGACTCCGAGTCTTCTCGAACCCCTTCTCCAGCGCCCTGCTCCTGTTTTTTCTCTTCCAAAACAGAGGTTACGGCACGATCTAGCTCATCAAAATCAAATTCTTTCATATATTTTCCACCCTACTTACATCTATTTTTCTTTATGTGCCTTTTCTACAATAGATACGAAATCATGCAGCTTTAAGCTTGCTCCGCCGACCAATAAGCCGTCAACACCAGCTGTTACTAGATAATCTGCTGCACTATCCGCTGTCACGCTTCCGCCATATAGTACTCGAATCTCTTGACTTGCCGTTTTACCATACATATGAGCGATGTTTGATCGGATTGATCGCACTGCCGCCGCAACGTCCTTCGGGGTTGCGTTGTTACCAGTGCCAATCGCCCAAACAGGCTCGTAGGCAATAACAACATCTGCAATTTCATCACTTGTTACGTTAGAAAGGCCAGCCACGATTTGATCCTGCAATACAGCGTTTGTCTCGTTGGCAGTTCGTTCATGAATTGTCTCGCCTACACACAAAATTGGTGTAATTTTGTTACGAAGAGCCGCCTGTACTTTATGCCTCATTTCACGATTACGCTCACCAAATACATGACGTCGTTCTGAATGACCAACAAGTCCATAGTCTACAATTCCGCGTAACTGGGTGGCCGACACTTCGCCAGTATACGCACCAAAATCTCTCCAGTAAAAATTCTGAGCCGCCAACTTTATCTTGCGGCGATCAATCTGTAAACTCATACTTTGTATTGTGAGCGTTGTTGGTGCAATCACCACTTCAACGTCTCGCCTTACCTGGATCGCATCTTGTATTTTATGCAAATACAAGCTCGCCTCCTGTGTGTTCAGGTTCATCTTCCAGTTGCCAATAATGAGTTTCTTTTTTTGAGACATATCCGCTTATACCGCTTATGATTATTTGTTACCAGTGTAACTTATTTTTTTGCTGCAAGCAACGCCTCAACACCTGGTAACTTTTTTCCGGCCATAAGATCAAGGCTAGCCCCACCGCCTGTTGAGATATGCGTGAAGCTTTTTCCGCCATTGCCATCCCACTTCAGTACAAAATCTGCCGTATCACCGCCTCCAATAATTGAGGTAATTTTTGTGTTCGTTGCCAACGTAAGCGCCAGTCTTGCTGAACCATGAGCAAACACTTCGTTCTCTGCAAATCCCAGTGTTCCATTCCAAATAACCGTGCCTGCTTGAGCAACAATAGAGCAAAACTCTTCAATAGTTTTTTCACCGATATCAAGTGCAACTGCATCACTTGGTACATCTTTTACGGGCACCACTTTTCTCTCTGTTGCATCAACATTATCGGCAATTGCCACATCTTTTGGCAAAACAATAAATTGATCGACGTTACCTGCACCAACTTTCCTCTCTGCCGCCCGATAGATTGCATCAAGAACTTCTTTTTGATCGGACTCAACCTTGCTTGAACCCATAGAATAACCCTTATACTGCAGAAAAGTATTCGCCATAGCACCGCCAATAGTAATCGTATCGGCCTTTTCAACAAAAGATTCTATCACCCCGATCTTATCACTCACCTTTGCCCCGCCAAGCACGGCAACCAAGGGGCGCTTGGGCGCCAAAATTGCATCAGAAATAGTATTCACTTCTTTTTGAAGAAGTAGCCCCGCAACACCTGGCGCAAACTGCTCAATTGCATCTGTACTTGCATGAGCACGATGCACTACACCGAATCCATCTTGCACAAAGTAGCGTGGCTTTACTGCTAACGCAATTTTTTGCGCAAATCCTAGATCATTCTTTTCTTCTTCTGGGTAAAAGCGGACATTCTCTAGTAGCAACACTTGCCCATGTCGTAATTTCCGCACTGCCTGGATAACTTTATCGCCAATGCAATCATCCACAAAAGCAACATTTCGTTTTAGTAACTGCGCCAGCCGTTCTGCAATCGGCTCAAGACTTAGTGACTTATCCAGCTTTCCATCTGGTCGCCCTAGGTGACTCATAACAACAACCTTACACCCCTGGCTAATAAGATACTTAAGCGTTGGCAGGCTTGCCGAAATACGCAAGTCGTCGCTAATTAATCCATCTTTTGCGAGTGGAACATTATAGTCGGCCCGCACAAGCACTGTTTTATGCTCCAATGGTACATCGTAGATTGTTTTTTTTGAAAAAGCCATTCCCACCCGCTTCTATTTAATTAGTTACTTATTGTTCGAACTCGAATTGTATCAGTTTCACCGGCAACTCCTGGCTGACGACCACTGATAACAACAATCGTAACAGGCTCATCGCTCTCGCCAAAGAAGTTCCTCTCGTGCTCGTGCAACTCTCTCACTAGATCAATTCCAGAACGATCACCGTCTGGGCGCACGAAACTCTTTGTAGCGTAGCTTAAGGCTAGTTGTTGCGCCGCACGCTGTTCACTGGTAACACTAATAATCGGCATACTTGGCCGGAACGCCGCGACACTTGCCGCGGTTGCTCCAGTTTTTGTTTCTGCCACAATTGCATCTACGCCTAACTCTTCTGCCATGTGCACAGCAGCGTTTGCAATTGCGTTCCTCCAGCTACCAGGCTTTATCTCTTCACTGGCTGGGTCGACTTCACTATGCTCCTGTGTGTACATAATCGTTCGCTTCATGGCTTCAACGGTCTCGATAGGATATTTTCCATTAGCCGTCTCGTCGCTCAGCATAACGGCATCTGCGCCCATAATTACTGCGGTTGCGACATCGCTCACCTCTGCTCGAGTCGGCTCAGGATTATCGACCATACTGCTCATCATTTGTGTAGCAACAATACTCAGCTTTCCATACTGACGACACAACGCAACAATTCGTCGCTGTACAATTGGTACGATTTCTGCACCAGCTTCAACTGCCAAATCACCCCGAGCAACCATAATTCCATCTGCGACTTTTACGATTTGCTTCAACGTTTCGGGCTCAATCGCAGCCTTCGTTTCAATCTTTGCAATAATTTGCGCATCAGATCCAAGCGACACGAGAATCTGTCGAAGGTGAACGATATCTTCGGCACTTTGCACAAAACTAAGTGCCACAAAATCGATATCTTGCTTTGCGCCAAATGCAATATCTTCCATATCCTTATCCGTTAATATGTCGCCACCAAAGTCAGTATCAGGTAAATTAATACCTTTCTTGCTCATTAGCGTACCAGAATTTTCTACACGAACTGTAATAGTTGTATCGTTTTCTACCCGGGTGATAGTAGTGCGAATTTTACCGTCAAAAATATAGAGCGGCTCACCTACCTTTACCTTTTCAGCCAGATTATATTGCACTGGTATCGTTGTGCTTCCGTCGTGTTCAATACCATACGCCAATTGAATCTCATCACCTGCAGACACCGACATTCTCATGTCATCTTTTAGCATTCCTAGCCTAATCTTTGGGCCTTGTAAATCTTGTAAAATCGCCACAGGCTTGCGAGTTTTTGCACTCGCTTCGCGCAACCAATTAAACTGGCGTATTCGCTCGTCGTTATTACCGTGGCTAAAATTAAAACGGAACCCGTTTGCACCCGCTTTCATAAGTTTTTCTAAATCTTCGTAGCTATCTACGGCTGGCCCTACGGTGGCCAAAATTTTCGTTCGTTTAAATACTATCCTCATTTTTTTCATTATAGCCTAAAGGTAACCTTTAAAGTAACCCTCTTTATGTAAATGTCGAAAATTCCAGCTACTAGCGCTTTCTGTTTTGTAGCTCCAAAAAAACCATGCACTACAACTTTCCCAATGACGTAACTGTGCCTGGCAAAACGCCCTGTCGTTAACTGAATTCGCTAAAGAACGCGGCAATGTAGCGCTCCATTCCCCTATAATCACTGGCTGATTACGACGTATCGACTCATACTTTTTTGCAGATTGCTCAAGCAGCAGCACATGTTCATCGATTGTCTCTAGTTCTCTTGCTTCACGAGAAAAGCACTGGTAATGGTGGATGTCTAACGTATTATTTCCGATTTTCCCAGACCACCAGTCTGGCATAAAGCCATCGCTCGCAACACGCACAAGATTATTTGCAGAATGCTTAGCTAACGTTGCAAGCGTACGCCGTGTCCACTGTTGCAATCTCACTCTGTGATACAAAGTGGGGGCATGCGGTTCATTGAGCAACTCAATACCCCATATACTTTCTCCGTACAAATCAACAAGCTCCAATAAAATATCTCGTGTCATCTTTTGATTCGTTCGCGAATACCACCCCGGAACACCACCAGGCCGACCACTACCGCTGTGATCATTATTATTCTGAGCACCAGGAGCAGCGTGCAGACAAAGCAATACCTTTATGTTATATTTTTTTGCTGTTGCCGTTAGCCAATCAAGCGCAAATTTAACCGAATCATAGTGGTAATATCCGTGAATCGCCCAGAAACCAACTGGAACACGTATAGCTTCGATACCAATTTTATGGAGCCAACGAATATCATCTTCTGTGATAAACGATGCGACATGCCGACGAATAGCCGCAGCTTTACCAGGTATTTCTGCCAATTCAAAATGATTACGTGCCGTTGTCCCAGAAAAAAGACTTGGTGTCATCCACTTCTCTAGCACTAACCATCCGCCTAGATTAACGCCTTTTAATGCTTTTTGCATACAAACCATTATAAACTACGTACTGTCTTTACAGAATGCGCTATAATTGTTACAATACAGCAGTTACGCAACAATATGCGGCCTCATCGTCTAACGGTTAGGACACCAGGTTTTCATCCTGGCAATCGGGGTTCGATTCCCCGTGAGGTCACCACGA
>CAZENS010000008.1:31384-36102 GCA_964513905.1 uncultured Candidatus Saccharibacteria bacterium | reverse complement strand
GCGTGCACTCTTACCGCTTCGATTTCGTAGGAAGCTTAGGAAATTACGGCGTACTTTGCTACGTCGAACGATTTCGATTTTTTCAACAAGCGGGCTGTGGAGCAAAAAGCTCTTTTCTACGCCTATACCACTTGCAACCTTACGAACTGTGATGCGGCTCGTGTGGCTCTTCTTATTGTCTGTTCGGATTACAACACCTTCAAATACCTGCACACGCTCTTTGTTACCCTCTTTAATGCGTTGGTGAACCCGAACAGTGTCGCCACTACGCGCATCAACAACGGCGTGTTTTTTTTGCTTATCATTTACGTTTTGGATTAACGAAAAACTCATTTTCTCTTCCTCATTCTGTCCGACGCGAACGTAGTTGGCCACGCAGTTGTATCTCCTGCGGCTCCACACCATCACAAAATCGGCGCTTATTCGATACAATTAATATAATCAATTACGAATTATAGCATAGTTTTACGTTTTTTGAAAGCCAAAAAAGTGCGGTATACTAATAGTATGGACTACAACAAATTGGCACTCGAATTGCACGAAAAATACAAAGGAAAACTAACAACAAAGCTACGTGATGGGCGCACCCTCACTAAAGACCTACTTAGCGCTTACTACAGCCCCGGCGTAGCTGAAGTAAGCCGGAAAATCGCAAGCGACGAGTCACTGTTGCCGCACTACACCTGGACAAACAATCTAGTGGCAGTCATATCTGATGGATCGGCTGTTCTTGGGCTTGGTGATGTTGGACCTCGTGCAAGCATGCCAGTCATGGAGGGAAAAGGGCTACTTTTTAAATATTTTGCCAACATCGATGCAGTGCCAATCATACTTGATGTGCATACGGTCGATGAAATCGTTGCGGTTATTAAAGCCATCGCACCTAGTTTTGGTGCCATAAATCTAGAAGATATTGCTGCACCAAAATGCTTTGAAATTGAAGAGCGGCTCAAAGAAGAGCTAGACATTCCTGTTTTTCACGATGATCAACACGGTACGGCAATTGTTACACTCGCCGGACTCATTAACAGCATGAAGGTCGTGGACAAAAAACTATCTGATTGTAAAATTGTTACAATTGGTGCGGGTGCAGCCGGAACGGCAATCATCAAGCTACTTCATCGATACGGCGTTGGGTCTATTGTTGCAGTGGATTCACGTGGTGTTATAGGCAGTTCACGAAGCGACCTAAACGAAGAAAAGAAAGCGTTGCTACCCTACCTTGAGCAATCCCAATCAGGCACGCTTGATGATGTGATAACAGATGCTGATATATTTATTGGCGTTTCAAAACCAGCCCTACTAACACCCGAAATGATACAAAAAATGGCACCTCGTCCTATTATCTTCGGGCTTGCAAATCCAGTTCCAGAAATTATGCCAGATATAGCGCTCCAATCAGGAGCAGCTGTTGTTGCAACAGGACGTAGCGACTTCCCAAATCAAGTCAACAATGCGCTAGCATTTCCGGGAATATTCCGCGGTGCGCTAGATAACGGTGTGAAAAAAATTACCGATGACCATAAAATTGCAGCAGCAAAAGCACTTGCTGAATTGGTCGACAACCCTACGGTAGATAACGTTATCCCGAGTGTTCTCGACGATCGGCTCGTTCCTCATATTGCAAACATTATACGGTAGTAAGCAAGAAAAACTAGATAGTCTTATTGACTTCTTCTAGCGTGGTTTCGCCACGCAGGGCGGCCAGCACACCAGCCTGGAGTAGCGTAATCATGCCATTTTTTCGCGCAACCTCTTCAATTGCCTCGGTGTGAACATCAGTCACATCACCACGCAGGAACTTTTGAATGTCCTCGTTTACTACCATTTGCTCCATAACCGGAACACGACCCTTAAAACCGAATGGCACTTCTTCTGTTGGAACAGGGCGCCACAGTTTAAACGTATCAAGGTTTGGGTGCTCAACACTACTTGGCAGCCCTTTTAGCACCTCCTTCACCCATGCACGAGTTGCCGCATCAGGCTCATACTCTTCTTTACTTGCATCCCACAATTTTCGAACCAGACGCTGGGCAATCAGCAGTCGAACAGCTGAGCTAAATATAGGATTCTGACCAATCATATCAATCATTCGGCTAAACGCAGCGCTGGTAGAATTTGCGTGGAATGAGCTTAGCACAAGGTGGCCAGTAATAGAGGCCTGGATTGCCGTTCTAGCGGTTTCTTGATCACGAATCTCACCGACCATCACAACGTCAGGGTCAAGACGCAAAACCGAGCGCAATCCGTCAGCGAACTTCTGCCCGCTGGTTGTATCGATAGGAATTTGAGTAATTCCCGGAATACTGTTTTCAACTGGGTCCTCCAGTGTAATAATTTTTCTATCGTCTGTATTGAGCGCATTAAGAATACTATACAGGGTTGTCGACTTACCGCTCCCCGTCGGACCAACCATTAAAAGCATTCCACGCGGGTGGCTAACAACCTCATCGATTTCTGCACGCTCACGATCTGCAATATTAAGTAAATCCAAGTTAAGTTGTGCGGTGTCAAAGTTAAACAAACGCATCACGACATCTTGACCATACAAAGTTGGAACGGCCTCTACACGCAAGTTCAATAGGTGCGTTACACTATCCCTAAATACCTCTTTGTTCATGTGGCCAGATTGAGGCGTGGTTGCAGCGGTTGAAATATTTGCTCGCGAACTAAGTGCTGCCATCAACACGCGATAACGATCCTTCTCGAGGTTGGCAACCGGGTGCAGCGCACCATCGATACGCATCCGCACACGAATAAACGTACGTTGATTTTCAATGTGAATGTCGCTCGCGCCAAGCTTATCTGCCTGATCAACAAGATAGTCAAACACCAGGTCTGTTCCAACGGAATTAAGCGTCTGACTCACACTAGCAATAGTTTCACTATCACCTTTTTTGGCGATCTGAATATCGTCGTATACGACTTCTTTTGGCGGATCATACCGCAGCATAAACGCACTATATGCCGACTGGCTAATCAACAAAAACTGAATACCACGACCGTCATCGCCATATTCTTTTTCGAGCTTTTTTATCACCGTCTGTGGAGTTAAGCTGGTAACACCAAATCGAGAGGTTGTCGACTCATCGCCCTTTACAAGCGGCACCATTTTATTTAGATGCATTTCTTTAACAGACATCATGCCATCAACAAGTGGCAAGGTCTTTTCAACATCACGTGCATCAAGATACTGCAAGCCTAATATTGAAGCCCTCTTTTGTGTTGACTCCTCGTCGTGATTACGCCGTGCCTCTTGAATTTTTTTCTCGTCCATTACGTGCATTATAGCAAAAAGCTTACGTATTTAACAGGTGTTATAATAAATAAAATGACAAAAATAGTTATTCTGGCGCACAATATTCGCTCGACCCATAACGTTGGGGCGATTTTTCGAACCGCAGAAGGGTTTGGCGTGTCTCATATCTACTTTAGTGGCTATACGCCATATCCCGCCATAAGCAAAGATTCTCGTCTGCCGCATATTGCGCAAAAAATAACGAAGCAAATTCACAAAACAGCACTCGATGCAGAATCAATCGTTCCGTTTTCTCACCACGAAGAACCACCTCTCCAACAACTACAAGCCGATGGGTATGAAATTACAGCCCTTGAACAAGCAAGCACTTCTATCATGCTCCCCGACTACTCACCACCTTCACAAGTTGCGCTCCTTATTGGAGAAGAGGTTGACGGCATAGACCCAGCACTCCTAGCACACTGTTCAACTATTATCGAGATACCAATGTATGGCAAAAAAGAGTCGTTTAACGTTAGTGTTGCCACCGGAATCGCACTGTATCACCTACGCCATAATTAAAAGTTATCCACCACATATAGCGGACATTACAACACAATTCCGCTAAATATAGCTTGCCTTTATTATGCGCAAGCGCTATACTTAGGGTCAGAATCAACCGCCGTAAGATTAGGTAGAGTCTTCGGCATACTCTTTAGGGGGTATACCATTAGATTCCCACAAACGTGGGGTTGATTAGCATTCCTTTCACTGCAACATCTTTCTCAAGAAAGAAGGCGATTCCAATGACCACCACCGTCTACACCAAGCCTGCGTGCGTTCAGTGCCGTGCAACCATGCGCGCACTTGACAAGGCCGAAATTCCGTACGAGGTTGTCGATATTACTGTCGACAACGGGGCACGAGAATACGTCATGGCACTTGGCTACCTCCAGGCTCCTGTCGTCGAAAACGGCGACGAGACCTGGTCTGGGTTCCGACCTGATCGCATTAAGCGATTAGCCGAGACTCAGCCGAGTCCTTCCTAGCTAGAAAGGAATAACCGCCCTACCTACGTAGAGCGGTTTTTTCTTTGCATCCCACCCAGTAGCCGCTATTTCAAAACCACTGCATCTTCACCAAGACTTTTCACCAAACTGCTCAATAGCTTCGGAGAATCATCTACCTTAAACGGCAACCGAATTGCAGATTTCTTTTCAGAACCCAACACTAATACGACCTCAATCAAACCAGGATTTGCCTTGCATGCACGCTTTAAATCCATAAGAGCAGTATGATTATCTGGATCTTTTATGTTCACATAAAGCGTCTGTGGCGGCGCCTCGGGAGCTGGCCGCGGAGACGATGTGGGGCTCGATTTTTCGGCGACGACCTTTGGCTTACTCGCTATTGCTCCGCCAGTACGTGAAGATTTATACGCTTCTCTACGCTCTTTTTTTGCCTTGCTACTTACCTTGGG
>CAZENS010000008.1:29316-31284 GCA_964513905.1 uncultured Candidatus Saccharibacteria bacterium | reverse complement strand
GTGAAGATTTATACGCTTCTCTACGCTCTTTTTTTGCCTTGCTACTTACCTTGGGGCCTTCCATCTTTCTGCCTGTCGATTCGTACGTTTCAATCTCCTTTTCATCAACCAGCACAATCTCATCAGCAATCAACTTGCTCTCGCTTCCAAGATTTCCATCGCGATCACGTGCAGAGTTCTTACCACTAATTCGCACTATGGCATCTTGCACAAGTTTTGCACCAACCTGCTCGTATAAATTAGGAAACACGATGACTTCGCCCTCGCCAAGCTTGTCCTCGAGTGCAACGAATGCCATTTTTGTTCCGCTTTTTGTAATAATTGTGCGCACACTCGTTATAATTCCACCGACAGTCATCTGCCTGCCGTCATAATCTGGACTGAGTTGTGTTAGTGGCTGGGTTTGTTCATTTAGGTATGTTTCGTACGTATCAAGCGGATGAGCACTAATATACAGCCCCATCAACTCACGCTCCCACATAAGACGTTCTTTTTCTGTATGCTTAGCTGGTGCGGACGTTAGCGAAACAGATGGTTGCACCGCAGCGGCGTCTTCACCCATCATTCCAAACAAATCCGTCTGTCCACTTGCGGCCTCTTTTTGCACTTTACTTGCGAATGACTGAATCGTTTCAAGATTATATAGCAAATCAGATCGATCACCCATGCTATCAAATCCACCACTTTTTATTAATGATTCCCACGCCTTTTTGTTAAACTTTGTGGTGCTAACACGTTTGGCAAAATCTTCAACGCTCTTAAACTTGCCATCAAGATCACGTGCTCGTAACAGCTCTTCAACAGCACCCACGCCGACCCCTTTTACTGCCGCCATACCAAAACGAATTTGTTTTTTATCTGGCACAACCGCAAACTCAACGAAAGATTCATTGACATCTGGAGCAAGAACATCAATTCCCATATGCTTACACTCTGTCATTTCGATCGCTAGGCGCTCGGTATCATCCTGGTCGCTTGTCATTAACGCAGCCATAAACGCCTCTGGATAATGCGCCTTCAGATAGGCAGTCCAGTAGGCAATTAATCCATAGCACGCTGCGTGAGATTTATTAAAGCTATAGTTTGCAAACTCTTCAAGCTGATCCCAGAATTTAGAAGCCACCTCTTCAGATGCGCCGCCAACCTTCATAGCACCCTCAATAAACTGTGGCTTCACCTCTTTCATAAGATGAATGAGTTTTTTACCAACTGCTTTTCGTAATGTATCCGCCTGACCACCGGTAAAGCCAGCCCAGTCCTTCGATATCTGCATGAACTGCTCCTGATAAATAAGGATTCCGTATGTATTTTCCAACGAACTTTTTAGCCCTGGATGCAGATAGGTGATCTCTTCTTCGCCATGTTTTCGCTTAATAAACGAGTCAATAAATTGCATTGGGCCAGGTCGATACAGTGCCACCATCGCGATAATGTCCTCAAAGACACTCGGCCGAAGCTCCCGCAAGTATCGTTTCATGCCGGCCGATTCAAGCTGAAATACGCCAGTTGTATCACCCCTTTGGAACAGCTCGTAGGTTTTTTCATCATCAAGCGCTATCTTTGATAAATCAATTTCAACCTTATTTACCTTACGAATAATCCTCAGTGCGTTATTAATAATCGTAAGGTTAGAAAGACCCAAAAAGTCCATTTTTAGTAGCCCAAGCTCTTCAACCGGGCCCATTGGATATTGCGTCGCAACCACGCCTTTTTGCGCCATTTCAAGCGGCACAAACTTTACCAAATCATCAGGTGCAATCACCACGCCAGCTGCATGCACACCATGTGAGCGAATCGTACCCTCAAGTTGTGCAGCAAAGTCATATACCGTTTTTGCGGTCGGGTTAGTTTCGTATTCCTTTTTTAAGTCTGCGTCATCAACAAGCGACTTTTTAATTGGCACGTGTCTGCCTTGCACCGGAGGTGGGATCATCTTGGCAAGTCTATCACTCTCGCCGTATGGCACCT
>CAZENS010000008.1:27545-29216 GCA_964513905.1 uncultured Candidatus Saccharibacteria bacterium | reverse complement strand
TGCACCGGAGGTGGGATCATCTTGGCAAGTCTATCACTCTCGCCGTATGGCACCTGCAGCACCCTCGCCACGTCTCGAACAGAGCCGCGCGCAGCCATTGTGCCGAACGTACAGATATTAGCAACTCGCTCAGAGCCATATTTATCTGCGCAATATTCAATCACTTCATTGCGCCGTGTATCTTGAATATCGATATCAATATCGGGCATAGAAATACGATCTGGGTTTAAGAACCGCTCAAAAAGCAAATCGTATTTTAGCGGATCTAAATCGGTGATATTCAGCGCATAAGCAATAATCGAACCGGCCGCACTTCCTCGGCCAGGACCAAAAATAATCCCCTTTGATTTCCCCCAATTAATAAAGTCCTGGACAATCAAAAAATAGCCGTTATACCCCATATTATCCAAAACGCCAAACTCCATATCAAGTCGCTCTAGTTGCTCACTCGAAAGTAGTGCACGGATGTCTTCGTCTGTCATGTCTACAGCTTCTTCTTGCGTCTTGCCAGCATACCGTACTGCCATTCCCGTATACACAAGGTGATCCAAGTACTTCTTCTCGCTTTCACCATTAGGCGTAGGAAATTTTGGAATCAAGATTCCGCCAAGCTCAATCTCTACATTGCATCGATCAGCAATTATTTTCGTATTTGCAACTGCCTTCGGGTTAGTCTTGCTCCATCGATCAATAATATCTTGCGGCTCTGTAACGTGTAACTCAAAATCCTTCAGGCTCATTCGCTTTTCATCACTCAAATACGAACCCGTTCCAACACATAGCAATATCTCGTGCGCATCTTGATCGGCGTGATTTAAATAATGCCCGTCGCTACTTACCACACACTCAATATCAAGCTCCTCACTCAGCTTTTCCAAATGAGCATTAATTCCTACCTGAACATCCCATTTGCTTGGACAATCTGGGTGACCATGATCTTGTAGCTCTAAATAATAACGATCGCCAAAAATACTTTTATACCAGCTTGCAATTCGCTTGGCTTCTTCGTAGTTGCCGACCCGCAACTGTTCACCCAGCTCACCACTCGCACAAGCACTCATTGCAATTAAGCCTTCGTTATATTTCTCGATCACCTCATGATCAATCCTCGGCTTGTAATACATTCCCTCTAGGTTCGCAATCGTCGAAAGTTTCATTAAATTACGATACCCAACATCGTTCATCGCAAGCAAAATAAGGTGGTAGCGCGCCTTATCTTTTTGCGGATCTCTATCGGCACGACCCCGGGAGGCAACATACGCCTCCATGCCAATAACCGGCTTTATGCCAGCTTTTTTGGCGGCTTTATAAAACTCAATCGTGCCACTCATTGTGCCGTGATCGGTCATAGCCACCGCCTCCATTCCCATGTCCTTGACCGCATTTACAAGATCAGGAATTTTCGTTAGACCGTCTAAAAGACTATGGTGCGTATGATTATGCAAATGAACATAATCCGACGCCTTTAAATCACGCCCAATATCACTTTTGGTTTCTGCCTGTACCGCTCCCATATACTACACCTAGTATATCATGTAGCAGTTTTGAATTCAGGCTATGAACTATCCATAAAAGAAATCATAACTTTTTACCATTTATATATTGACATTTTATATTGTTTATGATAATATATATGTATCTTCATAACACCGTGAAGACGTACATTAGGAG
>CAZENS010000008.1:25668-27445 GCA_964513905.1 uncultured Candidatus Saccharibacteria bacterium | reverse complement strand
ACCAACGAAATACCGCGTCAAGAGCGCTCATGCCACTAAGGCATTCGAGCCCAGATAGCGAGCGTTGCTGGTGGGGTATTTCAATTGCAAACAAAATACCCAAGCAATAATAGCTTGGGTATGTTTATAATTTGCAGTAATAGCAGGCGCCAACTAACGGCGTGTCTTTTTTTCGACTTCTTCTTTAATTTGGCGAACTTTATTTTCAGCAGAAGTGCGAACTTCTTTCGCCTTCACTTCTAGTTCTTTTGCCTTTGCCTCGGCCTTATCTCGAATTTCGTCAGACTTATCGATCGCCTGCTCTTTCATATCTTCGGCCTTCTTCTTAATATCTGCTCGAGTTTCTTTTCCGCTCTTTGGAGCAGTCAATATTCCAGCAATTACTCCTGATACGGCTCCGATGATTGCACCAAGTGCGAATTTACTTCCCTTTGACATTAGATCCTCCTTTACGTCGCTTCAATAATCCTCTTATTATTTTAACAGCCACCATTGATTTCGTAAACTGCCCAGCGCCAGAAATAGCGCTACCAATTCCCCCGACTGTCTTCTCTGCGTCATCTGCAATATGCTTAATTTGCCGACTAATTCGTATCAAAAGCACAATCAACAAGCTAAGTAAAACTAAAAATATTAGTAATATAACAGATAATAAAATCACAAGTACGCCCGCTGCTCCGTCCATTTACGTAAGCCTTTCTATAAGGTATTGATGAAGCTCTTCTCCGTATTCGCCACTCTCAAGCGCAACATCTACCACTGCTTTTATGTATTTCAACTGATCACCAGTATCGTGCCAAACGCCGTCAATAATCCTTCCGTATACCTTATCTGACTGCGCTAACTCATTAATGCTATCTGCTAGTGTTATTTCGCCATTTTTATCAACTTTTTCTTTAGCAATAATTGGCAGAATATCTGGCGTAAGCAAATAACCACCAATACTCGCAAGGTTACTTGGAGCATCTTTTTCGCCAGGTTTTTCAATCAGTTGCGTAAGTTCATATGCGCCGTTGGCCTTTTTCTTCTTTATGGCCGCCATACCGTATTTATCAGCGTCTTTCTTATCAACCTCAATCAAAGATATAACCGATTTTCCTGTTGCCTGATGCGCCTCAAGCAGCTGCACCGCACGTGGCACTTCCGCTCGGAAGAAATCATCTGCAAAGAAAACAAAAAACGGCTCGTCGTCATCAATCAAGTGTTGCGCATTCAATACTGGGCGAGCATTTCCTTTTGGAACTCCCTTTTGGCGTACGTATACAAAGTTAGCCATTTCGGCAATTGCTTTAATTTGATCAGCCTTATCGTTTTTACCCTTTTCACGTAGTTCGGCTTCTAGCTCGTCGCTACGATCAAAGTGGTCTTCAATTGCCCGCTTAGTAGATCCCGTTACGACAATAATTTCTGTCACACCGGCCGCCACTGCTTCTTCAACGATAAGCTGAATCACTGGCCGATCAATAATTGGCAGCATTTCTTTTGGCATAGCTTTTGTTTGCGGCAAAAATCGAGTCCCGAGTCCGGCTGCACAAATAATAGCTTTGGTTGGTTTTTTCATCATCCCCCTTGTTAGGTTGTATCGGCAACATGCCATCTTTATTGTAGCGTAGGCAAGAGATGAATGGCAAACTCGCCATTCACTCCTTAGCTACGCAAATTAGCCTATCTTTTGCTTGATTATATCCGTTGCCATGGCAGGATTTGCCTGACCTTTAGATCGCTTCATCACTTGACCAACTAGGTAGCCGATCGCCTTTTCGTTGCCCGACTTTAT